>CAYHDY010000008.1:28255-31857 GCA_964355525.1 uncultured Gammaproteobacteria bacterium | reverse complement strand
CGAGGGACTTTAAACGTAATTTAATATGACGAAACAAACTTTTTCGATTCACGGCATGCATTGCGCGAGCTGTGTTCTTACGATTGAGAAGGCATTGAAGAAAATGGACGGTGTGGAATCGGTGGATGTAAATTATGGAACGGAAAAAGCAAAGATCCAATTTGATGAATCAAAGGTTGATGCTGCAAAAATGTCGCAGGCACTTGATACACTTGGGTATTCGATTAAAGATGACAATGTCGTTGCCGCAGCTCCAAGTATGAAGATGACCGCGGAATCGATGCATATGACGGCGGATGAACACGCAGCACATCTTGGACTCAATCAATCCAAAAAAGAAAAGCTTGCAGAGTTAAAGCAAATGCGAAATTCCGTGTTGTCCGTCATTCCGCTTGCGATCGTCAGTTTATTTTTGATGAGTTGGGATCTTCTTGCGCAGTTTCAGGTTATCGCAGCCATGACGATTTTCTGGAAGGAGTTTTTCCATCATCTTCTACCGCTCTTCGCGACATATACATTTTTCGTCGTTGGAAAACCGTACTTGCTCGGACTCTATCGATTCATTCGATATGGAAAAGCGAACATGGACACGCTTATCGGAATGGGAACACTCGCCGCATATTTGTATAGTTTCGTCATAACGGCGTTCGAAGAATCGTTGAAGCCGTTTTTGAATGTCGAAGTCGTATACTTTGATGTGACGATTATCGTCATTGCGTTCATCGCCCTTGGAAAATACCTCGAGGCGCGATCGAAAATCAAAACAGGAGATGCCATTGAGAAATTATTGACGTTGCAGGCAAAGACGGCACTCGTGATTCGAGACGGAAAGGAAATCGAGCTTCCGCTCGATCAAGTCATTCATGGAGATTTGCTCATTGTAAAACCGGCGGGAAAGATTCCTGTCGATGGAGTTGTGATGGAAGGATCTTCATTCGTCGACGAAGCGATGATTACGGGAGAACCGATTCCTGTTGAGAAGAAAATTGACGATCATGTTATTGCCGGAACCATGAACACAACAGGATCGTTTACCATGAAAGCAACAAAGATCGGATCGGAAACCATGCTTGCACGCATTATTCAAATGGTGGAAGACGCGCAGGGAAGCAAGGCGCCGATCCAAGCGCTCGCGGATAAAATCTCCGGTATATTTGTTCCGATCGTTCTCGTTATCGCATTTGTGTCGCTTATTCTTTGGCTTGTTATCGGAACAAGAACGATCGGATTTGCACAAGCGCTTTCGTTTGGTCTCACCTGTTTTGTCGGTGTTCTTGTTATTGCTTGTCCGTGTGCACTCGGCCTCGCGACCCCGACCGCGATCATTGTTGGTGTTGGGAAAGGTGCGCGTGAAGGAATTCTGATTAAAGATGCCGCAACACTCGAGAAACTTCATCAAGTAAACGTAGTTGTCGTCGATAAAACGGGAACGATCACAAAAGGGAAGCCGGAAGTTGTTGGTGGAATAACCGATCCGAAACTCTTTTCGATTCTTGCTTCTCTTGAATCAAAATCAGAACATCCCATCGCGGAAGCAATTGTCGCATATGCAAAAGAGAAGAAGTTTGATTTGCTCGTTACAAGTCAGTTCGAAATTATCAAAGGACAAGGACTTCGTGGAACAATCGACGGAATCGTGTATTACGCCGGCAACATAACACTGATGCGTGATCTGAATCTGTCATTCGATGAAGCGCTCATTGAGTCATCGACACGAGAAGGGAAGACTCCCGTTCTTCTTGCAACAAAAGAGTCTGTGCTCGGAATTGTTCTTGTGGCCGATGCAATTAAACCGGAGGCAATCGAAGCGATTGCGAAATTGCATAAACGCGGAATCAAAATTGTGATGCTGACCGGAGATCATAAGAACACAGCACAGTTTATCGCCAAGCAAGTAGGCATCGACGTTGTTGTTGCAGAGGTGATGCCTCACGATAAGCTCGAAAAAATAAAAGAACTTCAGTTGCAAGGAAAAATTGTTGCGATGGCGGGCGATGGAATCAATGATGCTCCAGCTCTCGCGCAAGCGGATGTTGGGATTGCGATGGGAACGGGGACAGATGTTGCGATTGAGTCTGCTGGAATTACACTTCTTGGCGGAGATCTGTTGAAACTTGTGAAAGCGATTCAGCTCTCAAAAATCACCATGCGAGGAATCAAACAGAATTTATTCTGGGCATTCTTCTACAACATCATCGGCATCCCGCTTGCCGCCGGTTTATTCTTTCCGTTTTTCGGTCTGCTTCTCAATCCGATCTTCGCCGGCGCTGCCATGGCGTTTTCGAGTGTAAGCGTGGTTGGAAATTCACTTCGATTAAAGACGAAGAAACTTTAAATAAATTATTCTTATGTTCGAAAGAACAATATCGTTATGATCAAGCAAAATTTGGGCAAACTCGATCGCGTCCTACGTTTTCTTCTTGCGTTTTGGTGGCTCGGTCCGTGGGCGCCGACGTATCCAATCGTCTGGGTTAACTGGCTCATCTTCGTTGTCGCATGGATTGCTCTCCTCGAGAGTTTTACGGCGTGGTGTTGGATTCACACAGCTTTCAAGATCGATAATAAAAATCAGTAGAGACAAAACCCCTCGAGATGATCGAGGGGTTTTTGTTTTCCCGAATTGTTGACGTGAAGGGATTTTTACGTTATGGTGCACGCGCGAAATCAATCGCAAACAACGAGGAAAAAACGATGCCGCTCGCTCTTTCACATCAGACACGAATCATTCCGCTCACACGCAACGTCTGGAATCGAATCAATCCGACGAGTAAGCCCTTGATCTTCGATCTCACCGTCTATTCGAGCCCCGCATCACATGATCCATGTTCGTGTGACGGACGCATCTTGTACAGCCATGAGCTCTATAACCGGATCGGGTCTTCGTTCGCTGACGTATACGCTCTTCGTCTTTTGACGAGTCCGAAGTTCCTCAAGCTGTTTGGTCCTCCCGGTCCGTATGAAATGGCACATGTTCGGCTTACAAGCAATGACGACACGGGTTTCTTGTTCGAAGTGCTGCAACTGAATTCTGAAAAGGTTGTGTTTGCAGGGAACACACCGTTCGATCCCGAAGATGAACCGATCATGCAATGGGCGAAACTCATTCGTGACCAAGCTTTCGTGGATCGCATTCTCGAACTCGGCAAAGGCTACGAATTCTGCGGAGAACAACAATACCAATTCGAAATAGTCATCGAACTTGCTCCCGGAATGGTATTCACACTCGATTACGCGGACAAAACACCTTATGTGTACGTTGATCTCGAACGGTTCCAGAATCCGGACGAGGCGTTTTTCAAGGATATGCGTTACGTGAAGTACAAGGGTCTGATGACCATCCATTCAAAGAAGTTTCCGATAACCCTTTATGATCGAGTTGTCGAGGATTTCAAGAATCAGATGCTGGCCGTATGCGGGACGTGCGTCATCGATCCAACGCATCACAAAGATCCAGCCATCTACCTGTGGCAACGCCGCGAAGATCTTATTCCCGAGAATTGGTAGCAGCTTCCGACTTCACAAGAGGTCGGTTTTTTATTTTTGTGCTAGTATTGTCGCACTATGTCGCGTCCGTTGCTCGAAGTGAATCATCTCAATAAATC
>CAYHDY010000008.1:0-28155 GCA_964355525.1 uncultured Gammaproteobacteria bacterium | reverse complement strand
TGCTCGATGAGCCAGTCAACTATCTCGATTTGAATACGTTGCTCCTGCTCGAACATTTTTTGAAATCGTATAAAGGCAGTTTCATCCTTGTCGCTCATGATCGGGAGTTTCTCGAAAATACCTGTACCACAACATTCGAGCTCGAACGCGGCGAGCTTACAATTTACAACGGAACCGTTGAGGCATATTTAGTGTTCAAGGAAGAACAAAAGGAATTTGCTCTTCGCACGAACAAAAAACTGGCTCGGGAAATTGAGCATCATCAGGAATTCGTTGATCGATTTGGCGCAAAGGCAACGATGGCGTCGCGTGCGCAAAGTAAATCGAAACACATCGACAAACTTCGAAAGAAAATCGCGAGCGTGCATGCGGATCTCGCGACAACAAAGATTGCGATTCCATGTCCGCACGTTCCGCCGGGTCCCGCTGTCCACGCGGAAGATCTTTCGGTCGGGTATGGCGAGAAGGTGATCGTCGATCATGTATCATTCGAAATTCAGCGTGGCGAGAAAGTTGTGATCGCGGGAGAAAACGGACAGGGAAAAACGACGGTGCTAAAAACACTCGCTGGTTTACTTGAACCGATCAGCGGAAAATTAAAATGGTGGCATCATGCGGATATCGGATATTACGATCAGAAGGTTGATGCGACGTTGATTCCAAATGAAACGGTTTTGAATTATCTGATGCGCATGGCTCCGCACATTACTGCAGGTGAACGTATTCTCATGATGGCGGGAAACTTTCTCTTTCGCGATGACGATCTTGAGAAACCAACGAGTGTTCTCTCGGGTGGTGAACGTGCACGATTGTGCCTTGCAGGAATTTTGTTGCACGAACATTCCGTATTACTTCTCGATGAGCCAACGAACCATCTCGATGTCGAAACAGCTGAATCATTGGCTGTTGCGTTGAAAAAATACGAGGGCACAGTCATCTTCGTCTCCCACGCCCGCACATTCGTAAACGCCTTATGCGACCGTGTCCTCGAAATTCGGCATGGATCACTTCGAAATTATCCTGGAACATATGAAGAATATGTTTCGGACTTGGCGGAAATTATGGTCACTGAATCTGGCGATTCAACCGCGAACTCTCCCGCCCTTCGAGGGAGGGAGTCGGAGGGAGGGTTGCAACGAATCATGCATCGCGAAAAATTAAAAGAATTAAAACGCGCCGTCGAACGTCTCGAGAAGGTGATGAAGACACTCGACAAAGAACGAAGCGATATCCTGAAATTCTATTTCGAATTTCCAACCGAGTACGCTCCGGAAAAAGCGACTCGACTCACGGAACTCGATGAAGAATATAAACGCAAAGAAGATGAATGGCTGAAGTTGTCAGAAGAAGTGGAATTATTATCCTAGGCCTCTGTTCACCTTTGTTCACGTTTGTTATCCTTTGTCTGTATGAAAACACGTCTCAATAAATATCTTGCAGATCGCGGAATTGGTTCACGACGTCATGTCGACGGGTTGATTGAGATTTCTCAGGTCATTGTGAATAAGAAAATGGCAGTACTCGGTATGCAAGTGGATGAATCCGATGAGATTTTTGTGGAGGGTCAATTGGTTCAGAAAGCAAAACCGAAAAGTATTTACATTGCGTTCAACAAACCGGTCGGACTCATTACATCCGTTGATCCAAAGATGCATGACAACGTCATTGAATACATAAATTATCCAGAGAGAATTTTTCCAATCGGCCGACTCGATGTCGCTTCTTCTGGATTGCTTCTTCTTACGAACGACGGAATCCTTTCCGAACACATCACCCATCCGCGTTTCGATCATGAAAAAGAGTATCTTGTCACAGTGAATCGAACAATTGATGATCATGCGTTGAATCAAATGGCGAAAGGTCTTGTGATCCTCGACGAGATGACCAAACCAGCGAAGGTCACGCGTGTGGATGAAGACACATTTAAGATCATTTTGACGGAAGGGAAGAATCGACAGATCCGTCGCATGTGTGAAGTCCTTGGTTACGAAGTGCGAAAGTTGCGTCGCATTCGTGTAATGAACATTGATCTCGATGATCTCGGTATCGGCAAATGGCGATTGCTCACGGATAAAGAAGTTGACACGCTGAAAAAAATGTTGAAACTCGATGAACTTCCCGTAATTCCGGAGGTGTCAGAAAAGAAGATTTCATTTAATTAATCGAGTTGACGGATCGATTATGAAATTTCTCCATCCAGATGATGCGCAAAAAGAGCTGACGTATCAAGACGTTTTTCTTATGCCGCAGTTTTCCGACGTCGTGTCGCGTATGCACGTCGATCTTTCGCCTCAGGATGGAACAGGAATGACACTGCCGATTATTGTTTCAAATATGACGGCCGTGGCAGGAAAGCGAATGGCAGAGACAGTGACGCGTCGGGGTGGAATGGTGGTTTTGACACAAGATATGTCTATGGAACGCATTGAGGAGATCGTGCGTGCGACGAAAGTGTGCCATCCGGTTTTTGAAACACCGATTGTTCTGGATGAGCAAGAATCCGTTCAAACAGCATTGAATCTCATTAATAAACGTGCACATCGTGCGGTGATCATTGTCGATCAACAAAACAAACCAGTTGGAATTTTTACAGAGAAAGATGCCTATCGTCGCGATCGGTACAATCGGGTTTGTGACACGATGACGCGCGATTTGATTACGGTGCCGAGCTCGATGTCGCCAAAAGAAATTTTTCAAACATTGCATGACCGTCGTGTGTCAATCGTTCCGGTTGTGAATACGGACGGAACACTTGCGGGTGTGATGACAAAGAAAGGATGTGTTCGTGCAGTTCAATATAAACCAGCATTGAATTCGAATGGACATTTACTCACAGCCGTAGCTGTTCGTATTCGGTCAGGACTCGATGAAACACTTGATCAATTAAAACAGATTGGGGTCGATATGATTGTTCTTGATACGGCACACGGACATCAAAAGATGATGATGGATGCCGTTAAGAAAACGCGCGCGATCGTTGGAAATGACAAACCGATCATGGCAGGAAACGTTGTTAGTGAGGCAGCGGCGAAAGATTTGATTGATGCGGGTGCAACACATTTGAAAGTCGGTGTTGGTCCGGGTGGTGCATGTAAAACACGTATGACAACGGGGGTTGGACGTCCGCAATTTTCCGCTGTACATGAAGTTTCGAAATATGCACGTACACAGGGAGCATTCGTCTGTGCAGACGGTGGAATCAAACATCCGCGCGATGTCGCACTCGCTCTTGCTGCGGGTGCTCACTCAGTGATGATCGGAACATGGTTTGCTGGAACGTATGAGAGTCCCGCGGATGTTCAGTTCGATGAACAGGGGAGAATGTACAAAGAACAATTTGGGATGGTCTCTCGAAGAGCTGTAACAAATCGTACAGAACACACAGATCCGTTTGAACAAGCACAAAAAGAATTTTTTGAAGAAGGTGTCAGTCAAACGCGCATGTATCTGAATCCGGGTCAGGAAAGTGTTGAGGATATTATCGACGAAATCACGGCTGGTGTTCGCAGTGCGTGCACATACTCAGGTGCGAAAAATTTGAATGAGTTTCATGAGAATGTCATCGTCGGTGTTCAAACAGCATCCGGATATGAAGAAGGGAAACCTGTCATAAAAAGCTGGACATAACTTGTCCAGCTTTTCTGTTTCTGTTAAGGTGCCGCTCGCGTCACTCACCACTCGACGCATCGAGGAAACAATCATGGGCCGTCTTTGTCAGTCATTGCAAAGGGATCCGAAGGTCGGAATCGTCATGTACATGCGGATGAAGGATCAGGTTACGAGCAGGTTCGACTACCGCTATTTCGAAAAGCCGCGGATCGGCTACATCCTCGGCACTGGCTGGTACGATGCGGAAGTGATGGAGACAAACGGATTCGTTTGCGAGAAGGAAATCAGCTTCGCCTCGCTCGGCATCAACGTGAAGAGTGGGTCTGGTCACAAAAACGTGTTCAAGTTCGGCACATGGCACGGCCGCGACGTGGTCATCAGTTGTGGTCGGGTTCACCTGTTTCAGGATCAAGGTCGATTCGGCCACGCGTCGCTCATCCGTCAGTGGATGACCTGGTTCATCACGTTCATGAACGGAAGCAAACGCGTCGTGATCACGTCTGCAGTCGGTGGATTATCGGAACGCATCATGGATGACATGCTCGTCATGCCGACCGGAATCGTTTCGGCACATCTCGGCGCGCCGTATCTCATCGGCAGCAACGGTGAATTTGTGATGTCGGAGTCTCTGCTCTGGCCGTATGAACCGGGTGAAAAGTTGGAGAACATCAATCCTGGAACGAATGAACCGATTCCGCGCGTTCATGCGTCGAAGCTGTTCATCAAGGGAGTGAAACGGACATTTACGTTCGTAAGCGCAGCAAAAGCTGCTGACTGTGAAATCTTCCTCGACGGCAAGCACTACGTGGTTCCTGGCCCGGCATTCTGCGGGGCGACGGAACGGCGACTGTATGCAAATTGGAGAATGGACACGATCGGCATGTCACTGAAGCCGGAGCTGGATCTCATCGCTCTTGAGAACAGCGATAATCGGCTCGAAGGTGCGACGGGCGTATGTGAGGAAACGGACATTCGGGTTTTGCCCGCGCTGTTCGTCTCCGACAACCATGACATCCCGAACAACAACGAAATTCAGGATCGTGCCAAAGCAATGTCGCCGAAGTTCGGAAAGTTCCTCTCCTTCGTCGCTCAATCAGAGTGGTAATCTCACAGAACATCCAGTGTTCTGTTTTTTATTTTCGAATGAATGATGATTATCGAACTTCTAAAATTTTATAAATCAATTCGTCCCCGTGTGTGACAACAGAAATCGTTTCACCTGCATTGTGTCCGATCAGATGCGAGCCGAGTGGGGAGAGATGTGAGATTCGACCGTGTATAGGGTTTGCTTCTTGCGGTCCGACAATTTCAAATGTAAGGACTCGTCCGTTCATATCAAGTACAACCGTAGATCCGAGTTGAATACGATCAAGATCATTCTCGTCTCGTTCAATGACGATGACTTTTCGCAATCGATCTTTCAAAAGAATAATGCGGGAATTGATGCTGCGAAGGCGATGTTTTGCTTCCTGATATTCCGCGTTTTCCGAAAAATCGCCGAACTCGCCGGTGATTTGAACATCCTTAATCGCCTGCGGCATTTCGATTTTTTCGAGCCGTTCGATTTGTTCATGAAGTTTCTGAAGACCGGCCTTTGTCAGATGAACCGGGCCGTCATCGCCTTTCATCATGTTTTCTAGCTCTTTTTTACGTGTTGGGAGTCGCATACGAGGGGAGTATAGCATAAATATCCACAACCCTTGACAGACCCATTGACATTTCCCCGGCTTTCGTGTATATTGTTCACAAGCAAACAGCAGCCCACATATGGAAACCGTCGAATTTCCAGAGAGGCGAAATTTGCGGACTTACAAACTATTTTTTCCACTATGATGGGAACCATCAAGACTTTGACGGAAAAAGGATTTGGATTCATTACTCCAGAAGACGGAGCAAAGGACCTTTTCTTTCACTCTTCCGCTCTCGTCGACATTACATACGATGAGCTCTCTGTCGGTGACAAAGTTTCTTTCGAAACTGAAGCATCTGACAAAGGACCTCGTGCTGTAAACGTCATGCGCGCGTAAGCGTGCAAAACAAAAAACTACTTGAGCAATCAAGTGGTTTTTTGTTTTGTCTCGACGCTGTCGTTGTTTTACGGTAATCTATCAGTACTATGTTGAGTATTATAAAACAGAAATTAATCAAATCACTCGAAACAAAAAAGGGACGTGAAAAAAGTGGGATGTGTCTTGTGGAAGGAAAGAAGGTGATTGAGACGGCAGGATCTGCTGTCGAGTTTGAATTTACAAAAGAAGATCTTGAATTCGGTTTATTCGATCGGGTTGTAACAACAGACACCCCGCAATCACTCGCAGCGATTGCACGCATTCCGGTTTGGTCAAAAGAAGAAATTGAGTTTAAGAAAACGATTGTTATTCTCGACGGAGTTCAAGATCCGGGGAATGTCGGATCGATTCTTCGCTTGTGCCTCGGATTCGATGCATCACTTATTTTAATCGAATCAGCGGATGTGACAGCACCGAAAGTTGTGCGCAGTTCTGTTGGGGCGATGTTTCAGGTCCCGTGGATGCAATTGTCATCCGCAGATGCTCGTTCGTTTCTTGAAACGACAACACGACCTGTGTTTCGACTTGAGAAAAAGTCAGGTGGAATTTCGTTAAACGAACTTGTTGAATCGCAGCCGATTATTCTGATTGCTGGCAATGAAGGTTCGGGAATTCGATTTACGCAGGCGGGAACATCGGTTGCAATCGAACAGAGTGAGAAACTTGAGAGTTTGAATGTGGCTTCGGCGGTTGCGATCGCTTTACATCATCGATTCATCATTTCCAAATAATCATAATTTAATCGAAGATCCCTCCTGCGTCGGGATGACGCATGCGAGGGGATAACGAAACAATATGACACCACAAAAACAATCCGCGGCGAAAGATGTGTTTTCGTATTTACTCATGATCATCATGCTGTATGTTGGTGTGATCGCGTTTGTGTCGATGATCTGGCAATACATCAATGTGGCATTTCCAGATGTGTTGAACATTGCGTATGGGGCGTATGACATCATTCGCAATTCGATCTCCTCGCTCGTAATCGTTTGGCCGGTTTTGATTCTTGTCACGTGGATGATCGGAAAAGATCTTCGAGCGGATAAAGAAAAACAAAACATGCGCGTGCGTAAATGGCTTTTGCACCTCACGCTGTTTATTGCAGCGATTACGATTATCATCGATCTCATTTCGTTACTCAATACATTTTTGGGCGGGGAAATCACCACCCGATTTATTTTAAAAGTTCTTACGATCCTCGCGGTTGCTCTTGCTGTATTCGGATATTATCTTTGGGATCTGAAACGCGATGCTTCGAAGAAAACCATGATTACAACACGAAGTGCCATCGCAAGTTCTGTTTTGATCGTTGTTTCAATTGCTGGTGGATTTTTCCTCGTTGGTTCTCCGATGCATCAGCGCGCGATTCGTATGGATGACCAACGTATTTCTGATCTCCAAAATATCGAGTCACAAATTTTGAATCAGTGGACACTAAAAGCTGCGATTCCAAAGAGTCTTACAGAGTTGAATGATTCTTTGAGTGGTTACATTCCACCCGCTGATCCGATCACCAAACAACCTTACGTTTATACTGTCAAAGGCGAACTCAGCTTCGAATTGTGTGCGACATTCACAAATCCAACGAGTCCGGAACAGGCTAATCGCTATAAAGCTTCGCCAATGATGTATCCGTCTCCATCAGGTATCGCAGATAACTGGTCTCATGCCGCCGGTGATGTCTGTTTTGCACGTTCGATCGATCCGTTACTCTATCGTCCTCAACCACCGATTGAAAAAGTTCTAAAATAGAAATCAAAAACTCGAGGATCATCCTCGAGTTTTTTTGTTACGCCTTTAATTGTTTTGCTCGCAATGTTCCGAGATCCAATTCGTTATTGAATGAGATCGATTTCAGAAATTCTGTATCGTGACTTACAACGATCATGGCTCCTTTGTAATCTTGCAAAGCTTTTGCAATGACTGGCAAATGGCGGAAGTTTACATGGTTTGTCGGCTCATCGAGGATGAGGAGGTTTGGTTTTTGAATGACGAATCGAGCGAAACAGAGAAGAGCTTTCTGTCCCTCTGATAATGCACCGACTCGATTTTGCATTGTCTCGCCGCGAAGGAGGAATCGTCCTGCGGTTCCGTAAACGGTTTCGTCATCACCAACAGTCATGACAGATTTAAGTGATTCGAAGGTAGTCTGTGAGAAGTCGAGTCCGGAAAAATCTTGTTCGTAATATCCGACGATGACATCCGGTGGAATGAACACACCTTCTTCTGTGCGTGTCGCGAGTCGTTTAAGCAATGTTGTTTTCCCGATTCCATTCGGACCTTTCAGAAGTAACCGATCGCCGCGGCGAAGTTTTAATTCGACGGGGCAGTGGATCGCCTCACCTTGATTCCAGACAGATACGGATGAAATATCAACCACTGTTTCTTTGTATTCTGTGGCTTCGATTTCGAATCGTACAATCGTTTTATCGTCTTGCTTCACATCCACCATGTTGGATTCGTCTTCCTCAATTTCTTCTTTCAATTTTGCGGCAAGTTTACGCATCTTTCCTCCCTTGTTCGCAAAGAAGTTTACTTTTTCTTTTCGATCCTGAATATTTTTCAAAAGCTGCGCGTTCTTTCGTTCTTCTGCATCGATACGCGCTTTAATTTGTTCTGTTACATCATAGTAGTCTCCTTGATACGAATCGATCTCTTGTTTTTGCGTATCGAGATAGATGACGCTGTCTGTGAAGGTGTTTAAGAAATCCGCATCGTGGGAGATAACGACTACGGTTTTTTCATACATCATCAGAAAAGTGATGAGATGTCCGATTCCTTCCTCGTCTAAATTGTTTGTTGGCTCGTCGAGTAAAAGAATGTCTGGTTTTTGGATGAGAGCGTAGGCAAGAAGTAGTCGAGCTTGTTGTCCGCCGGAAAGACGATTGATGGTTATTTTATGATCGAGCGGATAGTTCACAGCCTCGAGCGCTTGATCAATCAGAAGCGGCAAATTGCGAGGTCGTTCTGCAAATGCAGTTGCAAAGTAGTCCTCAACCGTCATTTCGAGATATGTGCGATCCATCACTTGTTTTGCAATCCCAATTTTCGCGCCTTGCTTCAAGTGAATCTCACCTTTGATCGGCTTAATATCGCCCATGATCAAACGAAAGATAGTGGATTTCCCGGCTCCATTTTGTCCCATCAACGTTACTTTGGCGTTTTCACGAATGGAAAAACTGGCATCCTTGAGCAAGGTGCCTTTGTCGTGATAGCCGAATGTGACGTTCGCAAATCGAACGATGACGTCGCCGTGGTTGGACATAGAATATTTGGGGGTAGGGGTGCCTCTTGTGGGTACCCTTGCAGCGAAGATTATAAAATAAAAGTTGGGTTTGGTCAATGGGAAAGAGTCATCCTGAAAATAAAAATCCCCTTGATGAGAGGGGATGAGACTAGGTCAACTGATAGCAATGTTCATCTGTGTAGGTCATGATCGGACCGACAGGCATGTTATCGAAGGAGATTTCACCTCCGCGATAGTGCGCGCGAATGAAGGTAACTCCTGTCGGCAACTGCATTTTGAAGTATTCTTCTCCGAATGTGCGTGCGGATTGACTTGCATCCTGTCCCATGGGGAGTCGGCGAATGAACGGTCGAACGGAGACTTCGAGAGTTGGTCCGGACTTGTTGTCTTCATCCGGATTTTTGTCGGTGCCGAAGATTCGTTTACTGCTCGGCGCTGCAATGATGCGGTACAGGATGTCGATCAGGATGAACTCAAGGATTTTGTGCACGGCATTCACAGGGTGGACTTCACATTCGAAGATGGATTTGTCGACCGTAAGCATTCGTAGATTCGTGAGAGTCCCTCGATACGAGGTGATGTGAGGCCTGACTTGAACGATACCGAAGTCGATGTCTGTATCCGGGAACATGTGGTTTTCCGGGTGAAACACGATGTGACGATAACCTGCGTTCCAGAGCACGCTCGTTCTGATGTTTATCCGATCGAATCCGAACGGGCGGAGACCGTGGCGAGGATGTTCCGAGATGGCTTGATGACGCTCGCGAGTGACACGATCGATTTCATCACGATTCGCTTCGAACCAAGCAATGAGTTCCTCACCTTTTTGTTTTTGCAGAAGACTTTTTTGCGCGATCGCATCGGTCCACTTGTTAAGAAGATTCGCGTGCTGCGGTTTGAGCGCACAGATCAAGAGGTACTGGCGATTTTCGTTCGAGTAGATTTTCATGTTGTCGTCAGAAATCTGAAGGGCTTCCTCGACAGACAGGGTCGTCTTGAACGTTTCGATTGCGAGACGAATGGGGAATGTGACCATCGTGAAGATGGAGTGCAAAACTTCACTTGCGATCGAATTGTGGCCGACGGCTTCGATCAAACGTTCTACCCACGCTTTCGAGTGAATCGCTTCACAAGGCGGAGTAAGGAAGCTGTTCAGAACGAAGTTGGTTACTGTCTGTCGCTGCGGAGGCATTTCGAATGCTTTCTTTTGCTGTCGAGCCGTCACCATTTCTTGCATCGCATCCTGCGCGATTTCGATCAGAGCGAGAGCGAATCGAATGCTGAGCTCACTGCTTTCACCGATCGTATGTGAGAATCGACTGCAAAACCGATTGGCGGCACGTGTGAGCAAAGATTTTGCATTCGAGAGTGGATCGGTGCGGGAGATTCCCGTTGATTCAAGACGATTGCCGACGATGTCGATAAACACATCCACACCGTCGTGTTCCATGAGCTCGAGCGAAATGGCTCTGATGATTTCAGCGGCAATTGTTTTTGCTCGTTCATCACGCGTCACGATGCGTTCGATGACGAGACAAACCTCTTCAACGCGATCGACACGTTTCTCGTGATCTCCTTCGATCGCGTATTTCACGACGCGTGAAATGAGTTTCGTTCTTTTTGGCTCGATTTCACCTCGAAGCAAAAGGCGACTGATATCCTGTTCCGGGCTGTATGTTTTCACGGAGACTCCTGTCGTTGGTTGGAATGTACTCGCACGATTTAATCATAAAAAGAGCTGTTTGTCAATGAACATGTGAAATAAAAAAGACCCGATTCACATCGCATAGAGCAATGAAATTTCGGGTCCGCGAGAAATGGTGAATGTACGATCTTGTTTTGATCCCTCTGGAGTTGGCCATGAGAAGAAATCTCCGTCGATAATCATGCGAGCATCTCTTGTGATCAGCGTGATTCGATCTGCATTCGCATTGTGTGTCCATCGATCCGTCAGTGGCGAGATGGTTCCCGTCCAAAGAGATGGAATGCTCATCGCAATAGGCGACAGTTCACCCCAGTAGGCGAATGTGCCGCAGCGGTTTGGCTCGATGGGCTCGCGAAAGGGATGACAGAGCGGAAGGAAATGATTGACCGCTCCGACGAATAGGGTCGATTGATTTCTGAAGGTGATGGGAAGATCATCAATTAGCACGAGACCTTTTGTATGATTGACTCGACTCTTTGCCGTGCCGAGCATCGATTGCACATGGCTTGAGCAGACAATGGCCACCAATTTCATGACATCGATCATGCCGCCTTTGCCGTTTTTCTCGTACAGTTCGATCGTATCACTCACAACACCGTTTGCCATGACGGCACCGTGGTGCGTGGAATTCGTAAGCGAATCGTGAACGGCGATGGGGCGCCAACGACGCACAACGAACGCATCGGAACGAGAAAATAATCTCGAGAGATTTCGCACGGGGTTTCCACTCGTGAAGCCGACGTGCTTGGTCATGAAATTGAACTGTCCGCCGCCGACGAGCAGAAGAATCGGTCGTTCCGCTTCCGGAAGCTTGATGATCCAGTCAATCATTTGCTTGCACGTTCCGTCACCGCCGACGATGCATAGAACAACCTGTGAAAAGTTCGTATGCCGTCGAATCGTTAGAAGCGCATCGTGCAGGGCCGGGATCGTCTGCGGATGGATGATCTGCGCATAACGTGCGAATTGATCCACGATCGTTTTGATCAGTTCCGGATTACGACGCACCTGATTCGCCTGCGGATTGATGACAACAATAAACTTCATTCGTTTTCTCCTTCGAAAGAGCAACTTCGATGAATAGCTTAGTGATCAGATCATGAAAAGTCAATTTTAAAAGAGACCCGTCAATCGGGTCTCTTTTAAAATCAGAGTTTAATTTGAGGTTCGTGCTGGCGGCTTGCCGCGACCAAATTGTTTGCGATTTTGGCTCGGACGTCGGTCTTGGAACTCACCGCTTGGTCGTGAGGATCCGTGACCTGTCGAAGGTTTTCCTCCGCGATACGGTGCAGATGTTCGTCCTCGAGAATCACCCTCTGGACGTGTTGTTGTCCCGTGACCGAGTGGTCGACGAGTATCGCCGGCAGGACGTTCATTGCTGAATCGACCTGGACCGCGTGGTCCTTTTGGAGTTGGAGCGCCGGTAAACAAGCGAGGGGATTCTGATTGTTTCGCGCGACGTGCAGGATTATCTCCAATGGTAGATGAATATCCTGTTTGTAATCCGCCACGACTTGGTCGTTCACCACGATCATATTGTGAACGTTGTGAGCGACGATCTCCGTCAAACGATCTACCTCCGTCACGACGTCCACTTCCTCCGTGATGTGAATGTTCACGTGGAGGTTCTGGAATAATGCGACGTTCTGGTAAATTTGGGAGAGGGGAGACTGTTAATTTTGATTTGATCAATCGTTCAATCATCTTTAAATCATTGCGTTGATCTGGTGTCACAAAAGAAATCGCTTTTCCGCTGCGACCTGCACGACCCGTTCGGCCGATACGGTGCACGTAATCTTCTGTTTGTTCCGGAAGATCGAAGTTAACGACGAGTTCGATGTTTGTTACATCGATTCCACGAGACGCAATATCGGTAGCGACGAGCACGCGGACTTTTCCAGATTTGAATCCGGCAAGAGCGAGCTTGCGCTGTGCGAGAGATTTGTTTGAGTGAAGTTCTGCAGCAGTGTGATTCATGTGTTGAACCGCGTTCATGATTTTCTTCGCTCCATGTTTTGTGCGGCTGAACACTAAAATTGTTCCTTTGTATTCTTCGAGAATCGATTCGAGCAAACGAATCTTGTCTTCTTTCTTCACCATGAAAATTTCTTGTTCGATGTGATCCGCCGTTGTTCCTTGCGGAGCAATTTCGATGCGGAGTGGTTTCTTCATGTACATTTCTCCGATTTGAGAAATCTTTGCCGGCATCGTTGCAGAGAACAACATGGTCTGACGTTCTTTTGGAACGTTTGCGAGAATCTTTTTGATTTGCGGTTCAAATCCCATGTCGAGCATGCGGTCCGCTTCATCAAGAACAAGGACGCGGATATCTTTCAATGAAACGTATTTCTGTTCCATGTGATCGATCAAACGTCCTGGGGTCGCAACAATCACGTGCGGCTTTGCACGCAGATCTTTAATCTGTGGATGCATACTTGCTCCACCGATCAGAATCGCTGTACGCATTCCGAATGCGGCACCAACACGCTTTAAAATTTCTTCAACTTGCAATGCAAGTTCTCGTGTCGGCAACAAAATCAAACCCATGCCTTTCGTTTCAGAAATGCGTTGAATCATCGGAATACAAAACGCAAGCGTTTTTCCGGTTCCGGTTTGCGCGATACCAATCATGTCTTCGCCTTTTGTTCCGATTGGGATTGCTGCGTGTTGGATCGGTGTCGGATGTTTAAAACCAAGGTCACCCAAGCGTTTCAAAAGCTCAGGATAAATCCCGAGGTCGTCGAATGTCGTCGGCAGTTCTACTCTTCCTGTCATATGTTTTTAGGAGGAAAACAACGGTAAACAGATGTGCAAAGCACAAAAGTTCACGATTTTCCAAAAAAATTACGACCCGCTAACTTCAGGTCGTAAAAACAGACAAGAGTTTCGAGTCACGCTCGATTATCTCGAGCAAAATTATGCTGAAAGACTATCACGAAACCTTGATATTGTCAATAATCATCGGATCGAGACGTACCCATCCTTTACCCCGTCCTTTGACAAGACGATTTGCCAGAGCTGGTTTTTGCGGGATCTGAACGATCCGGCACAGGAAAGGAGATAAAATTTCCACATGCGGTAAAAACGTTCGTCATATTCCGTTTTCAATTCACTCCAATGTGCATCAAAATTCTTATACCATTGCATGAGTGTTTCGTCGTAGTCGGCTCCAAAATTGTGAATATCTTCAACAACAAACAATTTTTCGACGGATTTGTTTATTTGCGCAAGGGAAGGGAGCATGGAATTCGGGAAGATATATTTTTCGATCCATGGATCCGTATTTTTTGAGGATTCATTTGAACCAATCGTGTGCAGCAAAAACAATCCGTCGTTTTTTAAGCAACGTGCAGCGACTTCCATGTAGGTTTTGTAATTTTTGTATCCAACGTGTTCAAACATACCAAGCGAAACGATGTGATCGAATTTTTCATTCACGTCTCGGTAATCTTGGTAGCGTAATTCAACCGGAAGACCTTCACAGGCTTTTTGACCCAAAGCGATTTGTTCTCGTGAGACCGTAACGCCAACGACATGCGCTCCGTATTTTTCCGCTGCAAATTTTGCGAAACTTCCCCAGCCGCATCCGATATCGAGAACGCGATCACCTGCCTTTAATCCGATCTTTCGACAGACAAGATCGAGTTTTGCCTCTTGCGCTTCATCAAGATTTTTTGGCAAGTCCTGTCCTGAGCTTGTCGAAGGGTTCCAATATCCGCATGTATACACCATGCGTTTATCGAGCATCACTTCATATAATTTATTCCCGACATCGTAATGTTCTTCTCCGATTTTGTAAGCACGTTTTCCTGCTTGTCTATTTACCAGTGAAGAGGCAACCAGCAAACCGATTTCTTTCCAATTTGATTTGAGACGTTTTTTAATATCAACACCGAACGTGCGGGTAATAAGTTCGTCAATAGCCGCACAGTCCCACCATCCGTCCATATAACTTTCCCCAAACCCGAGTGTTCCTGTTGTAAGAACACGTTTGTAGAATTTTTCATTTTTGACTTGGATGTCCCATGGATGCGGGCCGTTAATGACAATTCCAGTTCCTTCGAGGATTTTTTGAATGCTTGTTTGAATGTGTTTATTCATAGAAATTTTATTTCCCTCAGTTTATCATATCTTTGAATTTTGCAAAGAAAAAATCCCTCAGCATTAGCGGAGAGATCGAGCAGCTTTACGTTTTGCGCGCTTATCTTTGGATTTTGCACGAATAATTTTCACTTTCGCACGCACCTTTGCTTGCGCTTTTCTCAATCCGAGCCAGATGTGCGTACTGAGCGATGCAAGTCCGAAGAGAAGAGAGACACCGACGAGAATGTTCGAGGCCCAATAGTGAAAGGGTCCACCTGATCGAGCAAACTGTGGCAGGAGAAGGGCGAGCAGAAGCGGGATGAGGACGATCGCTGCCATGGCGCCGACTTCGACACAGACTTTGATTTTCCCAGGCCACTTTGCAGATTTTTTTCCGCCGAAACTGAGTGCATCGCGAATTGTACGTGTGCGAATGACGGTCAAAATGATTGCAACGACAAGCGTTAACCACAGAAGCCTGTGATCAACGATGTTCCAGCCTCGAATGAAAACAGCGGACAGATAGATGATCTTGTCTTTGAAGGGGTCGAACACTTCTCCGAACTTTGTTGTTCCAACGAGCAGGATGCGTTGCCAGACAGGGAACGCATCTTCGTCTTCTTCCGTGAACTTTACGAGAGGTCGCGTATCATCCTGATAGCGAGCCAGTCTTCCATCGAAAAAATCGAAGAGCTCACCGATGGCATAGCACACGACTCCGTACGCAATGTATCGTCGTGAATCCGAGAGAAAGAACAGGGACATGGGGATCGCGAGAATGAGTCCCCACATCGTCAACTTGTTCGCCGTATTGAGCGCAAGAAATTCGCGCACGACAGTGAAGTGACCAAGAGGCCATGTTCGACGCCAGCCAAATATGTCTAGCAACTGAACGATACTCTGAAATTTTTTTCGCGAAATGATCTCAGGATTTTCGAGACGCTTTGCGAGAACTTCTAACTCATTTTCATTCATGTGCTTCTCCTCCTTGTTGCGACAAGACTGTAAGAGAAAAATGATTTTTTGTCCATGTTCCGCTTTTTTGTTTCGATGTATACTGTGAGTAATAATTCTTCACATTCATTTTTATGTGGCCAACATGGAGGGAAAATAAATTATTCACTGTCATGCTTTTTCTTGTCTCGCTGTCCCTTGTCGTTTATTTGGGAGAGAAATCTATTGAGACCATGCGGGCAACACAACGTTTAGATCGTCCGATTCCGGCAGAGCATACGTTTCTTATAGAAGGAATTGGAAAAGCAATGATGACTCCGGATGTTGCAACCATGACGTTCAGTATTTTATCAACCGACGCAACGGTTGCAGATGCACAGAAACAAAACACAGCAAAAATGAATGTCATGATGGATAAAATAAAAGCCGTCGGCATTGCGGATGCGGATTTGCAGACAAAAGATTACAGCGCATATGAAAAAACAGAATGGAATCCGCAGAAACAAATTTCTGTCAGTGTCGGCTGGGTTGTTTCTCAATCGCTCGAAGTAAAAATTCGTGAGGTAAAAAATATCTCAACGGTTGTCGAAATTGCCGGACAGAACGGTTCCACTTCGATAAGCGGTCCAACGTTTACGATTGATGATTCGACCAAATATCAGGCTATCGCACGTGAGAAGGGATTGGCGGATGCAAAACAAAAGGCGGAAATTGTCGCGAAGTCTCTCGGTCTCACCATTGACCGGGCGATCGGATATACGGAATATGAAGAATCATCACCGTCTCCTATTTCCTATCTGAGTGAAAAGAGCGGAGGGCCCGTTCCATCTTCACCAAACATTGCAATCGGGACACAGGAACTGAAATTACACACAAACGTGACCTATCTGTTAAGACCATAAATTTTAGACACATAAAAGACAGAGGATGGATGAAACCATCCTCTGTCTTTTATTTCGGCTATTTTTCGAGTGATTTATGCTATTCGCACGCAGAAAAGGTTGTGTTATACTGTCGCAACTAATGATGATCCTTCGGTTGTATGAAACGAGCCTTCCCCCTGATGATTTCTCTTGGCGTATTAGTCCTGTTTGGATTTGGATGTGCAAGGGCTGTCATTAAAACAACAGATGAGACAAAAAACTCTCCCGCGAGCTCAGAAACAAAAATAGATCGCACGGCTGTTTTGCTTGAAGCAAAACAGCAAGGATTGATCATGGACACTCCAGAGATCGACCGTATGAAAGACATTTCTGTACGTGTAGAGGATTTAAAGGTACAAAAAAACAGTGATCTCAAATCGCTTCTCGCAATGGATGTAAAAAAATGGCACGCGGCGGCACTTGCAGATGTAACGGGAGGAAATAGCTTCGGACTTGCACATACGCAATATCTGAACGGACGATTCACCCTTATTGCTTCACTCGGCGGTTTGCCGACAACAGGGAACGGTGCTTTCTATAAAGGTTGGCTTGTCCGTCGTGGTGATTCGATGAGTGTTCTTGAAACGGGGACGGTTGAGAAGATTGGAGAACAATTCGCCAATGCGTATTTATCCGCGGAAGATTTGTCTTTATACGATTTTTTCGTGATCACCCTTCAGACTTCTGTTGAGCAAACAGAGCCCGGTGAACATATTTTGGAAGGAATGATTCGATAAGCAAAACCAAAGTGCACAAGGAAAAAAAGAACCGTCTGGACACTAGGTCGTGACGGTTCTTTTTTTTGTTGGTGGCTTTGCAAGTCGGATCGCTTTTTGTTTGCGAATGCTTACAAGCTGGATTTTTCTGTCCAATTTCCATTTGGTTCGGACGGATTTTCGTTTTCCCATCATAGTATTGATTGCATATACCCGGCAGCTGCCGGGTGTAGGGGCTGGTCATGTACCCGCCCGTTGTTATTTTTACGAATCGACACGAGTCGAATTTCAAAGGCAGTTTAGGTCTTTCTCGGATGATTGTCAACAGGAGCCGTTGTCGCGGGGAAGCGGATGCGGTAAAATGACACAGGAATTCATTTTTATTCTTCCTGTGTCATCCTGAGCGAGGAGTCATCGACGAGTCGATGGATCTAACACGTATCACCTATGCAAGGACTTTTTCTTACCTCTCAACCGCTCGTTCGAATTTTTTTTGACCAACCCAGTGTAATTCTCTTCGGATTACTGCTGATCTTGATGACCGCCGCTTGTGTGCTTTCGTTTGTCCTCAAAAAACAGCCGGAACTTGTTTACCCATTTCTCGGGCTCACATTTTTAACGCTTATCAGTCTCGTGGGTATTCTTGTATTCGATCTCGCGCATTCTGTTGTGCAGGTTTATGCGACAGAATCAATGGGAGCTTTTTCGGAAATTTTCTCTACGCATCGATGGTTGCTTATGCAAGTTCCGCTCTTATTTACGTTTATGACGTTGGTTCTCGGGTGGGTGTGCCGTCATGATCTTGCAGAAAAACATGCGCGCGAATATGTGCTCTCCATGCAAGTGTGTGTGCTCGTCAGTTTTTTGACCGTTCTGCTAATTGGATATGAGTCGTTGATTTAATATGATTCCATTTCTTTCCAAACATCGTTTCCACGAATCGAT
Source organism: uncultured Gammaproteobacteria bacterium (assembly GCA_964355525.1). Lineage (GTDB taxonomy): Bacteria > Patescibacteriota > Patescibacteriia > UBA9934 > GWF2-40-263 > XYB2-FULL-45-11. The sequence goes on along the minus strand of CAYHDY010000008.1, from coordinate 9,904 downwards.
TGCCCTCGCGGCATTGTTTGCCGCGTCTGTAACTTTACATATTGCGTGGATTTCAAATCTGCTCGTTGCACGCGTGCCGTTTTTTCGCATTTGGTTTTCCGTCGTTCCGTCGATCGGTCCGGTTTCCGGGTTGTATCTCAAAAGTCTCTTGGTGTTTTTGGTTCTGTTCGTCGGTGGATCGTTTTACTGGCGCGGAAAAGATTGTTCACATCTTCGCAAACACATTTTCCATTTCTTTCTTTTTTCGATCGTGGCATTTTTTATCATGACTCTTCCGTTCGTCTATCAATTCTCTGTAATCGTTGAATAATTTTTTTATGGAAATGAACGTACGTAAATCAAACGGACTTGAGGAAAAGGCAGATGTTCTTGTCGTGACAACATTTCAAGAAAAACAACTCGTCGACGGAATCGTCAAAGAGATCGATGTGGCTCTCGGCGGTCTTGTTATGCAAATCTTAAAAGAAGAATCTTTTCTCGGAAAAGCAAATCAGACGCTTTGGGTTCGTACGGACGGGATGATGGCGGCGAAACGTGTGTTGATCGTCGGTCTCGGAAAAAAAGAAGAGGTTGATCTTGAAGTGATCCGATTAGCCGCAGCGACCTCACTGCATGCGATTCGAACGACTACCGCACGAAATGTCGTCTCAATTCTTCCTGTTGTTTCGGATTGTGAAGTAAAAGAAATCGCTCATGCATTTGTCGAAGGCGTTCAACTTGCGTCCTACACATTCGGACGATACAAAAAACAAAAGAAAGATCATCTGAAATCGTTTGATCTTGTCACAAAAGACGGACGCGATGTTGTTGCAGTAAAGAAGGGGATGGAACTTGCTCGTTTATTTTCGCGTGGAACTTGTTTTGTCCGTGATCTCGTAAATACAACTCCACATCACATGAACCCGACGGATTTGGTTCAAGCAGCGAAAGTCATTGCAAAAGAATCTGTCGGTGTTCAAGTAAAGATTTTCGATGAATCCCAATTGAAACGCATGGGAGCCGGAGCGATTCTCGGAGTCGCGCAAGGTTCTATCCATCCGCCGTATCTCGTTCATCTCACGTATAAACCGAAAACGAAATCGAAGAAGTGTATCGCACTCGTTGGAAAAGGAGTGACGTTTGATTCGGGTGGACTTTCGCTCAAACCACCAGATGCGATGATCACCATGAAATGCGATATGGCCGGTGCTGCGGACGTGCTCGGTGTCTTTTCGGTCATCGCCGAACTTGCACCGTCTGTCGAAGTTCATGGAATTTTTGCGGCTGTCGAAAATATGCCATCCGGAAACGCGATTCGTCCGGGGGATATCGTAACTGCCATGAACAAAAAAACGATTGAGGTTTTGAATACGGACGCGGAGGGTCGATTGATCCTCGCGGATGCACTCGTCTATACGGGAAAATTAAAACCGGATCTCATGATTGATCTCGCAACGCTAACAGGTGCGTGTGTTGTTGCGCTCGGTGAGGAAATCACGGGTGTGATGTCGAATGATCCGAAGCTTGCCAATCAGATTCTTGCTGCATCGGCAAAGGCGGGAGAAAAAATGTGGGAGTTGCCACTTGAAAAGAAATACAGAAAATTAATCGAAGGAGAAATCGGCGACATTAAAAACGTCGGAGGTCGATGGGGTGGCGCACTGACGGCGGGACTGTTTCTCCAGGAATTTGTGGATGCGAAAATGCCGTGGGCTCATTTGGATATCGCCGGCCCCGCATTTGCCGAACGCGATTACAACGCATACGAGAAAAAAGGCGCAACGGGCCACGGAGTGAGAACATTGTTGAGATTTTTGCAATTATTTTAACGTATGCGTAAATCGGATTTTCAGTTTTCCAAACTCGTTTTGGTGTGCACAAACGAGCGGATGGACGGTCGTGAGTGCTGCGCACACAAGGCATCACCAGAATTTTATCATGCACTCAAGATGGCTGTTGCTGGAATGGATCCAACGATTCGCGTTTCGAAAACAGGTTGTCTTGGAAACTGTGCATCCGGTGCAACCGTAGCGGTCATGCCGTTGAATGTTTATCTCGGTGAGGTGAAAGAAAAAGATATTCCCGAGATTTTGGAAATGTTGAAATAAATTCATGTATGAATGGACGAGAACGAGGACAAGGACATCCGCAGTTTGATGATTTTACGGCCGGGCATATTGATAGGGATCGACTGGATGCGTCAAGAAAGCTGCATAAATTCGATCTTGATAAGATGTTGGAAGCGCTTGTTCAAAAACCGGAACTCAAGCGTTTTCTTGTGCAATCGGGAATGGATGCCGCGATCAATCAATCGAAATTCGACGAGAAACACAATCTTGCCGATTTTGTGACGGGATACATTGAATCCGTCGAACGTTCGCAATTCGAAACACTGACGAAAATTGTTTTGCTCGAATACGTACGGGAATATCTGTTATCAACGATGACTCATCATGAAATTGATTACACATGGCTCATGAAAGATATTCTTGAATCGAAAAACGGATCAAACAAATTGGATTCTGCAAAGCATGCGGAAATGGCAGTTCTCCTTCAACAGAAAATTCCTGTGCAACTCGCATTGGTGAATTCAAGAATCGCTCCGCTCGTGATTGAACATTACGGACTAGACGAAGCGGAAGAAGATCCAAAACATTTGTTGGCGGCCTAAGAAAAAACATCGCGATTCAATCGCGATGTTTTTTTGATTATGCTTTTCCTAATGTCTTTCCGCCCTCAGTCCACTCGACGGGGCACAGTTCGCCGGATTGTAATGCTTTCAAGACGCGAATGGTTTCCGCAACCGATCGGCCGACCGAGCCGGAGCTGATTAACGCGTAGCGAATCACTCCTTCCGGATCAATAATGAATGTTCCACGTTCTGCGAGACCATCCGTTGAGTTGTAGACATCATAGGCAGTCGCAATCGTGTGTGTGTTGTCTGCGAGGATCGGGTAATCGACATCGGGCAGATCACGCTCGAACCAATTCTTGTGTGACCATTCGGAGTCTGTCGAGCAGGCGAGTACTTCCGCGTTGAGCGATTCGAATTCTGATTTGTGTTGCGCGAAGCCATTTAATTCTGTCGGACAAATAAATGTGAAATCGCGAGGATAGAAAAAGAAGACAAGCCACTTACCGTGATAATCCGCGAGACTGACTTTTGCGAAATCACTTAAGCCTTTTTTATAAGCGGTGACATGTTCGAAATTCGGTGCGGGTTGAGAGATGCGAATCATAATTTTTGTGCGTCATCCTGAACCCTTCGAATTCCTCAGGGTAAACTCCGTGAAGGATCTCCCAGCGAATCGAAGATCCTTCGGCAAGCTCAGGATGACGCAGTAGGTTAAAGTGTAATCGTTTTTACTTTCTCGAACAGTGCGTTTGCCGCGTCCCAGTTCATATTTTTCCAGAAGTCATTGATGTATGCCGGACGATCCGATCCGTAATCAATGAAGTAGGCGTGTTCATATACATCGAGGACGATGAGAGGAACGCATCCCCAAACTCCGCCTTGATTGTGAGAATCGCATCCGTAAATTTTTAATCGACCGAGTTGCATGTCCCATGCGAGAACAACCCAACCGCGGACGGCCATGCCCGTCGCGGAAAAAAACGCGATGAATTTTTCGAGTGAGCCGAACTTTTCGACAATCGAATCGACAAGTGATCCACTCGCAACACCATTGCCACCGAGAACGTTGAAATAATACTCATGAAGATATACGCCGTTTGTTGCGAACGTTTCTCCCATGCGAAGCGCGCGCAGTTCCGAAAAACTTTGGTTTGCTTTATCAAGACCAACTCCGGTCTCGCGCATCTCCGTTAATTTTTCTCCGATTTCTTTCATCTTGTTCACGTAGCCGACGTACAGCTTGTCGTGATGAATGGCGATCGTCTTATCCGAAATTCCGGTTAAAGATTTGTCGAACGGCAACGGTTTTGGTTCGTATTGGGTTGTAGATGGCATACGCTTTTGTTTTCTTGTTTGTTACCTTACAATACTATCCGATCAAACATGATCCTTCAAGCTATGCCAAAGCCGCGAACAACCCCTATCATTCTCTGTCTTCTCGGTATTTTCATTGTTGGAATTATTGTTGTTCAGTATCGATCTTTTCGCGTTTCCTTGACGGATCATTCGAAATCATCCTCAATAAGCCGATCACTTGAAACGACGGATAAGATAAAACATATTGTCCCGCTTGATCAGTTGATTTCCGGAGGGATCGCGGAAAATGGAATTCCGTCGATTGATGAACCAAAGTTTGAGTCTGTCGCCGTTGCCGATCAATATCTGAACAACGACGGGCTCGGTATCGCGATTGAACAAAAAGGTGCAGTAAAATTTTATCCTTATCAGATTCTCGTTTGGCATCATGCCGTGAATGATATCGCTTCTGGAATTCCGATTCTCGTTTCATTCAGTCCGCTTGCGTATTCCGGTGCGGTATTCGAGCGAACCGTCAGCGGATCGATTCAAGATTTCGGTGTATCCGATCGGGTATACAACAACGATTTACTGTTGTCCGATCGAAAAACAAAATCACTTTGGGATCCCATGTTGCATGAAGCGATTGTCGGAGATCTCGCGGGGACGTCGCTTTCATTTTATCCGTTTTCCATCATGACATGGAACGATTTCAAACAAGCACATCCGAACGGGAATGTTCTTTCGCGAAAGAGTGGGGCGGAACGAGACTATACGCATGATCCGTACGAAAATTATTACTCGGATGACCGCATCCTGTTTCCGGTGTCGTCGAAAGACGATCGGTTGCCGTCAAAGGAAATGATTGTGGGAGTTGAAACGACAGAAGGATGGAAAGCGTATCCGATAAAACAAATCGAAAAGATGCTGACGATTCAAGATCGAATCGGCACGCTCTCGATTTCCATTGAGACAGAAAAAAATTCCTCTGTTATTCGAGTGTCCCTCGTCGATACAAACGGAACACAGATAAAGGAATTGCCATTTATCGAATCCTATTGGTTCGCATGGTCGGCAGCGTATCCGCAAACAGAAGTGTATAAATAATTTTAAAATGCGTCATCCTGAGCGAAGGTTCGACCGAAGCCGAAGGATCTTCGAGCGAATCGAGATCACGAGGGAGATCCTTCCTTTCGTCAGGATGACGCATGATACATATGTCCGGAATATTTTACGTCGTTGCAACACCTATCGGGAATCTCGATGACGTCACGATACGCACCAAACAAACATTGTCGGATGTCGATGTGATTCTTTGCGAAGACACACGGGTCACACAAACGATGTTGAATCATCTCGCCATTAAAAAAACCGTGATGTCGTATCATCAACACTCGGACGATCTTCGCATTAAAGAAATTGCGAAGTTGCTCGAAGAAGGGAAGTCGCTCGCGCTTGTGACGGATGCGGGCACTCCGGGAATTTCAGATCCGGGTGGTCGACTCGTGCAAGAATTACTGAAACAATTCAGCAGCGATTTGAAAATCATTCCAATCCCGGGACCAAGCGCGCTCATCGCAGCACTTTCGATTTCCGGATTTCCCGCCGACGAATTTTTGTTTCTCGGATTTCCCCCGCACAAAAAAGGAAGACAAACCTATTTCAAACGACTCGCGACGATTGAATCGACGATCGTCTATTATGAAAGCACTCATCGCATCATGAAGTCCCTTGAGGAATTGCGTGAATCGATTGGTGACCGTTCGATTGTAGTTTGTCGAGAGCTTACGAAGATGTATGAGACGACGTATCGCGGAACGGCCGCCGAAGTAACAAAGCAACTTGAAGCGACGAGCATCAAAGGAGAATTCGTTGTGGTCATCGGACCGAAAAAATAAATACTATGGAACTCCTTCGAGATTTTTCACATATCACAAAAGAGAACGTTGATCTTGCCGGCGGCAAAGGTGCATCGCTCGGTGAAATGACCAAAGCAGGGATCCCGGTTCCACCAGGGTTTGTTATTTTATCGGCTTCGTTCGAAAAATTTCTTGAGGAAACAGATCTGAACGTTGAGATCGATTCCATTCTTGAATCTGTCGATCATCGGGCGATGCACACAGTTGAAAATGCATCGGAGAAAATTCAAGCGCTGATTCTCGGATCCGAAATGCCGAAGGATATTGCAGACCTCATCGAATCATCGTTCAAAGAACTCGACGCGAAGTTCGTCGCGGTTCGTTCGAGTGCGACAGCAGAGGATTCCGCAAGCGCCGCATGGGCCGGACAGCTCGATAGTTTTCTCAACACGACACACGATCAGTTACTCGAGAACGTTCGACGCTGCTGGGCTTCATTGTTTACTCCTCGTGCGATTTTCTATCGGTTCGAAAAAGAATTGCATCATCAAAAAATTTCTGTTGCAGTCGTCGTGCAGAAAATGGTTGAGAGTGAAAAATCCGGCATCGCGTTTTCCGTTCATCCCGTGACCGAAGATCGCAATCAACTCATTATTGAGGCAGGCTTCGGACTCGGGGAAGCGATCGTCTCAGGTTCGGTGACACCAGACAGCTATGTCGTCGAGAAAGAACCGCGACGGATCATCGATGTGAATATCAGTGAACAAACACGCGCGTTGTATCGCGTCGATGCAGGCGGAAACGAATGGCGAGATATTCCCGAACCGCAAGCGTCCTCACAAGTGTTGTCCGAAAAAGAAATCCACGAACTCTCTGAGATTATTTTGCGTATTGAAAATCATTACGGATTTCCATGTGATATCGAGTGGGCATTCGAACAAGGAGTGTTTTACATTGTGCAGTCGAGACCGATTACGACGTTGATGCCATTGTCTCCAACATCCTTCTCACCACTCTCTCTCGATCCAAAAGATTACCGCTACATCGGTCTCTACAAATCGCCGCCGTATTCGCTTTGGCATTGGTCTGCGTGGTATGACGCGGAGCTTGCGAAGGAATTTGAGATTCCGGAAGGATTTAATGGATATTTCGGATTACGCGGCGGGAATACGTTGTCTCTTCTTGAAACAGAGGAAGGTTTTAAGAAATTGGTTCAGGCGAAAGTGGATGCGAATGATGTGTCCTATTTCGATTCGTTTTATGACGCGCTTGATCGCGAATTCAAACTCGCGGAAGCGTTTGCGAAAAAGCTTGGTTCGAAAATTGATCAAAAAACGTATGATGAATTGGAACGGCATGCACACAGACTGATTTTCTTTTGTTTTGTAAACTGGCACATCTCGAATCAATTCGATCGCATATTCAAAGAAGCAGCTCGCGAGGCGGGGATTGTGGAAGATGATATTCAGAATTATGTTCCTCTTCCGAAGACACGACTCAATGAACAACACGATGATGCACTCGAGATCAAAACGATGATCGAATCGAAAGGATATTGGGAATTGCTCAAAACAAATCCCGCACTGGCGATTTCGAACATCGAATCGGATGCGAAGATTGGAAAACGCATTCGCCGGCATCTCGAAACATACGCGTGGTTGAACACGCAGAATTGGATTGGTGAAGCATTGACCATTGAAAAATTGTTGGAACAGATGACACTTCTTGCGCACGAAGAGAAACATATCAAAACGGCGCCACCGGCATTCGAACACTTCGTACAAATCGCCGCAAGACTTGGTAAGTTGCGCAATGCCGGTATTGAAGATTTTTGTTTGTACTCATTCGCAGTTCGATCATTCTTGGAAACAATCGCGAAGAACGCAGACGTCACGTATCGAGATTTTCTTTTGCTGACTCCGCCGGAAATTTTTGTCGATGGTGAACTCGCAACAGATCTCAAAGAGAAAGTTGCTCGTCGTCAAAATGAAAACTGGTGCATTTATCCGAATCCGCAAACGGGCAACATTGAAATAAACGACGACGCTGCAATCGTCGCGACGATTGCAGATCGATTTTTGCCGAAGGTGGAAGTGTCGTCCGATGGAAGCATCAAAGGACAAATCGGAAACAAAGGAAAAGTCACCGGCTCCGTTCGTGTCATTCTCGCAACCGACGAATTCCACAAAATGCGCGACGGCGATGTCCTCGTCACTCCGATGACCACACCCGATTTCGTCCTCCTCATGCACAAATCCGCCGCCATTGTCACTGACATGGGCGGATTATTGTGTCATGCGGCGATTGTTTCAAGAGAATTGAATAAGCCTTGCGTCATCGATACAAAGTTTGCGACGCAACTGTTGAAAGATGATGACATTGTCGAAGTGGACGCAGATCATGGGATCGTTCGAATTTTGAAAAAGAGTGATTCAAAGACAGAACAACATATTTTTCACAAAATCTACACACGCGATACGACGTACATCATGCAAGAACTTTGGGGATACGCATGTTCGGATGGAATCGAAAAGGAGTTTGGATGGAAGAATCCGCATTTGCCCGGGATTATTCATCATATGAATCAGGGGCTTATTGAGATTTGGGAAAATTTGGAAGCAACACAATGGTTGAAGGATGAAGTATTGAAACGCAACATCGAGGATCCGACGTTCATTGATCAGGTTTTGAAAACATATCGGGAAAAATTAATGTTGTTGAACCCGTTATGGAAAAAGGAATCGCTTTCCGTTGCGGATATGAAGCGGTTGATTGAAATTGCAAAAGAAGCGATCGCTTATCTCGCGTTCTATTTTTATTCCGCAGCCGATGAGCGTACACCTTTCGTGATTCGAGAAAAAGCATTGAAGATGCGAGAACAGGATGAATTTTTTGCGGAGAATGATACGGCTATCCGATCCTGTCTCACACAGAATTTTCCTGATTTACATGGATTTGAAACATCGATGTTCATGAACGAACTCGATACAGTTCCGGAAAAACAAGTACTCGAAGCGCGCAGAGAGTATTCTTTTCTTGTACAAGGAAAAGAACAGTTCGTCGGATCACAAGATGCATTTCAAAAATTGCATCCCGATTTTATTTTCTTTGAGGAATCTGTCGAGCATGTGAGTGTGTCGGAATTGAAAGGAGAGATTGCACAAAAAGGAATTGCAACTGGACGCGTAAAAATTCTTCAACGCCGAGATCAAATGGATAAGGTTGAAGAAGGAGATATCCTTGTTTCTTCAATGACCACCCCGGATTTCATTTCCGCCATGAAAAAAGCCGCCGCGTTTGTCACGGATGAAGGCGGAATCACCTGTCATGCAGGAATCGTGGCACGGGAATTAAAAAAGCCATGTATCATCGGAACAAAAATCGCCACGCAGGTTTTGCATGACGGAGATCTTGTCGAAGTGGATGCGGATCATGGAATCGTTCGTATTATCGAAAAAGCAAAATAATAGTATGTCCAAAGCGATTATTACGTTTTTTCAACCTTCTATCACGGAATGGTTTGAAGCTGCGGATACGGATGTAGACTTGAATGCGTTTCGCACAGAGGATTTTGGAAAGATCGGACGTCTTGAAATTCTGTATCAAACCATTGCTCTTCCATACGAACGACCGGAATCATTTCCTGCACGGGAGTTAAAAGAAAAAAGTCCGGCATTTGAGAAAATTTTGGAGGAACGTGGAAATGATTTGTGTGCCATTCGACTTGTTCCTGCTCGACCGGAACTTCCGAAACTTCGTCAACGTGGATTAACGATCCTCGATTGCTATGAGAATTGGTTTTTAAAACAGGACATTGATCTCGACGAATACACCGCATTCGTTTGTCCGCATTCGGAAACATTATTGTGGTCCGCACCGTTTGTCGTGAATGATGATGCGATCTTTGTCGAAGTCTTCGAAGGACTTGCGATCGATGCCCAGCCGCTCGGCGGTGGCCTCGACCAAGCTCAGCGCGATCTGCGCCGACTCCTTCATCACGTCGCCGAGCTGGCCGGTCAGCGTGAGCTTGCCCCTGCCGGGCATCTTGCTGGCCTCGATGAACAGCAGGTCGCCGCCGGTGCGGGTCCAGGCCATGCCGGTGGCGACGCCGGGCTGCTCAGTGCGCGTCGCCACC
>CAYHDY010000007.1:32561-34468 GCA_964355525.1 uncultured Gammaproteobacteria bacterium | reverse complement strand
ACAAGTCGGAGGACATCCTACGCTCTGGATAAACATCAAGAGCGTAGGATGGTGGACCCAAGCGGGATCGAACCGCTGACCTCTTCCATGCCATGGAAGCGCGCTACCAGCTGCGCTATGGGCCCGTGTGATGACGAGGATACAGAATTTAAACTTGAATATCAAGTTTTTCGTGATTTTTACATCTGTATATCTGTACCGATCCGTAATCCGTATCTACCGCACTGTCTCAAATAAAAAATCCGACGATCGTGCGTCGGAGAGAGGTCTCAGAAAAGGAGGAGTATCCATTCCCATTCCTCGATTTTGGCAGGAGGCTTAATTGGACCTTGCCAGTATTTTTTGTTCCAGGCTTCCACTTGTTTTTGTCGTTGGATTTTCTGGGCGATGTACCACATGGCGCCGGCCGCCTGTGCATTCGCGTTCGTACTTGAGAAAACATCGAGCGTGAAGATTAGGATGAAGAGGCAGAGAATGCGTTTCATGACGACTCCTTGTGATTTGATCACGATCGACTCGTGATGCGACCGGCTGGGGCGCCGGGTTGTTCGGGTGCGCGTGCTGTATCATCAGGATGCGTTTGGCCGCACACGAGTTCCGGTTCGTCGCACAAGAGATCCTCGAAGTGCGGGAGTGTGCGGGAAAGGAGGATGGCCGCGACGCTTTCGATGCATGCGCGTACGGCGTGAGCGTTTCGGTTGTATGTCAGACGCATCAGCTCGTCACTGAAGATGGATACAATCTCATACGTCATCGCGGACGGATTCGCGTTTACGTTCCGTTGTGCGTCGAGCAGAAGATGTTCGCGTATCCCGTCCTTGAGATAAATGTCTTTGTCGGCAAGCGTGCCGTGCAGAAATCTCCAGACACGATCGCGGCGGAATCGAAGCGGATTCCATCCGGGATTTGCGCGGGTCAATTCCTGTTCTTTGCCCCAGCTGTGATGTGGTGCTGCAACGACGATGTATGCGAGCAGTCGCAGCAGGAACACGAGACGATCCTTGTCGAGTGTGATGGCGGAAGGTGCGGGCATGATGGACTCCTGTTGGTTGATGACGCACGGTGCGTATAAAGAAGGTAAGCGGAAAAAGGGTTTTTGTCAACGACCGAGGCTCGACAGGTTCGTTGTTCGAAGTTATACTCGCAGGTAAATGTGGCAAAGGTGAGCAGAGGTGAACAAACGTGAACAAAGGATTGTTTCATCCTTTGTTCACCTTTGGTACCCTTTGTTCACCTCTGTTTACTCTTATTATGCTCCAAGTTGGAATCGTCGGACTCCCAAACGTTGGAAAGTCGACGTTGTTTAAAACACTTACGAAGAAACAAGTGGATTGTGCGAACTTTCCGTTTTGTACCATCGAACCAAACGTTGGGGTTGTTGAAGTTCCAGATGAGCGATTGAAATTGCTCGCACAAGCCGCATCGTCAGAGAAAATTCTTCCGACAGCGATTGAATTCGTGGACATCGCGGGACTTGTAAAAGGTGCACATAAAGGAGAGGGGCTAGGAAACAAGTTTTTGTCGAACATTCGCGAAGTGAATATGATCATTCATGTAGTTCGCGATTTTGAAGATACGAATGTTCATCACGTGGAAGGGAACATTGATCCGCTTCGCGATGTGGAGTTGATTGAAATCGAACTTGCGATGTCGGATATCTCGTCTGTCGAAAAACGACTGGCTCTTGTGCAGGGAAAAATGAAAGCGGGGAAGACGAAGGAAATGGAATATGAGGAGACGGCTTTGAAAAAAATATTTGATGTTCTCGAACAAGGAAAGATGGCGAACTCTGTCGAACTGACAGACGATGAACAAAAAACATTGAAAGATTTTCCGATGCTTACACGCAAACCGATTTTGTATGTCGTGAACGTAGATGAATCGAAGGCGAGTGATCCGAATTGGCA
>CAYHDY010000007.1:0-32461 GCA_964355525.1 uncultured Gammaproteobacteria bacterium | reverse complement strand
GTCATTCATACAGATTTCGAAAAAGCATTTATCCGCGCAGAAATTATTCCTTGGAAAGATTTCGTCGATCTCGGCGAGGCTGGGGCACGCGATAAAGGAAAGTTACGCGTCGAGGGAAAGGATTATGTGATTCAAGACGGCGACACATGTCATTTCCGTGTTGGTGTGTAAACGTTCAAAAAAACAGGGTAAGTCCCTGTTTTTTGTTTATGATACAATTGAGTCGATCATTAATCTTTTTTATGCACAAAGAACCACAGAGAGGAGGGAAAGAAATCCCTGAATTTAAAATCGAGCGACCGACTCGCACAAAAGAATCGTCGCCTGAGAAAGCAAAAGTGAAAACTCCTGAAGCACTTTCTCCCGATGATCACGCAAAACTTGTTCAGTTTATCGTTGATCAACGAAAGGCGATGGATATGAGTTTTGATGAGGGGTTTGATGAGGCTGAACTGAAAAAAACAAATGATTCGCTTGCAGAATGGGAGGAAGAGATTGAATCAATGAATGCATCGCTTGAGGCAGTGCGTACGCTCAAAGCGGAAACGGAAGCGGTTCGTGCAAAACAACAGAAACGTGAACGTAGTTTTTGGGGCGGAATTGCGGAAACATTTTCCCCAACCGTTTATCCGACCATGGAGCTGAATGGAAAACAACAAAACATGCAGGAGATTTTGTCACATTTGTATGCAAAGATGAAGATTGTCTTTTTGAATATTGGTCGCACTTCATTTCCAAATGAAGGAGCTCCTCTGTCTGTAATCGAACATGCGCTTCGCGATGCAGGAGTTCAGGTGATGCTCGAGAAACAATTGAAAGGACTGAACGTAACACTCTCACAAGAGGGAATTCATGATCTTTTTCGAGAAGCAGATCCATCCGCGGATCTGACTCCTTCGGAGGAACAGCTGAAAACGTTACAGGCACGTGAAGATGCCATTCTCAATTCATTCGCGAAATTTAAAACAGCGATAGAACAATTGATGAACATAAAAATTGGAAAAGACCGACGCGGCAACATGAAGATCGATCAGATTCGATAAAAACAAAACAGGGTATTGCCCTGTTTTTATTTGGAAAAGAAAAAACCCTGACTTCAGAGAAATCAGGGTTCGAGGTTCCATCGCTTGTGAACGAGGTATCGCGTTCCTGCTGGGAAACTGTAGTTGATATAGGGCTGTGCCTCGATCTGGCGATGCTCGTTATTCATCGTCTTGTTCAGGCGGATGAAGTTTGCGTGCAAGCCCAGGCTTTTTGGGATCGTTTCCTCTTCGAGAACGACGAACGGTGCCTGCATCTGCTGTTCCGGATTCATCGTCGCGTAGATGATCGCTTCGTGGATATTCGCAGGCCGGTGCCCGACTTCTTTCAGGCCGATGACGTACAGGACGCTCGTGGCGAAATTCTCGTTCACGAATTCGAGGTCGTCGATCCGCACCGAGTTCGGTTTCGGGTACCGCTTCGACGTGTACTCGCCGATCGCGTACTCGAACTTCGCGTCCGACATCAGCTGTTCGATCGACGGGATCTTGTCTCCTTTCAGGATCGTCGCATGTGCATCCGACGACTTCGCCGTCGGCACCGGGTTGATGAGCTCGGTCGTGCAACCGATCAGGGAGATGATGAGGAACAGACACAGGGCCACCAAGGTGACTTTGGGATAGGCGTTCATGTGACTCTCCAACGGCGGCTGAAAGATGTTGCCGCACAAGAAAAAGTTCAAAAACTCTTTCTTCTGTGGCAAATCGGAATCAATTCATAACGAATTGAACGAGCCACTATATCTCATTTTAGCGTTTTTGTCAATCAATGATGTGGAGATCATTGACATTTTCATGGAAAACACATATTCTCTTATGTCGCTTGACCCCGAACAGCCGGGAACGCTGTGTTGTTTGCAAGGAGATATCATGGAAATGAGACAGGGATTTTCGATGCGACAGTCTGTCGAGCAGAAGCATCATTTGGATCAGGGGGTGCGATTGACGTATGAGCAACGACTGCGTGCGGAAACGCTGCAGTTGTCGCTTCAACGCGATCTTGTCGAAGAGATTCATGGCCGCAGATTCGTTCCGAAGGCAGAGTGTGGAAAATGCGGACATGAACTTTCAGACATGGAAATCATGAATGGATTCAATCAAGATCCCAGCGATTTCACCACCGCATGTCCGAAATGTCAGAGTCGATTTTTTCCGACGTTGTTTTCTTCCGGTGTCGGATCGATTACGACGCCATACTATTGTCCCATGCAAACGCTCGATCAATTGGTTGCACTCAAGGAAATGCGTCCGGATTATTTTCGTGTCCATGCTCTCGCGATTTACAATTCTGCGATCATTCATTTCGGTGGACTCGCTCAAGCGTTCAAACGCATCGGGATCATTTACGCTTTCGAAGAGAAAACGGAATGGATGAATAAGGTCATCACGTTTCTTGGAAAGATGCCGGACACGGTTATTGCGGGACTTGTGCATACGTCTGCATATCAGATTCGGAAGTTGCGCAAGGCGCATCACATCGAACGATATCATTTCCGACAGGACGTGCAGTAAACTCAAAACACATTCGTGAAGAATGTGTTTTTTTCTTTGTCTTTGATATTTAATTTTTTGTCATCCTCACAATTTCTCGTGCGGTTTGTTGATCTTCTCGTTTATAGATCCAAGCATGATCAAACGTCAGTCCAATTTCCTGGATCATTTTTTTGAGAGGAAGATGAATGACGTCATTTTTAATGACGAATGCTGGGAAGGCGATCACGATCACACCGTTTGGTTTCGTTTGTTTTGCAAGTGCGATCAATGAATCGCGATACAGTGACATCAACCCCTTAATCATCTTTTCCATTTCCGTGCGCTCATTACTTCGACGTGGCGGACCAAGATATGTTTCACCAACGATGACATCGACAGGATTTTTCAAAACGTGATCGATTGTTTCCGCGGGCGACTCTATAATTTCGATACTGTTATAAGGAGTTCCTTTTTCAATATACGTTTGTGCGTAAAACCAATCCGTATTTGTTTTTGAATCTGCAATCGCTTTTTCTGAATTATCACTTCCGATCACTTTTTTGTATCCGATCATCGCGGCTTCCATCAGAATCGTTCCAGATCCGCAGAACGGATCAAGAAGCATTGCATCTTTTGGATCGACTCCCGCGAGGTTGATCATCATGCGCGCAAGTTTCGGTGGAAGCATTCCGGAACGTGTGTCACGCATCGGACGACCGAAATCACGACGCGACCAGAGTTCAAAATTTTGCACGGTCGCGGTTTTTCCGATGATGATCGATGTCTTTGTGACGAGCAGTACGAATTCTCCACCGGATTTCAGAAGATCATTTGTGAGAACGACGACGGAAGAAAGTGCCGCCTCCTTTGCTTGAACAAATCGGACAGGACGATCGAGTTCTTTTAATCGTGATTTTACTTCTCCTCCAAGTGTACGGAAATTATTTGAAATTTTTCTGACGGAATTTGGATTTCCTAAATCATACGCACTCAATCCAAATGTAATTTTGTTCTTTCCTTCAGCCTTTCCAGCCTTTGCTGCGATCATTTCGACACAGGCGCGAGCATCCAATGTAGGGAACTCCTCGAGCACTGTTCCGATCTTGATGGTCCCGCCCAATCGTTCTTGCAATACCTCAAGTGGCATCTCAACAGATTCAACAACCAAAACAGTCGATGATTCTGCGATGATTTTGGTTGATGCTCCAAGCACAGAAAGAATTTCCGCGCGGGCGATGTCTGGGTGAGAGCCGAGGATAAAGAAAGTCATATCGACGATTACTGTACGCGATCATTGACATTTTGTCGATTTTGAATTAGAATTCCGTGTCATTTGAATTTCGAGCGGTTCGATTTTCTGGTGACACAGTGCACCACGTCGCTCTTGAGCGACGTGGTAAATCTACTTTTTGTTCGCTCCGAGTCTCGCGACGGACGGTCCGTTACAAAAACTCGATCGGAACAAATCGCGGACCCGGCAGCTGCCGGGCGTTGGAGAAGTCATGAGCAAGCAAGCATGGAGAATCAAGCTCGAGCAATGGCTCGTGGCAAACGGCGATGAAGGCATGTCCGGAATCGTGGATCATCTCGAGTTCTTCATTCGCGTGAGCAGTTTCATGCGAACCAAAGGATTCAAAGACGGGATCGAAAAATTGATGCGAGAGAGCGGTGTTCTCGATAAGAGGTATCTCACGATGCCGAATGAAGCGAATCCCGCCCCGATCCTCCGCCGTCTCTACGAAGATCAGACGATCACCATCTCCGCCCGCGACGGCTCCCGTTGCATCAGCAAGGAGGAAAAGCTCTTTGCCAAAAACGGCATCGATGGCAATTTCAAGAACTGGAAATTGAACAACCGGAGTCGCCCGACCGACAAGATCAACGTAGAAGTCCATGAAATGGTCAAAGACGCGAAGTACACGGATGCGCAGAACAGGGGTATTTTCGACTCTTTCGGTTCGGATCTCGACAGGCTCTGTTTGACGCAGGATCAGATCCTTGCGTTCTTGAAAGAGAATTTTGTCAAGCTCCGCCAAGAAGGTTGCGCCACCTTTTTCCTCTTTAAGGAAGGCGAAGATTTCTTCGTGGCGCGCGCACACATGCTCTCCGACGATCTGAACGTCTATGTCCACCGGTTCGAGCGCGACGTTGTGTGTCCTGTCGGCTGTGCGCATCGTGTGGTTGTGCCGCAACTGATCGTTTGATCCTTTCGTCTCGAATGACCCTTTGTCTCTCTGTCCCTCTGACTTCCGCCGAAGGCGGATCCGCCTCTGGCGGACTTTGTGAGTCAGAGGGATTTTTCTTTTCAGTGTCATTTCTGTATCGTGTTCGTATATGAATAAAATCAAAAAGAATGAAAATTATTTGACACCAGAACAAGAACAACGGTTGATTGAAATATCAAACGAAACACTTCGGACGTATTATAATGGTGAGATAAAAGCTTATAAATCTGCAAGGGAAATGTTTGAAGATATCTTGTCTGAGTAGGACTCATTTCTTGATACGTTACCCGCGAACGGCCTACCCGATTGCTTGACCATTTCGATAGGTTCCGCTACACTCAGCCCATTAATTATTATCTGTCCATGACCCGAAAGGGTTGCCACGACGCCCAGTCGCGGCCAGACAAATCTATGAACAAATACGAGCTTTTGTATATTGTGGGAACACACTATACAGACCCAGAGGTAGAGGGAATTCAGGCTAAAGTGACGGCATTGCTTACAAAAAATGAGGCGACGATTCTCCGAAACGAGAACGTTGGAAAGATCCGTCTTGCGTATGCGATCAAAAAGATCCGCAATGGTTCTTATATCCTCGTTCATTTTGATGCTCTTCCTACCATCATGAAAGAGTTGAATCGTCAGCTCGGACTTATGGAAGAAGTTTTGCGTCACACATTGATCGCTCGCGCTCCGGGAGCCGAGAATAAGAAAGTAGAAATTTTTGCCTACGTTGCTCCTCTTTCAGAAGAAGCGAAACGTATGGAAACAAAACCGGCTGCTGCACCACACCGTGAGAAACAAGTAAACGTGGATGAAATCCAAATGCACCCACCCGTTGCTGTCGTAGAGCCTTCGATGTCTATTGAAGAACTCGACAAAAAATTGGAACAGATTCTCGAGAGCGACATGTCTGAAGAAGCTTAACCTCATCTTCTATGTACTCATTGAATCGCGTAACATTACTTGGAAATCTCACGCGTGATCCTGAAGTGAAACAAATTCCTTCGGGGCAATCCGTTTGCTCATTCTCGATTGCAACCAATCGTGCATGGACAGCGGCGGACGGACAAAAACAAGAAGCATCGGATTTTCACAACATCGTTGCGTGGGGAAAGCTCGCAGAAATCTGCGGACAATATCTTACGAAAGGAAAAAAGATTTACGTGGAAGGCCGATTGCAAACACGCGACTGGGAAGGAACGGATGGCGTGAAAAAATATCGTACAGAGATTGTTGCAGAGAATATGATCATGCTTGATGGAAAAGGCGGAGCTCCAAGCGGATCCGGATCTGAATCCTTTGCAAAACCAAGTGCCGGAGGATTCACTCCTCCGCGCGCAAGCATGCAAGATGATCCATCTCCAAATCCAGATCAAGAAATCCGTATTGAAGACATTCCTTTTTAAAAATATATGATGAACAATAATAACAATTCAAAACCACAACAGGTGAAGAAAAAGAAACAATGTTTCTTTTGCTACAACAACATTCAAGATGTGGACTACAAAGACCTCAACATCTTGCGCCGATTCCTTTCTTCCTTTGCGAAGATCGTTCCACGCAAGCGTTCAGGAGTTTGTATGAGCCACCAACGTCAGTTGTCGAATGCAATCAAGCAATCGCGCATCATGGCATTGATTCCATTTATCCAGCAATAAAAATTTTTGACGGGGCGAAAGCCTCGTCTTTAATTATGTCTGAAACAAATATAAAACAAATCTTGCAGGATCGACAAACGATGAATGATTGCGTCCGTTCTTTTTTCCGTTCGCGTGATTATCTTGAAGTCGAAACACCGATCCTTGTTGCGTCTCCGGACATGGAACCGACACTCACGCCATTTGAAACGATCGTCCATACCCCGGAAGGGAAATCGTTTTCGGCGGGACTGATCACAAGTCCTGAGTATTCGATGAAGAAATTGCTTGGACTTGGTATGGAGAAAATTTTTACACTGACGAAAGTGTTTCGAAACAACGAATCATTCGGGGATAAAAAGGGAATTCACAATCCGGAATTCACGATGCTTGAATGGTACGCGCAAGGAGAAGATATGTTTGTATGCATGAATGAAACCGAATCGTTGGTTCGCGAGGTGTTTGAAACGTTTGAACGAACATTCGATCATGTCGAACGAAAAAGTGTGAATGAATTGTTTATTGAACTGATCGGTCTCGATCTTTCTGTTGCGTCGAAGCAACACCTCGAAGAGGCATGCACACGACTCGACATTCACACAGACACTTCCGATTCCGAATCCGATTTATTCTATCGATTGTTTCTTGCAAAGATCGAACCGACATTTATCGGACGAAACATTTTCGTTCATACGTATCCGAAGCATCAAGCTGCACTTGCTCGATTAACTTCGGATGGAAAATTTGGCGAGCGGTTCGAGTTGTATGTGAATGGAGTCGAGCTTTGCAATGGATTCACAGAATTAACAGATTCGAATGAACAGCGTCGACGATTCGAATTAGAGCGAAGAACCCGCGAGGAACAAGGAAAGATCACATTCCCCATTGACGAAGATCTTCTGAATCTGTTAGCATCCGTCCGTAATCCAAGCTTCGGCAATGCCCTCGGTGTTGATCGTCTGCTCATGCTTGCAACGGGACAGACATCTCTTGAAGATGTGTTGCCGTTGTGTGCATCAAAATTATTTTATTGAAATGTTATGGCATCTCCAAATGACATTAAGAAAGGAACAGTGGTAAACATGAACGGAGATCTTTGGTTCTGCATTGATTTTCAACGTGTGAGTCCGGGAAAAGGAAGTTCATTTGTGCGAACACGCATGAAAAATCTCAAATCCGGAAAAGTTGTGGAGACAAACTTTAAGTCCGCAGAAAACCTCACCTTCGAAGATGTCTCTTACAAAAAAATGCAATATCTTTTCAATGATGGAAGTTTGTACACGTTCATGGATAACACATCCTACGAACAAGTTTCCATTTCAAAAGCAGACATCGTTGATGTGTTGCCCTATTTGAAAGAAGGTTTGGATGTGAGTGTCGTTATGCATGGGGAAAATCCACTTACGATTACATTGCCACAAAAAATTCAATACAAAGTTGCTTACGCGGAACCTGCTGTAAAAGGGGATACGGCTTCGGGAAATGTGACAAAAGAAGCGGAACTCGATAACGGTTTGAAAGTTCGCGTCCCGATGTTTATCAATACAGGAGACGAGATTTTACTGAATACGGATACAGGAACATACACCGAACGCGTGAGTAAATAATCGAAACTAAAAACTCCTCGAAAAAGATTCGAGGAGTTTTTTTATTATGTCGCCAGTACCTGGCGTTTCAGGAAAATAAATTTATAATCCATGATGGTGAAATTTTCTTTCAGCTCACCTATTGCATCAAAAAGTAAATCAAATTTAGATTCAAATTTTTTATCATTCGCATAAATTTTTCTATCAAGCTCACTGATTTTTTGATCTACAATCGTGATTCTTTGGTCTAATTGTTTCATGTCATTTTTTGTTGCCATTGTAGAAGTGACATCTATCATTGTAGAAGTGACGTTTGTCATTTGATTCCGCAAGACATCAAGATGTTCCATGATTTTATCCATTTCTCCATTTTGTTTTTGGAGAAATTCCATAATGTCATTCGTTGTGACCTCCTTTTTGTTTTTCATATAATTCGGTTAGATTATTCCTCCAATTCTTTTCCACTAGCAACCGCGGCGATAATTTCATTGCGAATATCCATCATCATCGGTTTATTTTCATTCAAGAATGTTTTTGCACTCTCACGGCCGAGACCGAGTTTTGTTTCTTTGAAATGATAATTGTTTCCGCTTTTTTGAATGACACCCGATGGAACGCCGATATCGAGAATATCTCCGGCAATGCTGATGCCTTCATTGTACATGATGTCGAATTCACAGGTGCGGAATGGTGGAGCAACTTTGTTTTTGACGATTTTAACTTTTGTTCTGTTACCGATAATTTTTTCTCCTTGTTTGATTTGTGCATTGCGACGGATCTCGATACGGATTGATGCGTAGAACTTGAGGGCGTTTCCACCGGTGGTTGTTTCCGGATTTCCAAACACAACACCAATTTTCATACGAATCTGGTTGATGAAAATAACGGTTGTTTTGGATTTGTTTACGATGCCGGCGAGTTTACGGAGTGCTTGACTCATCAAACGAGCTTGAAGTCCCATGTGAGAATCTCCCATATCGCCTTCGATCTCAGCTTTTGGCGTGAGAGCGGCGACGGAATCGATCACAATCACATCGACAGCATTCGATCGAACAAGTGTTTCAACGATCTCAAGGGCTTGTTCTCCGTTGTCTGGTTGGGAAATGAAGAGCTCGTCGATATTTACACCGATCTTTTGAGCATATTCCGGATCAAGTGCGTGTTCTGCATCCACATAAGCAGCAAGTCCTCCAAGCTTTTGCACTTCTGCAACGATGTGTTGGGCGAGGGTACTTTTACCGGAAGATTCCGGTCCGTAGATTTCAATGATACGTCCGCGCGGAACGCCGCCGACTCCAAGAGCAAGATCAAGCGAAAGACAACCGGTTGTCACTGCATCCACCTGCATGGTTTTGGCTTCACCCAAACGCATGATGGAACCTTCACCGAATTTTTGTTTGATTTGTTCAATCGCTTCGAGAGCGGCTGCTTGTCGAGCATCAACCTGTGAGACAACTTGTTTTGCCATAGACATGGGATTAAAGAATCGTGTTGGTTAAAGGGTAGCGGGAGCAGGAAAAACATACAAGCGTACTGTGTATAGTATCAAAAAATTACGATAAATCAAGGGTTATGTTTATGTTTTCTGACAGAGCAAACAAAAAATCGCCAAGCTTGGCGATCAATGTTGTCAGAAATTTTTGGCAGTTGGATTTTTACGAATCGTTATCCACAGTTTGTCAGGATGAAATGTTTCTATTTCAATCCGACACTCTTGCTGTTATCAAAGATGACTCGTCGGTACTGCGTTGCAAGATGCGAATAACGTTTTGCGCCTTCGATTTGTAAAACATTGAGACCTCGTTCAAGAGCAACTTCTTGTTCAAATGATCCATCTTGCGAGAGGAGTACATTTGATCCATTGATTTGAAGATGTGTCCCCTTTTCCGTTTTTCCTTTCACAACAATAGTTGCATCTGTTGTTTGAAATCCGTCTGATGGTGAAATGATGGCAAGGGAAGGAGGAGTAATGATTGTTTTGATTTGAATGCCGATGTAAGACGCGAGAACTCCGACAAATAAAAGGAAAATACCAATTTGGACAAAGCGACTCGCGACGAAAAATCTGGTAGTGCGTGTTCGTTCACGGAAAGATTGCTGTGGATTTACAATGTCGCATGTTCCTCGCTCTTGTTCAAACTGATCGAGATAATATGCCTCGTCTCCGCCGAGTGCTCGCACAAGGGTTTTTAAATAATTGCGTGCGTAGATGGGGGCGGGAAGAAGATTGAACGCGTTTGACTCGAATGCTTTGAGATAGGATTTTTGAATTTTTGTTTTTTCCGCGAGTTCCGACAACGTCAAACGAGCTTCCTTACGCAGGTGATGCAGTTTCTCGCCAAGCGATTGCTCGTTATGAAATTGTCGGATAACAAAGGGCATAATTAAAATTGGGTTTCATCTTCTTTTGCGAACCAGGCGTCATCGATTTTCTCATCCCACGGAGCATCGTCAACAACAGCGGTTTGTACGGGTTCGGGTTCGTTTATCGAACGATCTTTTTTACTGAACGCTTCCTCATAATCATCGTTTGCTGTTGGAACAGGGGATTCATCTCGAGGTGGCCATGCGGAAACGAGAATGTCACGTGGTTTCGCGCCTTCTCCTTGACCGACGACGCCAGCTTCTTCCATGAGATCGATCATACGCGCTGCGCGTGAGTAACCGATTTTTAATCGACGTTGAAGAAATGATGTGGATGCTTTTCCGGCACGAATCACTTCTTGCACACCTTCATCAAAGAGCGGTTCATCGTTTCCGTCATTATTGTCAAAAACAGTTCCGGCTTTTGTGATTTCTGTGATGGCCAAATTATAATCCGGTTCGCCTTTTTGTTTCAAGAATTCAACGACACGTTCGATTTCCTCACTTGAAGCGTATGCGCCTTGGATACGTTTTGGTTTTGCGAGTTCCGCCCAGGTAAACAACATGTCTCCGCGACCAAGTAATTTTTCCGCACCGGCCATATCGAGAATTGTGCGCGAGTCTGTTTGTGATGCGACGGCAAACGCGATACGTCCCGGAACGTTTGCTTTGATGAGTCCTGTGATGACGTCCACACTCGGACGTTGTGTTGCAAGCACAAGATGGATTCCGACCGCACGTGCCATCTGTGCGATGCGTACAATTGTTGCTTCAACCTCGCGTCCGCTTGAGCTCATCAGATCGGCGAGCTCATCGATGACAACAACAATTTTAGGCATGTGCTCTTCTGATTTTGCGTTGTATCCGTCAATGTTTCTTGCACCAAACTTGGAAAGCACATCGAGACGACGTTCCATTTCCCGCACGGTCCATTTGAGGGCATTGATGGTGTCATCTGCGTTGATGATCGGAGGTACAAGTAAGTGTGGAATACCTGCGAACATCGTAAGCTCTACGCGTTTTGGATCGACGAGAATCAATTTTAATTCATCGGGACCGTTTTGATAGAGAAGCGAAACGATGAGGGTGTTGAGACACACACTTTTTCCGGAACCGGTTGAACCGGCGACCAGCAAGTGCGGCATTTTTGCGAGATCGATAATCCACGGACTTCCGGAAACATCTTTTCCGAGCGGAATGGAAAGGCCTGTTGCTTCTTTCTTAAACGCGGGAGTTTCCATGACGTCGCGAAGAGTGACGGTTGCGACTTTTGTGTTCGGCACTTCGATTCCCACGAGAGATTTTCCTGGAATTGGTGCCTCGAGACGAAGTGGATGTGCGGCGAGTGCGAGTGCAAGATCATTTTGCAGTGCAACGATTCGAGAAATTTTAATTCCTTGTGACGGTCGCAATGTGAATTGTGTCACGGTCGGACCGACAGCTGTTTCTCCCATTTCAACATCGATGCCGAATTCATGAAACGTGCGTTCAATGATTTCACGATTGCGATCGATATCTCCCGGTTGCGCCTTCGATGTCGAATTTTCAAGAAGAGTAAGAGGGATTGTAATTTTGCGTTGCTTGCTTGTTGTAAGAACGATTTCTTTTACGGGTTGTTCCTTCAACGGAGATTTTCTGAATGGAAGTTCTTTTATGATCGGTTCATCTTCCGTTTCTTCCTCGTCTCCTGTGTCATCGATGAGGAAATTTTCTTCTTCCTCGTCTTCATCTTCTTCATCGAGTTCTTCCTCAACGGATTCTTTTGGTGAATTTTTTCGCGCATCAATCCATCCCGATACGTGTTTGTGCATGCCGAATAAGGAATTGAGCGATGTATTGAACACGAGCATGACTGACGCAAACAATATGGCAACGGTTACAACGAATGCTCCCCAGTAACCGAGAAGGGGTGGAAGAAACGTTCCAAGCATTTGTCCGAGTTCACCGCCGACGTGTGAAAGATCTGTTGTAAACGGATGCTGAATGTCGACGATCATCAGATTGATCAGCGCATTGAACGAAAGAAAAAAGAGAATCAATCCGAGGTAATTCCATTTGGTGAATGTTCCACGATCCGGAAATAATTTTGTCGCGACAATGAGTAAAAAGATGAATGGAACCAAATAACGATCCATTCCAAAGAAAAGAGCGAGTTGTTGATTGAGCCAATCACCAAAACTTCCCGCGACGTGAAAAAGAGAAAGAAACAAAAGTGCGGACAAGGCAAACAAAAAAACCGTCATGATTCCACGCTTAGCTTCCGGGTTGAGTGTAAAAGAAACCGATTCTCGTTTTGAAGATTTATTGTAACGTTGTTTTTTTCTAGACATGTGCGTGAATTATATCAGAAACTTGTATTCACGACGAACCATTGACAAAATCGCGTTTTCGTGGTAGATTGAGCCGTCACATTTCTTTAAAAAACCCCGTGTTTGAAGTAAATATTGTTTTCTTTAAACGCGGGTTTTTTTGTCAGCGTGTGTCTAAACCGCGACGTCATTGTCGCAAAACTGTGTTCAAGGAGAATCTTCATGACCTTTTCTGCAACGGTTGCGGATCTGAGCGGGCGCCGCGTGAGTGGCAATCCCCACAACTGTTTCGATTCGGCACTCGTGTGTCGCGATTGCGAAAATGACCTTTTCCAGTGCACGTGTCGACGGGGCCTGAATAAGGCAGTCCATGCGGCTTCGGCTCCGATCGCGAAGGTGCTCGAGACCAACACGGTCGTCAGCGGACAGCGGCGGGTCGTTCGCGAACTCGCGGTGCTGCTGCCCACGATGCCGTCGCTTAACGCGATCGACGAGGTGATGGTCGACGTTGTCACGAAGGAAACGGCCACTGCGGAAGTGGTTCCGGTGGCGGAAACCAAGCCTGACGAGATGGTCGAGGTTGTCGAGGACAACGATGCGAAGAACAACGATGCGGAAGACGACGACGATGAGCTGGGCGACTTCCGCAACAAGTCACCGTGGTTTTCCTACGACGACAGCGACGAGAAAGTCGGCACGGCTCGTATCGTGAAGATCGCCGCGCGTGAACAGGGCTACGGCGACTTCAACAACACGTGGAAGGGCGCGAGTAAGGCTCGGAAGAACTGGGCGCGGCACGGCAATCGCATCGAGATGAAGCAGGCTCGGCGCGAGGAAACGGCTGCGAAGAATCGCGAGAAGTTCGTGGTCAATCGGTTCTGCCTGGACAATCTGGAAGTGATCGAGGTGGCCATGGGCGGGTCCTACAAGAACGGTCGTGATTACTCGTACGGCGCCAACAAGGCGGCGCGCGTCGAGATCGCGAAGGTGGTCAAGGACAAGATGATCGCGGACGGACAGCTGCCGGAAGTGCGCGAACTCCGCGTGCCGATGACAGCGACGACGTTCAGCGAGTTTCTCACGATCGAAGACGTCGTGGTCGACTCGAAGGTCAAGCAGGAACGGGAGCAGAAGCTGTCGAATTGCGAGTACATGGATGCCATGATCGCGGATGCGGAACAGGCCTGCAAGGAGATCGTGGGCGATGCGAATTCGCCGGTCGAGCAGTACTACCGCGATCTCGAACTGGAGTACTGCGTTCACGGTGAATACGGCGGCTGGAATCTCGAAGGTGGGATCTGGGACGCGGAAATCCAACGGTGGAATCGGCGCTACGAGGAGATCAGCAGCCGCACGTTCGCGAACATCGTCTACGAGATGCAGCATCTCCGGTTGAACAGTGTGGATCGCGACGAGGAAGAGCTCGACCCGCACGATCCGAACGCGCAACAGACTTTCGACGACGACGAAGACGATGGCTACAACTGGCTCGATGCGGTCACGGTCTAGTTCTTTCGAGAAAATAAACTTGCCTGAGTGACTTCGATCATTGCGATCAAAAGTCGTTCGGGCCTTTTCACAGACGCTCGAACGGTTCGAACGTTGGTGATCAGTCTGATCATCGCGACCATCCACCCTTTCCCAATCATCCTCGAAACGTCGAGGAAACGTACGGAGATCCATGCGCTCGTTCCCGAAAATGCCGGTTCCTTCGAAATCGAACAATCATCGTATTCTGTGTCGGCGCAAACAGATCCATCACGTGCCGCAACTGTCGGCGCGTCAGGAATGGAAACGCGTGCGGCGGATCGAAGCGTTGATCGCGGAGTGTGAACGTCGGAACGCCGAAATCTGCAGCCGCGGATGCGTGATCTGAATCAATCGTCCTTCAACCAAGTATGCGATGAAGATCGCAAGGATGGTGTTCGGAATGTGTAACGTGCACGATGCAGATCATGGCGTGTGTGTGCAGGATGAGTTTCCTGTCTGTGCGTCATGCCGACATCTCATAAAGGACTGTCAATGTCCTGTGAATGATCTCGTTTGGCAGCGTTCGTTCGACGCATCCTTGTCGTTCGCGCAATGGCTTGCGGGATTCGAGGCGGATGAAGATGGCGATTATGTGGATGACGTCATTCATGCTCCCGCATCTCGGCGATTGATCTTGATCGGTCTAAACAGTACGAAGATCGTCTGATCTCATCTCGTTCATTCCTTTCTTCTTTCCTGAATATCATTCAGGACTTTTCACAAGCATTCGAAATATTCGAACGTTTGTGCTGAAGTGATGTGTTTACTCCGCCAAAGGCGGATCCGCCTTTGGCGGAAAAAATCCCGATCATGGGGGAGGAGAATCTACAACGATTATTGTCGTCCGCAACTTGTGAGCGGATGAATCCGCCTTTGGCGGAAGATCGTCGGTGCGCTTCACGATTGAGACAAGGCTCACGCTTTCTCTCAACCGAATAAAGACATCGGGCTTGCCTATACTTCGGTCACTGGGCAAGGATTTTCCACCTTCATGATCGGGATTTTTTTCCGGCGGAGCCGGATCCGGCTCCGCCGGAGAAAGTTTTCACTTCAATCGTCGCGCCATCTCGAAGCGACACAAACACAAGGAGATCGTCATGCGAACCATCGTTGCGAATGTCGTTCCTGATGAGGTGAAGCCTCGCGTTGTTCTCGTCATTGGATCCTCAACGACATCGGGGCGTCCGAGAATGCTCGTTGCTCCTCGCGAAACGGAAACGCGCATTCGACCCGTGCTCGTCGCGGAAGAACCGGATCCGGATCTCGTTCGGGCCGCGAAAGATTTGGCGCAAGCCGCGCAAGATCGGACTGTGGAACGTGCGTATCTCAATCCGCGCGATCGTAAAGTCGCACTCGGTGAGACGCGATCGGATCAATTCGCAAGGATTGCAGCGGAACGCGAACGCGAGTTCTGTGACAGCATGCGACATGCACGCAGCCTGCTCGAAATCATGCGGTATGAAGCAGCATCTTCGGAAATTTCGGATCGTGCGGATGCGTTTTTCGACCACATGTGCAAGACAGCCAAACTCGACGCGGCTTCGCGCACGTACTCGACGCTTCTGCGAATGCTCGGAACGTCCGAACATGAACTCGAAGATCTCACCATGATTTTCTGGACGAACATCACCGTGCATTCGAGCAAGGAATCGTCGTTCCTCGTACGTGAAAATCATCCGCGACCGAGAGAGAAACGAATCGAGGAGATCGTCGAACACGACGCACTCGCGCTCGCGACAGAACGCGGACACAACTGGATTCCATCGCGGAAAATTCCCGTGGTGCGAATCGAAACGCAAAAACATGTCGCGATTTCGATCCCGATGAGCGAAGAGCAACTCGCATTGATGCACTATCCGGAAGGAACGTGCTTCGGCGAGACACTCTTCATCCAGCTCGCGGACGATCGCTACGCGTACGATGTCGAATTGGAAGAGAAAGACGGAAGCATCGTCGTTTGCTCGCTGATGAAAAAAGGCATGCAGGTGATGATGAAGAAGAAAGACGGACACTGGGAGTATTTTCCCGTGCTGTCTGACGGACGTGTCGTCACAGAGGCTCGTCATGTCGGCAGCATCGCACACGGACTTGTCTATTGCGATGATCTGCCTCCGCAGTTGCCACCATGCACGCAAGATGAGAAGGATGCCGCTACACAGAGGCTTCTTGATCCAATTTCGGCATGCTTCAACTACGTTCCACCAGAACC
Source organism: uncultured Gammaproteobacteria bacterium (assembly GCA_964355525.1). Lineage (GTDB taxonomy): Bacteria > Patescibacteriota > Patescibacteriia > UBA9934 > GWF2-40-263 > XYB2-FULL-45-11. Next base: position 16,085 of record CAYHDY010000007.1, on the reverse strand, counting down.
TTACTGATCTCGGTACGTCGTTCATCATCGATGACGTACCCCTTTTCTCTTGTTCAGGAATTTTCATGATTAAGAGTTTGGGAAAGGTGTCTTGATCTTTTTTCTAAAGAGGCATAAAATTTTGCTTAGTTGTTCGTCCGGCGGATCCGGCTCTGCCGGAAAACCTCTTAGGAAGCTGCGAAGAATTGTACGATGTCTTCGAGTCAAAATCGCGAGCGCGCCGCGCTTAACGTGAGTGCAGCAAGAATCTCTCTCCTCTGCTCAAACCTTTTGAATCGGTTAACCATCGTGACTTTACTTTGCAGCTTCGTGGGAGGTTTTGTTATTAAAGATAGAAACTCGTCAACTAAGTTGTGGATAAGAAATGGTTCGTGATGACCCATTTTTTTGTTTTAGCGCTTTGTTCAGTTCAAATTGCCATGATTCTTGACAGAAAATTCCTTTTTCGCACCCACTCTTGACGAATCAAATTTCGCGTGTTACGATCATTGGGCATTCGTAGTCATATTTTGCTAAGGTTAGCAAAACTTGACGAACATATCTCGCTTATGGCTGGACGGTCTACCAGATATGTGTAACTTCTGGAAAAGTAGCAGATTTTCGTTGAACGGGCTGTTGAGCACACGAAAACGTAGAATTCTACGTTGAGTGGGGTCAACGGGTGCCCGTGAAACGAAAAGATGCGCTTTTACAGAAGTTACAGAAGAAGACAGAGTCGTTTCGGGTTACCTACCCGGACTAACCGCCAATTCTCTGATCTCCACCTCATTCCGTCCAACTGAATCATAAACGTCGTCTTTTGTTCAAAAAGGCGAGGTTTTTTGTTTTATCCGCCCTAACTCCCATCGAAAAACTACTAACTATTTTCCCTATGCTGTACCGCCGCACGCCCGTCAAGGATCGAGAGCGTAAGACCTTCACAGATGTCGTGGATGCTATGGAGCTTCCAGACCTTATTGAAGTTCAACGCCGATCATACCAATGGTTTTTCGACGAAGGAATCAGCGAACTCTTTTCCGAGGTCGCTCCGATCAAAGACTTTATCGGTCGCGATTTGGAATTGTATTTCGATGGATATTATCTCGACGAACCAAAATTCGACGAGAAAGCTTCTCGTTTGAAAAATGTGACGTATGAGGCTCCGCTTCGTGTTAAAACACGTTTGGTGAATTTGCGTTCAAAAACGGTGAAGGAACAGGAGATCTATCTCGGTGATTTGCCGATCATGACTCCTCGCGGAACATTCGTCATCAACGGAGTTGAACGTGTGGTTGTTTCTCAGCTTGTTCGTTCTGCCGGTGCGTTTTTCACGGGTGATGTGTATCGCGGTCGTCGTTATTACGGTGCGAAGATTATTCCAAACCGCGGTGCGTGGTTGGAATTTGAAACAGATCCAAAAAACGTGATCTGGGTGAAGATCGACCGTAAGCGTAAAGTTGCGGTTACTTCTTTGTTGCGTGCGTTCGGTGTTACATCGGACGAGGAGATCATGTCATTTTTTAAAGATATTGATACACACCCTACAAACCACTACATCGAATCTACTTTGAATAAAGATGTTTCGACGAGTGTTGAAGAAGGGCTGATTGAAGTTTATAAGCGTATCCGTCCGGGAGATCGCGCAACCGCAGATAATGCAAAGAGTTTGATTCATGCGATGTTCTTCAACTTCGATCGTTATGATCTTGGTAAAGTAGGACGTTACAAATTTAATTTGCGTTTCGGAGATGATATTTCTCCGGAGGTTGTGAACCCGGAAGGGAATCGTATTATTGGAATTCCGGATTTGGTGAAAATCATTCGCGAGATTATTCGTCTCAACATCACGCAAGAAGAACCGGATGATGTTGATCACTTAGGAAACCGTCGTGTACGTGCAGTCGGAGAATTGATCCAAGGACGTTTCCGCGTCGGACTCGCTCGTATGGAGCGCATCATTAAGGATCGCATGTCGACGCAAGACATCGATGCCCTTACACCGGGTCGTCTTATCAACGCGCGTCCAGTGATCGGAGCGATTCGTGAATTTTTCATGTCGTCTCAGCTTTCACAGTTCATGGACCAAACAAATCCGCTTTCAGAACTTGAACACAAACGCCGTTTGTCCGCGATGGGTCCTGGAGGACTTTCACGTGAACGTGCAGGATTTGAAGTTCGTGACGTTCATCCAACTCACTACGGACGTATTTGTCCGATCGGAACGCCTGAAGGACCAAACATTGGTTTGATTGGTCAGCTTTCTAGTTACGCCATCATCAATGATTATGGATTCATCGAAACGCCTTATCGTAAAGTTGTTAAAGAAACAAAAAACGGAAAGACACGATCACGCGTGACAGATGAAGTGGAATACATCAATGCGTTTAAAGAAGAACGATCTGTCACGATTCCAGCGACGGCAAAACTCGACAAGGAAGGATATTTTATTGATGAGTTTGTCGGAGCACGTAAATACGGTGAGCCGAAAGTTGTCAGTCAATCGGAAATTGATTACATGGATGTCTCGAGCCGTCAGATCGTTTCGATCGGTACGGCGCTCATTCCATTTCTCGAGCATGACGATGCAACTCGAGCTTTGATGGGAACAAACATGCAACGTCAGGCTGTGCCAACGATCCGACCGGACGCTCCGATCATCGGAACGGGAATTGAAAAACGTGCCGCGAAAGATTCCGGTCACGTGATTGTCGCCGATCAAGCGGGTGTGATTAGCGCGGTTGACGGTCGCCGTATTGAAATCACCGACAAAGACAAAAATGTTTACAACTACGAACTGAAAAAATTCCAACGTTCAAACAATTCAACTTCCATCAACCAACGTCCGGTGGTCATGCCAAATCAAGTCGTCAAAAAAGGTGATGTGATTGCAGACTCTTCGAGCGTAGACCATGGAGAACTTGCTCTTGGGCAAAATGCGCTCGTCGCGTTTATGTCATGGGACGGGTATAACTTTGAAGACGCCGTCATCTTCTCGGAACGTTTGGTTCACGATGATCGTTTTACTTCCGTACACATTGAGCACTACACGATCGATGTTCGTGACACAAAACTCGGACCGGAAATCGTCACATCCGATATTCCAAACGTCTCAGAAGAAAAATTGAAAAATTTGGATTCGGAAGGCGTCATTCGTGTCGGAGCAGAAGTGAAGTCCGGTGACATTCTTGTTGGAAAAATTACTCCAAAAGGAGAAACGGAACTTTCCGCGGAAGAAAAATTGTTGCGTGCGATCTTCGGAGAAAAAGCTCGAGACGTTCGCGATTCTTCAATGTATCTTGAACACGGTGAACACGGAAAGGTCGTGGGTATCACCGTCTTCTCGCGTGAAGATGGAGACAAACTTTCACCAGGGGTCATTAAATCGATTCAAGTTACTATCGCCGATCTTCGTAAAATTCAAGTGGGAGATAAAGTTGCAGGACGTCACGGAAACAAAGGTGTCATCTCGAAAGTTGTTCCTTTGTCCGATATGCCTTTTCTCGAAGATGGAACTCCAATCGATGTGATTCTCACCCCACTCGGAGTTGTGTCTCGTATGAACCTCGGTCAGATTCTGGAAGTTCACCTTGGTCTTGCGGCAAACGCACTTGGATATAACGTTACAACACCGGTCTTAAACGGAGTCAGTGAAGCGGACATTAAGAGTGAGCTTGCGCGTGCGGGATTGCCTGAGTCCGGACAACTTCAATTGATCAACGGAAAGACGGGAGAAAAGTTCGATAACAAAATCACGGTTGGGTACATGTACATGTTGAAGCTGTCGCACATGGTCGAGGATAAAATGCACCAACGTTCGATTGGTCCGTACTCACTCATTACACAACAGCCACTCGGAGGAAAAGCTCAGTTCGGCGGACAGCGTTTCGGAGAAATGGAAGTTTGGGCGCTCGAAGCGTATGGAGCCGCTCACACATTGCAAGAAATTCTCACCATCAAATCCGATGACGTCCCAGGACGATCAAAGGCATACGAGGCAATCATCAAAGGAGAACCAATTCGCAAAGTGAACATTCCGGAATCGTTCAACGTGCTTATCCGCGAGTTGAAAGGATTGTGTCTCGATGTGGAACTTTTGAAAGACGGTAAGGTCATCGCTCTGAGCGAAGAGAAAGGAGCATTGAAAAAATAATATGTTCAAAAAACAAGATGCCCTGAAGTCTACGGACTTCGATTCCATCCGCTTGCGTTTGGCTTCACCTGAAGCCATTCGTTCTTGGTCTTACGGAGAAGTTTCCAAGCCGGAAACAATCAACTACCGAACACAAAAACCAGAAAAGTCCGGACTCTTTGCTGAGGAAATCTTTGGGCCGTCCAAAGATTGGGAATGTTATTGCGGAAAATATAAAAAGATTCGTTATAAAGGAATCGTTTGTGACAAGTGTGGTGTGGAAGTCACGCACTCCATCGTTCGACGTGAACGTATGGGTCACATTGAACTTGCGGCTCCGATCACACATATCTGGTTTTTGCGCGGTGTTCCATCGAAGATCGGAACCGTGCTTGATTTGTCGATTCAAAATCTTGAAAAAGTTATTTACTTCGCAAGTTTCCTCATCACCGATATCAACCAAGATGCAAAAGATCAAACACTTGAGCAAGTGAAACAAGAGTTGAAGAGCAAACAAAAAATGATCGAAGGTGAATTCAAACGCGATATCGATCGTCTTGCTGAAAAGTTTGGAACGGATGAAAAGAAAATCAAAGCAGAAACAAAACGTCTTGAAGAAATTCGCGATCAAAAAACAGAAGAGCTTACAGAAGATTACGATCAAGTCATCGCAGATTTGAAAGAGATGGAAGTGCTTCGTATTATTTCAGAGCAGACCTATCATGAGTGGTCACTCAAGTACGGACACATTTTTGAAGCCGGCATCGGAGCGGGAGCTGTGAAAGAAATGTTGAAGCGCATCAACGTTGAAGAGACCATGCATCAATTGGAAGACGAATTGAAAAATGCGACGCGCACAAAACGCGACCGCGTGCTTCGCCGTTTGAAATTGTTGAAGTCCCTTCATGTGAACGGGATCAAACCAGAATGGATGGTGCTCGCAGCCGTTCCGATCATTCCACCGGATTTGCGTCCGATGGTTCCGCTTGATGGAGGTCGTTTTGCCACATCCGATTTGAACGATCTGTATCGTCGTGTGATCAACCGTAACAACCGTCTTCGACGTTTGTTCGAGTTGAATGCGCCGGAAGTTATTTCCCGAAATGAAAAACGTATGTTGCAAGAGGCTGTCGATTCGTTGATCGACAACTCTGCACGTCATTCAAAAACGGTTATCGCCGCAACCGGAAAGAAACGTCAATTGAAATCTCTTGCCGATCAGTTGAAAGGAAAGCAAGGACGATTCCGCCAGAACTTGCTCGGAAAGCGTATCGATTATTCCGGACGTTCCGTGATTGTCGTTGGACCTCACTTGAAATTGGACCAATGTGGAATTCCAAAAAAGATGGCACTTGAATTGTTCAAACCGTTCATCATTGCGAAGTTGATCGAGCGTGAATACGTTCACAACATCCGCAGTGCAAACCGATTTATTGAATCGGATCGACCGGAGACATGGGACATTTTGGAAGAGGTGACAAAAGACGCATTTGTGCTTTTGAACCGTGCTCCAACCCTTCACCGTCTCGGTATTCAAGCATTCCGTCCGACATTGATCGAAGGAAAAGCCTTGCAGATCCATCCGTTTGTGTGTGATGCGTACAACGCCGACTTCGATGGAGACCAAATGGCCGTTCACGTTCCACTTACGGAAGAAGCACGCGCGGAAGCTCGAGAGCTGATGCTTTCAACAAAAAACTTGTTGAAGCCTGCGCACGGAGGACCGGTTGCAACACCAGGAAAAGATATCGCGTGGGGAATTTTTTACCTCACCATGGTGCTCGATGACGAACCGAAAGAACAAAAGGGACTTCCAATTTTTGCAAACGAGAACGACGCGCTTTATGCGGTCACAACGGAAAAATTATCGTTGCGTGATTGGATCGTCATTCGTCTCAGAAATGGAGAAGTGCTCACCACAACTCCGGGACGTGTTATCGTGAACATGCAATTTCCAAAAGAAGTTCCGTTCATGAACGAGACGATGGGAAAGAAAGAGCTCGCATCCGTGGTGAAATATTATCTTGAGTTGCATGGTTCAGAAAAAACATCCGCATTTTTGGATCGTTTGAAAGAAATCGGATTTAAGTATGCAACGAAAGCGGGTTACTCCTACGGAATGGCCAATCTCCCAATTATTGAAAACAAAAAAGAATTGATAGCAGAAGGGGAACGTCGCGTGCGTGAAGTGGAAGAGTATTATTCTCAAGGATTGCTCACACAATCGGAACGTCACTCATCCATCATTAAAATCTGGAACGAGATCAAAGATAAAATCGCAGACGAGTCTAAAAAAGCATTGCCAAAAGACAACCCTGCTTACACCATGATCGAGTCCGGTGCTCGTGGAACATGGGGACAGATGACGCAGACGGTCGGTATGAAAGGATTGGTTTCGAACCCGTCCGGAGAAATTATCGAACTTCCTGTTACATCTTCTTTCCGCGACGGTTACGATGTGCTTGAGTTCTTTATCTCAAGTCACGGTGTGCGAAAAGGATTGACTGATACGGCGCTTCGTACGGCGAACGCTGGTTATCTCACACGTCGTCTCGTGGACGTGGCACAAGATGTCAGTGTTCGCGAAATCGATTGTGGCGATGACGCAGGAGTTCATCTTACAAAGAAAGAATCCGATGAAATCGGAGAACCGCTCATCATCCGTATTCTCGGTCGTGTCACCTTATCTGATATCGTTAAACCGGGTGGTCGCAAGGTGATTGTTCCTGCGGGCGAGCTCGTCATGGAAGGACATATTCGTGACATTGAAGAAGCAAAGGAAGAATTGCAAGAGGTGCATATTCGTTCCGTCATGACCTGTAAATTGCGTCGTGGTGTTTGTCAGAAGTGTTACGGCTATGACCTCGCGTACAACAAATTGGTCAAACTCGGAACGTCTGTCGGAATCATGGCTGCGCAATCCATTGGAGAGCCTGGAACACAGCTCACAATGCGTACCTTCCATACGGGAGGAGTCGCCGGAAAAGATATCACTCAGGGACTGCCTCGTGTGGAAGAACTTTTCGAAGCGCGTAATCCAAAACAAAAAGCGATCATGTCGGAAGTTGCCGGAAAAATCTCGATCGATACCGCATCGCGTGAAATCGTTCAAGCCGGAACCGGAAAACAGATTGTGGATATGCGTCCGGGACAAAAAACGGTTGAGGTTGCGTATGAAGGTACAGAAGAAGAAGCGGTTATTTACGGCAAGGCCGGAAAACTCGTCGTTAAAGACGGTGCGAGTGTCGTCGCCGGTCAAATCATCGCAACAAAATCGGATGGAACAGAACTGACGGCGATTGCAAAGGGAACCGTGAAAGCGGAGAAGGCCGGCATCGCAACATTGCTTTACGAAACAAAGAAAGTTCGCGAGTACATCATTCCGCCGGGCTACTCACTCTATGTGAAAGACGGCGATGAAGTGCAAGCGGGTGATGCATTGACCGACGGAAACCTGGATTTGCAAGTTTTGTTCAAAACAAAAGGACAAGACTCCGTGCAAAAATATCTGTCAAAAGAAATCCAGTTCATTTATGCGTCTCAAGGACAGAAACTCAACAACAAACATATTGAGATCATCATCCGCCAAATGTTCTCGCGCGTACGTGTGATCGACACAGGCGACACGGATTTGCTTCCGGGTGAAATCATCGAGAAAGCAACTTATCTTGATGCAAACGATGATGTGAAAAAAGGCGGAGAGCAAGCAACGGGCGAACTCCTCTTCCTCGGTATTACGAAAATTTCGCTTTCAACAGACTCGTGGTTGTCATCGGCTTCTTTCCAAGAAACAGCTCGCGTTCTCATTAACGCCGCTGTGACGGGAAAGATCGATCGCCTCGAAGGATTGAAAGAAAACGTGATCATCGGACGATTGATTCCGGCTGGAACCGGATTCAAAGACATGGGAGAAAAACTCATCGGCAAAATGCCGGTCTATGTCGATGAAGTCGTTGAGGCAAAACCGGATTTGCTCGATGAAGAAATCAAACGCGCGTTTGAAGAAAATAAAGAAATTGATCGAACCGCAACAACAAAGGCAGAAGCAGGAGAAGCGGTTTAGAAAAAAAGATCACCCGACGCTATTTTGCGAAGGGTGATTTTTCGTTTCAAAAAAAAGACTCCGAATGAATCGGAGTAGGAAAGTTTCTTTTCGAATAGGACTCACTCGAGTCAGCCAAGCTTGCGGATTTGTTCGTCGATTCCTTTTTGCCCGTCTTCGCAGATGAATTTGATGACGGGCGTTTTGTCCATCATCGTGTGGGTGAAACGAAGGGAGACGAACGTGCTTGACGCTTCGACACATTCGTAAATCTTGTCGAAGATCATCTGGCACATCGTGTCGATGGAATTTTGCCCGATCATCTCCGTGGTGGATTCCTGCAAGTGCGCTTCCACTTGAATGAACACGGAGTGTTGTTCACCCATGTGTTCCGTCGGGAACCGAACGCTGATGTGACGACGGTTGAGCCCCCATCGACGATTTGCCATGGCGGCGTTTGTGAGCCGTTCGCGCAGATCGGAGAGAATTTCCGGCTTCGTGTCAGGGTCAATTCCCCAGATGATGATGTTCAGCATGCAAACCTCCTGTGGTGCGGTGAACGCGGGTATTTAAGCAATATAATTGGGTTTCGTCAATTATAAATGAATTGAAAAGAGATACGATATTTGATACACTCGTGTCGTTATGTCAGGACACTCAAAATTTCATACGATTGCAAAAAAGAAAGGCGCGGCTGATTCACAGCGTGCTGTTGTGTTTGCGAAATTTGGAAAAACAATCGCCGTTGCCGCCCGCTCCGGAGGAAGCGATCCGACGTTTAACTTTCAATTGCGGATGGCGATCGATGCTGCGAAGGCAGTGAATATGCCGAAGGAAAATATTGATCGTGCGGTTAAACGCGGAAGCGGGGAAGACGGGATCGGACAAATTGATGAAGTGATTTATGAAGGATTTGGTCCTGGAGGATCGGCGATTCTTGTAAAGTGTCTCACGGATAATCGTAATCGTTCGGTCGCGGAAGTAAAACATATTACAAGTAAAAATGGCGGGGTGATCGGTGCGCAAGGAAGTGTGATGTGGATGTTTGAGAAAAAAGGTGTGGTGACAATCAATGCGACCCTCCCCCCTTTACAAGGGGGGATAGAGGGGGGTCTGTCTCGAGATGCATTCGAACTTGCGATGATCGATGCAGGAGCGGAAGATATTCAAGAAGAAGATGACATCATTGAAGTTGTCAGCGCACCGGATGGATTGAAACGCATTTCTGATGCGGTCGAATCACTCAAAATAAAACCGGCTGCAGTTGAAATCGTCTATTTACCAAAAGAACAATTGGTCATTACAGACCCTCCTATTCAGGCGGAGCTTGAGAAACTGCTAGATGCTCTGAACGATCTTGAAGATGTCGATCAGGTTTATATTAATGTATGAGTAAAAAAGAGGGTTGTATCATCATGGGAATAGATCCCGGCTTTGGTCGGATGGGATTCGGAGTGATTTATGTTGAAGGAATGTCCGCGGCGTTGATTGATTACGGCGTTATTACAACGACAACCGGTGATAGTTTCGAAAATCGATTGTTGCACATCGCAAATGACTTGCAAGATTTATTTATTCATCACAAACCAAATTACGTCGCGATCGAAAAACTCTTTTTCGGGAAAAGTGCAACGACCGCCATGCGTGTTGCGGAAGCGCGAGGAATTGCGTTACTTATAAGCGCGCAAGCGGGCGTGCCGGTTGCAGAGTTCACACCGGCACAGGTGAAGAAAGCGACGACGGGAGACGGGGCTGCAACAAAAGGGGGTATGCAGAAAATGGTTCAGCAACTTCTGGGTCTCGATCGGATTCCGAAACCGGATGATGCGGCGGACGCCCTCGCGATTGCTTTAACAGCGGTGGGAAAAAGATGGTAAACAAAAAAACTCGAGATGAATCTCGGGTTTTATTGTTTAGGTTGGTTTCATTTAAAAATGATATAATAATACAAGACGCATTCGTTACAATCTACTATGAAGCACAGGATCTTAAAACACGTAAAAAAGCATCACAAGTTGCTACTTGTTGTTGGAATTTTTTTCATTCTGGGAATTTTTTCGGTTTCATTTTTTATTCGTTCTAACAATTTAGTCAAAGCAGATCCTTGGTTTGATGTAGCATGGACGCAACAGGTTGCTGTAACGGTTGATAATTCTTCCAATGCAGGTGTCTTAACAAATTACCAAGTTTCAACAACACTCAACACAGCAGAACTTGTCACGGCAAATTTAATGCGAAGTGATTGTGGAGACTTACGTGTTACAGACAGTGATCGAATAACATCTATAGATTTTTGGGTTGTTGATGGAACGTGTAATACAACCGCAACACAAATTTGGACAAAAGTTCCAAGTGTTCCGGCAAGCAGTACAACATCCATCTACTTATATTATGGCAATGCAGCAGCAACAAGTATTTCCAGCTGGGATAATACGATCTTGCCGTATTCAGATACACAACTAACATCAAATTTTGGCTCACCTCGTTACAGCGGAGGTCTGTTGAATTATGATGGAAAACTTTGGATCTTTGGTGGACGAATAAACGGAAACGGTACCGGTTCACGCGTCAACGACGTCTGGTCAAGTACGGATGGTGTAAGTTGGTCCCAAATTGCCGCATCGTCTTCATGGGGTGCACGAAGTGATTTTGGACATTTAGTGTTCAATAATAAGATGTGGATCTTAGGAGGACTCATGGATGGAACGACTCGTAAAAACGATGTGTGGTCTAGTACGGATGGTATTACCTGGACAGAAGAGACAGCTTCAGCTAACTGGGGTATAAGAGCTCAATTTGGTTACACAGTATTCAACAATAAAATGTGGATCATGGGTGGAACGAATGGAGTAAAGCTAAACGATGTGTGGTCTAGTACGGATGGTATTACCTGGACAGAAGAGACAGCTTCAGCTAACTGGGGTATACGCACATTTTTTCCAGCCATAACGTTTAACAACAAGATGTGGATTTTGGGTGGTTCAGGCGTTACAGCCTTAAATGATGTTTGGAGTAGCTCAGACGGTATTACATGGACGCAAGAAACGGCTGCGGCTGCGTGGTCAATCCGTAACTCATTAGTCGCTGTTGTTTTGGATAATAAAATATGGATAGCAGGTGGATTTGGTAGTTCTGTTTACAAAAATGATCTTTGGTACAGCTCTGATGGAATTACTTGGACGAACGCGATTACAAGTGCGGGCTGGCACGGACGTTCTTCGCTCAACATGGTTGTGTGGAATGATAAATTGATCGTTGCATATGGACAGTATTTTTCAGGCAGTTCGGTTTTTCTAACCGATGTCTGGCAGATGATGCGTACATACACCGCACCAGCGCCAGCAATAACGGTTGTGTCAGACACAACAGCACCAACCGTTCCAGGATCACCCTCTTCTACAACTCCAACAACAGATACGACACCAACATGGACATGGAGTGCGTCTATGGATTCGGGGACTGGATTAGCATCTCCTGCATACACTGTCGAATGGGCGACAGACACAGGATTCACAACAGACTTTAGTTCGACAACAGCAAGCACAAATACGTTTACACATTCATCCACACTCGCAAATGGAACCTGGTATTTTCGCGTGAAAGCATCGGACATTCGTTCCAATGTTTCTACTTACTCGACAACAGGATCCGTGATCGTAGACACGACAGTACCTACTGTTCCGGGATTACCTTCAACAACAAATCCCACGAGCGACAATACACCAACATGGTCATGGGACGCATCGACAGATACTGGATCCGGATTAGCAACCCCCGCATATACAGTTGAATGGGCGACAGATACGGGATTCACAACAGATTTCAATTCGACGACATCGAGCACAAATACATTCACACATGTATCAACCCTCGCAGATGGAACATGGTACGTTCGAGTGAAAGCTTCGGATATTCTTTCGAATACATCTTCCTATTCCGCAACAGGATCTGTGCTCATAGACGTTACGGCTCCATCTGTTCCTGGATTGCCCTCAACAACAACTCCCACAAGTGATAACACGCCATCATGGGTATGGACGGCCTCTTCGGATGCTGGATCCGGATTAGCAACTCCTGCATATACAGTTGAATGGGCGACAAATACTGGATTTACAACGAATTTTAATTCGTCTACTTCAAATACAAATACATTTACACATTCATCTTCACTCGCGGATGGAACCTGGTACGTTCGAGTGAAAGCTTCGGATATTCTTTCGAACACTTCGTCCTACTCTGCAACCGGTTCTGTTCTCATAGATGTAACAGCTCCAAGTTTAGGTGGTCCACCAGAATCTCCTGGATTACCTTCAACGACGACTCCAACCGTAAACACAACACCAACATGGGCTTGGAGTGCGTCGATAGATACAGGAGCTGGTTTAGCAACTCCTGCATATACGGTCGAATGGGCAACAGATACAGGATTCATAACGGATTTCGATTCTTCTAACGCAAGTTCAAATACATTTACACATACAACACTTCTCACAGACGGAACATGGTATTTTCGAGTGAAAGCATCGGACATTCTTTCGAACACTTCATCCTACTCTGCGACAGGTTCTGTTCTTATCGATACAGCAGCTCCATCTGTTCCGGGAACACCTTCCACGACAACACCGACAACGGATACCACACCCGCATGGATATGGACCGCATCATCAGATGCAGGAGCTGGACTTGCTTCTCCTGCTTATACTGTCGAGTGGGCGACAGATACGGGATTCACAACAGATTTCAATTCGACGACATCGAGCACAAATTCATTCACACATGTATCAACACTCGCGGATGGAACCTGGTACGTTCGAGTGAAAGCTTCGGATATTCTTTCGAACGTTTCTTCATATTCGGCAACAGAGTCGGTTCTTATCGATACAACTGTGCCAAGTTCTGTTGGAGCTCCTGCGTTCGGAACAATAACAGTAAATTCTATAACGCTTGAAAAACCAGTAACCGTCACAGAATCAGGTTCTGGATTGAATCAATGGCAAGTCAGAAGAAACGGAACAACGGAATTGGGATTTACCCCTGTTTTAACAACGACATTTACAGATTCACCCTTATCTGAAAATACGCAATACACCTATGACGTTCAGTTCAATGACGTCGTGAATAATCTGGGTCTTTACGGAACATCCGCATCTAAATATACGTTAGCCAACACACCAAGTCATTTTGCAACAAGATCCGTTGGTCGTTCCTCTATTTCATTATTGGTCGATGCATTCCCGAATGACACTTCTGGCGTATCTGGATATTATTTTTCGCGTACAGGAAATAATTCAGGATGGATTCAAATAAATACATGGCAAGACACGAGTGTTGTATGTGGAACAACCTATGATTACTCTGTAAAGTTTCGAAATGGAGACGGAACAGAAACAGGCACTGTTTCATTAAGCCAAGCAACGGTCGTATGCGAGAGTCGTGGAAGTTCGGATACACCTGTCGTACTTCCTTTCATTCCATTACCATCCACCCCTGTCGAACAACCCGTTTTATTACCACCTTCTGTCCCGACGCCGATTTCGTCTTACCAACCAAATACAACCATGGAAAAAGCGCTTATCAAATACCCAAATGATCCCGATGTTTACCTGATTGAAAATGGAGCAAAACGATTAATCTTAAGTGTTGTAGATTTATTAAATCTGGGCTTTCTTCTTCAAGATATTATTATCATCTCACCCGTATCAACGTTTCCTAACGGTCCAGTCTTAATTGCACCACTTCTCGCACGTGATTTAAAAAACGGTTCATTGATCAAATATCCTTTTAATCCAAAAATGTATGTTTTGGAAAACGGACAAAAAAGATTAATCTCCTCTCCGCAAGATTTTCTTCAACTCGGATTCGCATGGGGTGATGTTCTCACACTTCCAACATCGCAATCATTCCCTGATGGGGCACGAAAAGAAGTTGTCCAAAAAATGGAAACACCATACGTCTTCACCAAAAATATCTCGATCGGAAGCAATGGACCAGATGTTCTTGCCCTTCAAGAGAAACTCCAATCCCTTGGTTTTTTCCCTTCCAACATCGTTCCAAACGGAAATTATGGACCCGTCACTGTTGCTTCTGTTAAAGCATTCCAATCAGCGAATGATTTAGATCCTGTTGGACAGGTTGGGCCATTAACAAAAATAGTGCTTAATAAATCGTAAACAAAAAAACCGCGAGTTAATCGCGGTTTTTTTGTTCCTTAGAATTTTATATCAACGCAAGCAATGTATGTTCCAATCTCTGCAGAAGATTTGTGAACATTGAATACTATTCATTCAATGGCCACGCAATAGGAAGCGAGCCTGTGAAAGGCTCACCGCCAAATAAGACATCTGTCACACCAAGTCCTTCACTGCCCGGCAACCAAGCAGCAACAACGACATCCCATTTATTCGCGTAAGGACGAATATCGAGCGGACGACCGGAAACGATAATGACGACTAATTTTTTACTTGCTAATTTCACATTCGCAATCGTTTTCAGATCTTCTGGTGATAAAGCGGGATGTGCATTGTCTCCCCAACCCTCCGCATATGGAGTTTCCCCAACAATCGCAATACCTACATCTGCAAGATTCTCCGTCTTCGTAAATTTTCCACTGATGTTGTAATCGACGATTGTATTCTTAGAGACAGAATTTTTTATTGCATCAAGAATCGTCGTACCTGGTATCCAATTGCCATCAATTCCTTGCCACTCAATGGTCCAACCACCAGACTGACGACCAAGATTATGAGCAGATGATCCTGCTACGAGAATGTGCGAAAGCGTTTTGTCCAAAGGCAAAATAGATTGATCGTCTTTTAGGAGTACTAATGATTTTCGTACAGCTTCACGCGCCACTTCACGATGTTCAGCCGATCCAATTCCAAACAAACCAGATTCATCCGCAAGAACATCATCGAATAATCCTGCCAAAAACTTCGCACCTAAAATGCGACGAACCGCATCATCTAAACGTTCGTAGGATATATCGCCTTGTGCGAGTGCTTGCTCCATATACGTCGTAAACGATTTATAATCGTACGGCAGCATCACCATATCCACCCCTGCATTTATTGCCGTAACGACTCCTTTGTATTGTCCTCCTGGAATTTCATACACTCCATACCAATCAGACACAACGAATCCCTTAAAACCAAGTTCCTTTTTTAGCACGTCCGTCAGAAGATAATGATTCGCTGCAAGTTCGATTCCGTTCCACGAAGTATGACCGACCATGATACTCCCGACGTTTTCTTTTACGGCATCGATAAATGGAGGGAGGTGTATCGCTCGCAATGTTGCTTCATTCGTCCGTGTAACACCTTGATCAATTTTAAAATCCGGATTCCCCGAAGTTCCCCAGACCATCGCGCCCGTTCCTAAATAATGTTTGGCGGTGCCAATGACAGATGCATGATTCGATGTTTGAGATTGAAGTCCTTGTAAATAAGCAGCACCTAATTTACGGACAACATCTGTGTCAGAACCAAACGTTTCATACGTGCGACCCCAACGCGCATCTTGAACAACATCCAAACTCGGCGAAAAATTCCAATGAATTCCGGTCGCAACCAACTCCTGTGCCGTAATGACACCAATGCGACGCACCAAATCTTCATCGTGACTTGCACCCAGACCAATTGCGTGTGGAAAAATGGTTGCTCCGGGAACATTTGTGTGACCATGAACTGCATCAACTCCGTATAAGATCGGAATACCAAAACGACTTTTTTTAGAATCATTTTGAAATTGATTTACCATAGACAACCACCCTTGTGGCGTGTTTGGCTCAGGTTTGTCTCCTCCACCACTCAAGACCGCACCAATCCCATATCCTGTAATATCATTTCGATCATGAATATTACTCTTTGCCACCAATATCAACTGACCGATTTTTTCCGCCGTGGTCATGCGACTCAACAAATCCTCCACTCGTAGAGA
>CAYHDY010000006.1:0-38131 GCA_964355525.1 uncultured Gammaproteobacteria bacterium | reverse complement strand
AGGAGCAACGACCCCGCCGGCCACCACACCGAAAACATGGAAGGAGAAGTTGGCGAGCATCGACTGGCGGAAAGCGGGGGGATGGGCAATCACGCTCGCACTCGTCGCCGCGATCGTTGCGAGCTTCTACAATCTCGGATTCTCAACGCACATTGGATGGTGGTTGACGTTTGTCTCCCTCATCGGCGCGCTCATCACCAAAGGCGGGCGTAACAAGCTCGGCTGGGTCATTGCAGTGACCGTCTTGGTCTGTGTGATCCTGCTCGTTCGTCACGTCATCCTGCTTGTCCCGTTCGCGGTCAATCAGGTCGCAACGAACGGCGCAAGTACACCGCAACCGAAGGCTCCGACGATTCCTCCTCCTGCAACACGTCTCGAACGCATTGCGGAGAAGGTGGCGGAAAAAGCGGCAGACAAGCTCGAAAAGGTGCTGCTGGCAGATCCTCCTTCGTCTCCGACGGCTGCGACAGCACCCTCCGTAGAAACCCCTCCGGTCAAATCGGAAAAGAACAAGACATCAACAGGAAAACCGAAGGGAAAACCGTACAAGATTCCCAGTCTCTGAATTTGCCTCGCGTCCAATATCTCTTGGACGCTTTTCTTTTTTTCAACGTCGAATCATTGCCAAATCGGCTCAGATCGACTATGATCCCTTGCATATGTCCGAACCCGTACGCATCAACAAGTATCTTGCTGAACATCATTACTGCTCGCGTCGCGAGGCGGATCGGCTTATTGCGTCCGGAAATGTTTTTTTGAATAATCGTCCCGCAAAACTCGGAGACAAAGTCGGAGATTCGGATGTTGTGCGTGTGAACGGTCGAGAACGGGGTGTGCGACAAAATAAAATTTATCTCATGCTCAACAAACCGGCCGGCATTTCGATCGACAAGCGTAAAGAAGACAACGTCTTTGATCTCATCGATTCAACGGAAAAATTCTTTCCCGTTGGGAACATGAATGTGCACGATGAAGGATTACTTATTTTGACAAACGATTCCTTTTTTTCCAAACGTCTTGCCTTGCCAAAATTTAATCTCGATCAAGAATTTGTCGTGGAAGTGAATCATGATTTGAAACGAATCGATATCAGCAAGATGCAAAACGGAATGAAGTTAAAGGACGGAATGACGAAGTCTGCAAAAGTTCGACAACTCGACACGCGAAGATTTGCGATCATTCTTTCCGAATCAAAACCAGATCTCATTCGTCGCATGTGTGCGGAACTGCATTATGAAGTGGAGACACTCATGCGTACAAGAATCCTCACGCTCAAAATGATCTCCACCTACCCGATCGGGCAATGGAGAAATCTCACAGAATCGGAAATTGAAGACATAAAAAAAGCAATCGGTATGAACGTTGCCGAAAAACTCAAAAAATCAGCCCCGATGTCAGAGGGAAAGAAAATAAGAATCATCCAAAAGCAGAGAAAATCGCGATAGGAACGTGCCTTGCATCAGCAAACGCCCTGTGCTATTATTTCGTCACATTTGAGAACAAATCTGTGGCTGTTGGACTGGTGGTGTAGCCCGGTTAACACGTCTCCCTGTCACGGAGAAGATCGCGGGTTCGAATCCCGTCCGGTCCGCCATCCACAGATTTGTTCAAAAAAACTTCCGGATCGTCCGGAAGTTTTTTGTTTGTCTAAAAGAAAAACAGCTCTGTGGAGCTGCAAGAGTTTTCTGTCCGAATCAATCCTGTTGCAGATCGAACGGCCGATCCGTATATAAACGCTGAAGCTGTTCTTGTGCATCCTGCCACGTGGCCGGAAATGCAGCCGGGGCAATGAGCGCTTCGCGGATAGCCTTGATCTGCTGATGCGCGCACACGGATGCAGAGATACCTCCGACGCCGGTTCCGAACCCGGGCACAGCAATCGATTCAACAACACTGCGAATCAACCTCCCTTTCATCGGGCCGTCATCGAAACGACCTTTCAAGAGAAGTTGCATAACGGCACGCATCGCGTAATACGGATTCGCTTGCATAACACCTTCGAGTCGCATCGGCACGGACATGGTCGGCGCGGCGATGAGATACGGAATCTGCCGATCGTTGGTCGCGATGATCGTCGCTTGACCAACAAGCAATTCCCCGTCGAACTTTCGACGAATCTTTTCTTGCAACGCGTCTTGTACACCCTTTCCGAAATAATCCGTGTATACCCTGTCGATGCCGCCATCCATGAATCCGAAACCGTTTCCCGGACTCACAATCGCCTGACACAGTACATCCGCAAAATCTCCGTGATACGGACGCACCATCGAAAGTTCCCGATTCTTTTCAAGCAACATCGACCATGCGGCGATCAGATCCACACGCAGATCAAAGAGCGTGATTTCAATCGGTTTGTTTTGCAAAGCAATCGCATTCATGTTTCCCTCCTTTGTTGAAACATGTGTACGTTGAGCATAACGAATGCGAGTCGATGTGTCCATCGCGTCAAATGCGTTCAGAATATTTTTTTGATGCGGACAGTGCATGGATATTCGGATAGGCGCGTTCGCCGAGAAGAAACGGAAAGACATTAAGCGATTCGATCAACTGAAAATTTTTCGCAGCCGCCGGAAGTGAAACGGATTTTAAAATGTTTCCGTCGATGCAAAAAATTTCGCGACTCATCGATTCACAAGATTGTTCGAACAACAAACCTTCGACGATGCGAATCAATTCATTCATCGCCTCGGACGTTTTTGAAAAATCAAATCCGAATTCGAGCGAGACTCCGCCGTTCAATTGTCCGATCAACGATTTATCCGCAAGCGGTTTTTGGATATATGCCACCTCATGCGATCGACAAAAATGAATCACGCGTTTTGTTTGTTCATTCATCGATGTGACAATCGGCGTCATCAACACATCGGAAGTTGTGTTGTGAATGTCGAGAACGAATGTGCTTAATCGAACGGCTTCGAGCAAATCAATTGCCAATTGCTCTTCGAGAGACTGTGGCGATGAAATCGAAAACGATCGATTCAAATCTGTTTCGATAAAACGTTTGTTTTGTGCGATCGCCTCTTCGTTCGCGATCACAAGTTGAAGTCCAGGATACGAATCGAGTCGATCTTTGAAATAGTCGACAGCTGTGAGACCAAATGGTTCGTCGCCATGCATGCAGGCAATGAGAGTGACGACCGGTTTTATTTTCGATGGGTAGATTTTCATATTGAGAAAAAAAGAAGGGGCGTTCAGGACGAACGCCCCGAGAGTAACATCTGCACATCTGCCATGTACTACTGTACTAGTACACATGTGTACTAGTACAGTAGTACAGTGTCGTTTGGGGAGCAACGTACAATCACTTGAATCGACCGACGCAGAGCACAGCATCACCATGCTCGAAGGAACACAGATCATTCCACCACGCCTGCAGCTTCGCATCGCGATGAATCGGTTTCTTGCCGTACAGTGGTGCGCCGTAGAATCCTCGCGAAACAAACCGATCATCGACGGACATGCTCAGCTGATTTGCGAGCAGATCTTTTGCGATACGAAACGATCCATCAACGAGGTTCTTCGGATTCGGATACCACGACTTGGTCAATTTGTTTCCCGCGATCCACATACGAAGCGATTGCGTGCGAAGCGCGAAGTAGGACAATCCCATTTCGTTTTTCGCATGCAAAATGGTCTGCTCTGCGATCCCCTGACCTTGCACAGATTCATGCAGCATGATCCCAGCGAGATAGAGAACACGCATGTCCAAATATTCAAGCAAGCCCCAGTCGAATCCCCACGAAGGGAAAACGGCCGGCAACGTAATCTTCTTGAAGATGGCGAATCCGACGACGACATCGTCTTTGAAGATCGAATAGACGATTTGACTTTCTTTCAAATGAACGTCGACATCTTGCCGAAGCGCATCGGAAATCGGCTGAACGAATCCGGATGACGTGATGTGTGTTGCAAGATCAAGATCCGGAGCTGCACGAACGATTCGAAGAGACATGAGACACCTCCGAGCGGATTTCGCTCAAAAACAAAACACCTCGGACAGACCCGAGATGTTTTGTCGTTTGAAAAAAATTCGACAACCAAAACGTCAGGCCCGCCATGAGGAGAGACCCGACCACCAGAAATTATTTTGCACGTTTTGATAATTCATATTGGAGAACATGAGCGAAACCGCCTTTTGCATTTTTGAGTTCATTTGCCCCACGCGTAACCGTTCCGATTCCGATGTTGAGACGATCTGCAACATCGCGATGAGACATTCCGTTTGAAAGCAGTTCAATGATTTGCCAACGCAAGAGGAGATTTTTGTATTCATGAACCGTTAAGATGTCCTGCAAAAATTCTTTTAAAAGTTTTTTGTCTTTTGCGATGCGATGAAGGAGATCGACGAAAGCATCTTCGGAAAATTTCATAGATGAAGATTGTAAACGATGAGAATGAATGAGACACGATGAATTGATTCGCGAACGATGAATCAATCATGTACTACTGTACTAGTACATGTATGTACTAGTACAGTAGTACATCGCATTCGACCTGTCAACGCATCGAATCACCTTGAATCACATCGAATAACACAAACTTATCCACAATTAAAAACACATCCGGTTTAAAGGGATGTGTAAGGAGCCAATCGAGTCTACTTCGTACAGCGTGTCGACGAGACTGGAAGCGGCACAGTATCTTTTACCTTCTCTTCCGCCTTCGAATAACACTGCGTCATGTCGATGCACAAACCGACGAATCCTGGAACGCGGTGTGTAATCCATTTGTCGCAGTCCTGCACGATACACATATACCATTTTCCAGGTTCACCCTTGAAGTGACCGTAGCGAAGAGCCAACAGCCTCACGTAGTCGTAGAGAAAATTTCGCTCCGGATTCGACGAACTCTCGTGTCCATGCCCTCTGATTTGCCATCTTCCATCGTCCATGAGTTCGGGCTGAATCCATTTTGCATCACTGAGATCCAACGAACTGGAATTGTATCCTTCCGGAACTGCGGCAATGTAAGCCTCGCCAGTCAGGCAATCGTGATCATTCATCGACCCGCGATAGGGCGGCTTCGTCATTTTACGAAGACACTTCCCTTCGAAGGGACACATCACTTTTTCGTCCCCTCGTTCGTACGCGTGATAACCGGGATGGCCCGCGGACGGATTGAAGTGATGATCCGCGCGCGCGTGCCGGCAGTCGAACCCTTCGACCTTCTGCCAATTCGGCGGGATCGTTTCTTCCACGACCGCAGCCTTCGCGACTTTCTTCGCCGGCGGTTTGCCGAATGCGAGGGTCGAGGTGAGGATCGAACAGATGAGCAACAGATAACCGAGTGAACGTGCCATGATTGCCTCCTGGAAAATTCCTGATTCATTTTCGCACAACCGATCACCGTGACCGGTTGCACATGTTCGAGGGCGAGCACAAGACCGGCCCTTACGATCTATTTCCGAATTCCGATTTCCTTTGCCAATTCAATTGTACATCCTGTCGAACTTACTTGGTTCGCATCGTGGACATGTCCGCCATCTTCGATAGGATGCACGAGACCGCAGATTGGAAACGCTTCGGCTTGCCCTTTCTCGCGATTCTCGTCTGTGAAGAAATGATCGGCCGTTTTGCCGATGTCTTCCCATGCGAACTTGAGCGCTGGCGTGCTTTCATGATCGTCACTTTCGAGCGCGTACTCGATGAACATGACGTCCGCCGGCGCTTGCTGTTTCTTCCACCAATCGATCGCGTGATGACACGGCCCACACGTCGGTGAACTGAACACGACAATGGCCCGTTTGGAAGCTTCGACAGCTTTCCAAAACGCCACGGACGTCGTGACTGTTTTCCATTCGACGGACTTCATTGCGATCAGCGGAGGTTTGGGTTCGCTTCGGATCTGCTCGAGCGCCTGTTGCATGGCTTCGAGACAACCGCCACGATCGCGTTTGCCGCCGTCTTGATAGAGCACGTCTCCGTTTCGTTCGATCGAACAGAGCGGAAGTACGACATCGATCTCCGCTCCTTCACGCTGTTGTTTCGGGATGTACTTATATGTTGTCGTGAGAGCTTTCTTGTAAGACCCTTCGACATTATCATCGATTTCGAGTTCGACAAACCGAACGCCTTTTACCGGATACTGATTCCACCACTCCTGCACCGACTTGCACGGCCCGCACGTGGTCGATCCGATCATGACGACCGAGATCTTCCCTTGCAGCGTCGCGCGTGCATTCGCCTGCCGGAACTTTACCGGATCGTGGTAGACCTTCCAGACATTCTTCGATCCAACGTGAGTCGAAGCAGAATCGAGAATCTCTTGTCCGCCGCACGACGCGACGAACGCAAGGACACACAGGATGAGCAGACGCATGGAACCTCCTGAAAACGTTTGTGTGATTTTTGCGCAACCAATCACCATGACCGGCCGCACTTCGAACGGATACCGTCAGTCACGACACAATCGATCTCGCAGTGTCGTGAGACGATCACAGAACTCGTGCTCAGTCAGAACCGTCTTTGTCGGATCGGAACAACCGATTGAGTGGACAAGCATTGCATCGCCTGTCGCACGAAGCGCGACGAGAAAATCTGAATTGGTCGCGAGCGCATCGAACGCACGATCGAGCAGATCTTGAAACGTTTGACCGTGCCGATCCATTGGCTTACCGCGCCACCACAAGATTTGCGTGGATTGCCAAATTTCATTGCGCGTTGCTCCGCGTCTCTTTGCCCTTCCGCCGACAAGTCCGCAAACTTCGATTTGTTCATCGATGTTTTCGATCTTGAACGATTGAACAAGTCCTTCCATCGATGCACACGCGACATCATCGAAGATGAACGCATGCGCGGTAAAATTACTCAGATCGCCTCCGGGAAACGTTCGATTCGAACCTCCCACTTCCAAAATATCCGCCATGAAACACCTCGAAACAAAAGGATTTTTTGCGCAAATGACTCTCATTCACGACGGGTGAGAATAGCATGATTTTGCGGTTTTGTCAATGATTTGTACATAAAAAAAGCGTATCTTGTTCAGATACGCTTGTTTTATGGATTGTTAGACAATCACGCGATCGAATCCCTCTCCGTGTGTGCCGCCCATGACGACAGCAAGTTTCATCCCCTTCTTTATGAGTTTTCGTTTTTTCAATTCGACAAGTGCACGCTTCACAAACGTTTTCTCATTCGCGTTTTTCAAAACAAACGGAACAACTCCCCATCGCAACACAGTCTGTTGCGCGAGTTGTTTATTCGGCACGGCGAGAAAAAGCGAAACCTCGGGATGTTCGTGCAAAACCGTTTCCGACCACGGCGCAAGTTCTTGCGATGCGAGAACACCGTCGATGAATTTTTGTGCGGCAAGCAATTTCAATGCATTCGCGATCGATGCACCACGATCCGATTCACCTTGGTTTCCTTTGGTCACCTTTGGTTTCCTTTGGTCCCCTCCTCCGCTATCGACGTCATCAAATTTCGACACTTCCGTTTCAACAACAATCTGCACCATCATCTTCACAGCCGCGAGTGGAAATTTTCCGCTTGCCGATTCGCCGGACAACATCACCCCATCTGTGTGATCACAAACAGCATTCGCAACATCCGAAACTTCCGCGCGCGTCGGTCGCGGATTGCGCATCATCGAATCAAGCATCTGCGTAGCAACCACAACAGGCTTCCCCGCCATGCGACACTTCTCGATCATTTCTTTTTGACGAATTGGAACTTCTTCCGCAGGAATTTCTACACCAAGATCTCCGCGTGCAACCATCACCGCATCCGTCGCCGCGAGAATCTCATCAAAGTGATCGATCGCTTCATGCTTTTCAATTTTGACGATGATGCGAGGAAGAACTTGATTTGGTTTCGCTGCTTGTTTTCCGCCAGAGGCGGATCCGCCTCTGGCGGAAATCAATCGACGAAGCAATTTCACATCATCCGCCGAAGTCACGAATGATAACGCGAGCCAATCAACACCTTGTGCGACACCGAATTTCACATCGTCGCGATCTTTTTCTGTGAGCGAAGAAACACGAAGCGTTGAATCCGGAAAATTCATTCCTTTGTGCGATGTGACTGTTCCACCGTTTTTCATGGTCGCTGTGATTGTTCGTCCACTGATGTTCGTGACAACCGCTTCGAGAATTCCGTCGTCGATCATCATGCGATGTCCGACTTTCACATCTTTATGGAGATTCACGTACGTTACGGGAAGAACGACGAAACCCCTCTCCCCAGCCCTCTCCCGCGACGGGAGAGGGAGTTTTGATTCGGTTGAAAATTGAACGGTTGAACCGGTTGGAATCGAGATGCCGGATTCCGGCAAAACACCCAACCGAATTTTTGGCCCCTGAAGATCACCGATGATCGCAACAGTTTTTCCGAGACTCGCGGCTGTGCGACGAACGAGACGAACAAGTTTCGCGTGACCTGCATGCGTGCCGTGCGAAAAATTTAATCGTGCAACGTCGAGGCCGGCACGCATCATGGATTTGAGAATCGATTCTTTTGAACTCGCAGGACCGATCGTGCAGATTATTTTTGTGCGTTTCATATTTGAATGAAAGTAGTTCGTAGTTAGCAGTTCGTAGTTAGGGTCTAAAATTAAAGTTTTTTAAATTGACACAAAAGAAGCTGTTCATTTTTCCAAACTACCAACTACAAACTGCGAACTACTTCCCGTTTAGCTGTTCCACATCCCCAAGTGTCACAACGGTCTCAAATGTTTTCCCGTCGCGGAGAACCAAAATTTTTATTTGATCATTTGGGCGATGTGGGGAAATCAGTTCGGCGATGGCGTTTCCTTGCGTTAAAAATGTTCCATCGATTGAAAGAAGAATGTCTCCTTCTTTCAATCCCGCTTTATCCGCGGGACCATTTTTTACCACTGCTTGTTCTTGCGCGACATGTCCTTTCGTAAGAAGAGCCCCGAGTTTAAACGAGATTGGCGATGGCGGCTTCACTTGATCCCATTCGACCAAAACGTAATGCACTCCAAACCACGGACGTACAATGCGTCCGTTTTTTTTCACATCTTCGATCGCACGCTTTGCTTGATTGATGGGAATCGCAAATGCCACCGCTTGTCCATCGATACTCACCGCCGTATTTATTCCGACAACTTCTCCCAGCAAATTAATGAGCGGCCCGCCGGAATTTCCGGGATTGATCGCAGCATCTGTCTGAATCGCTTTCTCGATTACTTCTGATCCATTCATCGAAACACCGGCTGTCACATGTCGATTGATTCCGGAGACGACACCTTTTGTAACCGTATTGCGAAATTCGGAAAGTGTATTTCCAATAGCAATCGCTGTTTGTCCGATGCGTATTTTGTCAGAATCACCGAGATCCACGATCGGATATCCATTCCCCTCCACGCGCAAAATGGCGATGTCGAGAATCGGATCCGTATCAACAAGCGTTGCGTTCAATTCTTTTCCTTCGTTTGTAACCACAAATAATTTCGGACTCGGTACATCGATCACATGACGATTCGTAAGGATGTATCCATCCTCGGTCACAAAAAATCCCGTGCCGCTTGAAACATCTACAAGTTCTTTTGCTTGCGTGTCGCTCAGCGAATCATTTCCGAACACCAAATCCGGATTCACTTGTGACAATGTTCGATCGTGCAAAAATTCTCCACGCGGTTTTCGAGCAATGACACTGACGACCGCCGGCGTTACATGTGCGACTACATCCATCGTTGCACTTTCTTCTTCAATCAAACTCACAATCGTTGCAGACGGTTTGGACTCGAAGCGCGGAAACGTTTTTGCGATCTGCAATGATAATTGAGAACCAAACCACGAACCGATTCCACCAAAGACGAGTGAAAGAATCGCGCAAAACAAAATCAAACGGGTAAATTTCATATTTTTGTAGACTTTTTACGAGATGAGGATTTCCCAATCAATTTGTTTAGTTCGCGTTCAAATGTTTTTACATCTTCGAACGATCGATACACCGAAGCAAATCGAATGTAGGCGATTTTATCGAACGTTTTCAAATGTGTCATGACGATATCACCAAGCTCAGCCGTTGTGATTTGACCATGCGTCTTTTTTTGAATGCTGCGTTCGATTTTATGAACCAAGCTTTGAAAATCCTGATCCGTGTATGGACGTTTCTCAAGAGCTTTCTCAAGTCCGCGCACCATTTTCTCGCGCGAATAACTTTCCCGACGTCCATCGCGTTTCACCACCGTCAAATCTAAAAGTTCCAATTCCTCAAGCGTGGAAAATCGAAAACCGCATTTCTCACACTCGCGACGACGACGCACACTCGCACCGTCTGTCGAAATGCGCGAATCGATCACTTTTGTATCTTTATGATTGCAAACAGCACAGAACATAATGCAGAGATTATACAACACTTAAAACGAAACACCCATATTCATATGAACATGGGTGACCACGATTAAATCATTTTTTTTCTGATAAACGCTGGGATCTCGATTTCATCTTCTTGCGCTTGGGCTTGAGAAATTTGCGGGGGTTGTCTCACAGGCATACGCATCGGTGTTTCCATCATCACAGGTGCTTGTTGCACAGGAGCGCTCATGGGTGCCGGAGCATAGGTGGGAGAAGTGTATGTCTCACGTTTCGGTTCCGGCTTTGGAGCTTGAAAATTCATTTTCGGTCGTGGAGGTGTCGCTCTCAAAACCGTTTCATCTTCTCGGACACGAAGAAACGCATTCGGCGACCAAGAACCTTGCGCCTGAACTTCAACCGCGCCGGGTGATGTTGTTCGACGCTCACGAGAATCAAATCCGGTTGCGACAACGGTAATGCGAATTTCATCACCGAGAGAATCATCGATCGTGGCTCCGAAAATAACTTTCGCGTCTTCATCTGCCGAACTGGTGATGATCTTTGCAGCTTCCGCAACCTCATGCATACCGAGATCGCTTCCACCACTGATCGTAAACAAAATTCCGCGTGCGCCGTCGATAGAAAGTTCGAGCAACGGACTTGCGATTGCCTGCTTTGCCGCTTCCACTGCACGATTCTCCCCTGTTGCGCGACCGATTCCCATGAGAGCCGATCCGCTCGATTCCATGATCGCTTTCACATCAGCGTAATCTACGTTGATCAATCCCGGAACAGTAATGAGCTCGGCGATTCCCTGCACACCTTGTCGCAAAACATCATCCACGACTTTGAATGCATCCATCAGGGATGTTTTCTTATCGATGATCTGCAACACGCGATCGTTCGGGATCGTGATGATCGCATCGACGTACTTCAATAATTTTTCAAATCCTTCATCCGCAATGCGACGACGTTGTGCCCCTTCGAACGTAAACGGTTTTGTAACAACAGCGACGGTGAGTGCGCCGATATCCTTTGCGAGTTTTGCCACTTCCGGAATTGCTCCCGTTCCCGTTCCACCCCCGAGACCACATGTAAGAAATACCATGTCAGATCCGACGAGAGCCTCGCGAATTTCATTTTGCGTTTCTTCCGCTGCGCGCGATCCGACTTCCGGATTCATTCCAGCTCCGAGACCGCGTGTGATTGTTTTACCGATTGCAATTTTGATGGGTGATAAATTTTGATTCAATGCTTGAACATCCGTATTGACGACAATAAACTCAACACCTTTGATGTTGTCCGAGATCATACGGTTTACTGCAGCGCCGCCGCCACCCCCGATTCCAACAACCTTGATCTTCGCAAACGTTTCGATGTCCGGTTTTACTTGTGCCATATATTTTGTATTCAATCGTCACCGACAAGATCGTGTGAATAAATATGTTGAACACGTCAGTTGTTCAAACTTTGCTTCATTAAGCAAAAATGTATTCACACTTTAGCATTGTGCCAAAGCAAGTCAAGAAGTTTTGTAAAGGGGTGGGGATAAATAAATACTTGCAAAACAAAAATCAGGATCTTTTTAAATCCTGATTTATTTCAAATCTATTATGGTTTCATCGATCGGAACAATTTTTTCAAGCCACTTCCAACCTTATCAAAATTTCCAAATTTTTGAATCACTTTACCGAATCCTTTGCCTGTATCCGCGGAACGAATATGACGGCCCCAGAGAACAAGACCGATTGCTGTGCTCATCGAAGGATCGCTGATGCGATCAATGACGGAAGAAACGCCGATCGGAGTGCCGAGTGAAATGGGTAAACGAAGCGTTGTTTTCGCTGTTTCAAGCATTCCGTGAAGTTTAGATCCTCCGCCGGTAAGAATGACACCGGCCGGAAGCATGCCGGAACGGTCTACTTTCTGCAATTCACGGTCAACATGTTCAAAAATCTCGAGAACACGTGCTTCTGTAATATCCGCCACAAACTTTCGGCCGACGAATTCATCTTCAAGAGCACCGAGTTCCGCAAGATTGATTTCATCTTTTTTACTGATTTCTTCCGGCAAACAAGACGCATAGCGAAGTTTCACTTGTTCCGCAACATCAATCTGCGTTTTGAGTCCGATCGCAAGATCTGATGTGATGTGATCTGAACCGATCGGCATAACCGCCGTGTGCAAAATATCCCCTTCTTCATATACAACAAGACTTGTTGTCGAAGTGCCGATGTTCACAACGCAAACACCAAGTTCTTTTTGACGCTCAGAGACAACAGCCTCTGCCGTTGCGAGAATCGAGAAAACCAAATCCTCAATATCAAGACCTGTGCGATAAACCGCTTTTGTCAGATTTTTAATTTGAGAACCCAATCCCTGAATGATAAGGGCATCGACTTCGAGTCGAATTCCGTTCATCCCCACCGGATCTTTTACGCCGCGTTGTCCATCAACAATAAAACTCTTCGGAATGACATGAATGATCTCGTAATTCGTCGGCGTCGCAACGGTACGAGCCGCTTCGATTGAACGTTCAACGTCTTCCTCGCGAATTTCTCCATCCGTACGACCGACACCGATCACCCCGCGAGATTCTTGCGAGATAATGTGACTGCCGCTGATTCCAACCCAAGCACGATTCAGCGGAAGGCCTGTAATGCGTTCTGCCTGTTCAAGCGCTCGAGAAACCGAAGAAACTGCGTCCTCCAAGTTGGTGACGGTTCCTTTATGAATACCGGACGATGGAACTTCCACCGCCCCGATAATATGAATTTGTTCTTTGCCGTCCGCAGACGGAACAGATTTCCCGACCGCAACGCGAACCGCGCAAGAACCAACATCAAGTCCAATATAAATTTCTTCAGGCATAGGAATAGACTGCAAGCATTATATCGTGTTCAACGCAAAACAAGCAATGACAGGTATGGATAAAAAATGAGTACACCGATAACGCAGGCAAAAATGGACATCAGGAGAACAGCGGAAGCCATCATATCCTTCACCTCCTTTACCATCGGATGAATGCGCGGCTTTAAAGCATCTACGAGACGTTCGATAATACTGTTCAAAAGTTCGAGAATCAAAACCGATGCGACAAGCAACAAAATGACGATCAATTCGTTTTGCTTGATACGAAGCCATAAGGCGAGCGCGATCACAAAAAAGGCTGCAATGGTTTGCAAACGGAAACTTTGTTCGGAACGGAACGTAACAGACAATCCACGAAGGGCGTGCCCGAAACTATTTCGCAATTGTTTTAACTTCATCATATCGTCGGATCGATTTTGAGCCGCGTTAAAATGCGCGTTTGCAGCGGAAACATTTTTTTTGCATCCTTTTCTTGTTCATGATCAAATCCAAACACATGCAACAATCCATGCACAAGCAAAAACGTCAGCTCATCGTGTACAGAATGTTTCATCGTCTTCGCCTGTCGCTTTGCCTGCTCATAACTCAAAATAATCTCCCCATAATTTTCCTCACCTTCTATTCCCTGCCCCCCATTCCCTGTACCCTCCTCAAGGGTAAACGACAATACATCCGTCACACGATCCGCTCCGCGATACGCCAAGTTCAATTTACGCATTTCTTTTTCAGAAACAAACGCGACAGAAATCTGTTGCGTTTGTTTCAAACGGAGTTCGGTTGTCACTTCGTGCGCAACACGATTAAGAAGCGCTTTGGGTAATCGTTGACTCGAGGTCAGTCGCGTTTGATTTATTTCAATCGAAATCATAATTGCTGACAGGACGGTCTCGACCGTCCCCTACTTCTTTAATTCGACGCTGTTCAACATCATCTGGAATGTTTGCAAATAATCGATGGTATTTTTTGCAGCGGTCTCATACGTAAACGTAAGTATGCTCGTACCAAGATCAAGATGCGCTGTAAGTTGATTACTGTTCACAAGCATCGGAAATCCATTTTTTGATTTTGTAACGGTGGGTGTTCCTTCTTTAACCGTTTGAGAATACCAATCCGCAAGTGAAAGTATTTTGTCTTTTGCGACCGACTCAATCGAAAATTGTTCACCGGTTGTCGTTGAAATCACGTATCCATTTTTTTCCGATGGAACCGATGTCCATTTCATTGGATAGGACAATCCGTAGGAACTTGCTTCAAGCAATTGAACAAGTTTTGCTCCCAACAGATCCGCCGGAGCGGTTCCATTTGGATTATATCGGTGAAACACTTCATTTCCATCGAGAAACCCATCACCATCCGTGTCTGGCAGATGAGGATCCGTTCCGTAAACAATCGTTTCCTCAACGTCTGTCAATCCGTCCGAATCTGAATCAACACCCGGAGTAACTGTTGTTGAAAACGGCGAAACAGATCCTGTCACCGGTTCAATAGGTGTCGGCGTTATTTCCGGAGGAGTTTCAATTGGTGGCGTTACAACAGGAACTTCGACGGGTGGTGTCACAGCGGGAACAGGGATATTTTTTTGAAAACTTCGGAAAAGAAGGTACCCGGAAATTCCAAGTGCAATAAGCACAACGATTCCGGAAATCAGTAATGCACGTTTCGAATGTGATGAAGATTTGCCAGACAGCGCTTTTGTCATTGGCGGTGGAACAGGTCTTGGCGGCAACGGAACAGCAGGAGCCGTCGGTGCCGTAGCTGGAGCCACTTGCTTTTGAGGTTCAACAACATTCACAACCGCTCCGTGTCGATAACGCGCCGGCATCGAAAAAACACGCGGACTCGTGACAGGAGTCGTGTTCGCCGAATTCGGCTGTATCATTTGCGTTTTATCGTTCACATCCGCCATACGTTATTTTTGTGTTGGAATCACAAGCAACTTTCCAGGACCGTTTGGGTTATATCCTTTTTGAACCTCATCCCCATCTTTATATCCGTCACTGTCTGTATCTGGATTGAGTGGATTTGTGTGATAGACATCAACCTCTTCGCGATCCGTCAATCCGTCTGCATCTGTATCCGCATTATTCGGATTGGTTCCGAGTTGCGCTTCACGAACATCGGTCAGTCCATCTTTGTCGGAATCCAAACTTACGTCAGGTTCAGAAACAACAGGAGCGGATGGTGGCACTTCAGGAGTTGTCGCAACAGAAGGAGCTGTTTGTTCAGCAGGAACGGCTGTTTCCGGTGATGTTGGCGTCAACGGAATTGTCGATGAAAGATCCGGAGCAACGGGTGCTGCGGGAGTTTTTGATTTCAAAATACGCATTGAAAGAAAAAATGCGAGAGCGATGACAATAACAATCGCAACAAACAACATCACGACTTTCCACGGAAAACCATGTTTCGCCGATGAGAGTGCGTCAATACGTTCTTGCATGGGCGATTGTGAAGCCGATGCGGGTGCAATAGGCGAAGGGGTCGGTGCGCGCGGTGATTCGACAGGAACAGAAACATTCGAAGCAACCTGCATTGGTGCCGCAGCTTGCATCGTTGGTGCCGGCACTTGCGGTGCCGCCGCGTCTGTCTCCGCAAACATATCCTCTGTTTCTTTTTCCAATTCTTCGAACATATACATGTGAGAATTATTTTTTCAAAGGATCGTGGCCCGTTCGAACTTCATCGCCGTCTGAATATCCATCCCCGTCCGTATCTGCTTTTCGAGGATCTGTGTGATAGGTTTTTATTTCTTGTTCTGTGCTCAATCCGTCCTGATCGGGATCATCGAATGCGACGCGCGCACGACAACGAGCGAGATTTTTTTCATCCGTCAATACGTTGCATAAATCGCGATCCGAAGCTTTCACTGCCGAGTCAACCGTGCGCAAGAACGTGCAATACGCAGGATCTTGTTTCCGCGCTTCGCAATTCGCAATTGTCACGGTCGCGAGAACGGACGCATGACAATTTTTCTTTCCCGCATCATCCGCCATTTTATCACACATCGCATCGTCTGAGGCGGCGACAGCCTTTGCGATCAGAATATGATTCGTACAAAGTCGCACATCGTCCTTATTTGAAAGTTGCAAACAAATCGATTCATCGTTCGCCGCATTCGCGACTCCCCAAATGCAGTCATCTTTCGAAACACTCGGAAGTGAAGCACAGACCTTCACATCTTTTTTCGTCGCCGCTTCTTGTTTTGCAAAAAAGGTTTTGCATCCTTCCGGATTCGGATAATCAACACATTGATCTACGGACGATGGCATCGATGATTTCGAGGTGATCGGGGTCTGGGGACCCCGGCTATTATTCGGGGACGAAACATTCGATGATCGATGTGTGTATACAACAACGCCCCAAATAATTCCCGCAGCAATCACAACCCCGCCGCCGATGATGAGAATCAGCTTCCACGGAATAACACGAGGTTGTGAAGGAATGTCTTGAAAATCCATAGGCTTATTTTGCAGGACAATACGTGAAGGTTGGATTTTTGATCGTGATCTTTTCCGATCCGTCAGAATTCAAATTAGAAACACTGAAAGACATGTACATCGGCTTACCTGTACACACAAACGATTGAGGTAATGGAATATCCATCACGTTTTCAGATGAATCGATCGTCACTGTTGAAGGAGTCTTGTCTGGAACATTCGCTTGCCCTCCGAACAATTGAATGACAAGTGCATCCGAACGAACTTGATAATCGAGTGGATCATAAAAGCTTGTTGCAATACCCGGAGGAGTTACACTCTGAGCAATCCAATTCCTGAAGTCCTTTCCTAATCCGTTTAAATAATAACTGTATGCATCGTACATAACGGAAGGAACCGGCAACGGGACCTTTTGAATCACCTCCCGTATTTCCTTTGAACAACTATCTTTGCCAGAAATATATCCCGTACCGATAACGTTAGGATCTATTTCATCCGTACAATCCACACCATTTTTATCCTTAGACGGAGCATCAAGAGAAATGAGAACAGCAAACTTTGATGCATCTTTTGTTTTTTCCGCTTCGAGAAGATCTCGCGCATATTGAAACACAGGAGCAAAGGAAGATGAACCTGATTCAGATGGAATCATATCTGCAATCGCGAGAGATAATTTTGCGTAGTTATCTTTCAAATCGTAAAACGATTTTGTCACATCGATTTTTGTTTTGTCTGGATCGATGAACGCACCGGGATCGTAAACGGTTCCTTCTGCCATATTGATCAGAACCTGTTTTTTCGAATCGTTGTCGTAATAGAACCCGACCAGTCCAACATTTACTTTTTGCGATGTGGATGTGGAGGCGACATCGTTCAAATTCTTCAAGATACCAGAGTTCGATCCCATGAAATCTTTCACATGTTTAAGCATTTTATCCACTCCGTTTTCATCCGTCTGATCAAGATTCATTTCCAAATCAATCATAAAGACAACATCGATCGTCTTACCCGTTCCCGAAGGAGTAAACGTTAAGATCGGAGAAGAAATATCAATTGTCGCGACGGAATTTGGATCTGTACTTTCAAATTGTGCGTACAAATTCGTTCCAACAGAACAAGCCGGCAACAACAATGTTCCCTGACTTTGGAAGGATGTTCCCGCGGATAATTTCAAACTCTCAACAGGAGTCGCTCCCGGCGTCGCACTCTGAACCTGAATGGCCGTACTCTTATAGGTCGTCGGACAAGAACTTCCGCAATCCTGCGCGCAAACAGGAGGTGTGCACGTTCCGCTCTGACACATGTTTGCGCTTAAATCTCCTTTACCTGTCGAACCGAACGGTACAAGAGTTCCGGGAGTTAGTGTGCATGGTTGACCATTTTCCTTATATGAGGAACCGCCGTTACAAGATCCGACAAAACGACAGGTGTAATCCTTTGGACATTGAGTATTTTTACTTCCATCACCCAGCTCTCCGTATTTCGAACAATTCGCTCCAAGCGTTGCGCCCTGCAAAGTGATTCCTTTGTTTGGACCTTCTGTCGGTGTGTACTCAAACGATTTGAAACAAACATAAGAAATGTCTGTGGCGTCGCAAGACTCATTTCCGTTTCTTTCTCCGTCTCCGCAGTATCCGCCGGACTGCGTTTTATACTGACACAATTTATTGCAATAATTACAGGTGTTGCCATGAGTGGCGATACAACTATTTCCGTTGTTTGCACCACCGTCGCAAGACTCAATACCTGCATAAACGTTTCCGTCTCCACAAACATTTTTCTTACACTGCTTCGTACATGCACCGTTATCGGAGTTACTCTTCCCGTTATCACATTCTTCCGTCCCGGTAACCGCTCCGTCTCCGCAATTTTGACTTCCACCTCGACACTCACCCCAATTCTCCCATGTACAGGCAATTCCAGAAGTAAGACACGATCTTGTTCGGGTTAGAGGATATTCTTTTGCGGCACCACATGTTCCGGCAACATATCCAGGAACAATACAATCTTTCGCTTCCGTTGCTTTCGTACAAGCGAGTCCGTCATTTTTTCCTTTCACACAGTGAGGCGATGAACATCTGCCGACACACTCAGAATCTTTTGTGCAAGATTGTCCGCTCACCGAACATTTATTTTGAATACACACATCTGCGTTATCTTTCGCGCAGTCTGTATCACCTCCACATTTCTTTCCAATGTCACTTCCACTGATACAAATCGTTCCGGATCCGCAAGATTGCATATCCACACCATCGTTAAGTGGTGTTGAGTCTCCGCAAACTCCTGCCTGAAAATTAACTTTTGGACAATCCTCATTCGTCACACACATTGTATGAATCGCATCCTGACAAAACTTTCCCGCATACGTCTCCGCCGCGTTCCCATCGCATTGTTCCGGTCCGTTCACGATTTTATCTCCGCACATAGGACCCGGTTTCTTACACTCAGAACTGCATCCATTTTCGATTCCCTCTTCATCATATACTCCGTTTGGAACAATATAACTGCTTTGAGTTCTACAATTTTTACTTGCCCACGTATCGTCGTAAAGCTGAGGATCATTACCAAGGACTGATGCATGTGCTACGGAACCGCAATCACATTGTTCCCCTCCGGAAAGATATCCGTCTCCGCAGTAATTTGTCGATGCAACACATCCTTTTCCGCAATGTCCATAGGTTCCGTTCAACACACCATCATCGCAAGATTCACCCGGATCAACAATGCTATTTCCGCACACGAGTGGTTTACACTGTGCACCGTTTTTGATCGCATCAGCGACACTCAAAAAAGCTTTGCATGTATTGTCACACGTTGTGTTGACCATTCCGTTTACACAAATTTGATTTGCACCACAGACAACATTTTTATTAGGGACAGCCGCATCCGTTCCGTCACATGGAACAGAGTTTGAAAGATATTTTTTCTGAACAGTATCGTAACACTGACCATTTGAAGTTCCCTGACACTTAACGCCTGATGTCAAACAATCTACATTCACACTACATGCCTTTTGCATGTCTGTTGTATTTTGAAAACATTTACCACTATTTTGATTCCCTGCGACAGCGCCCTTGCAAGAAACGCCCAGATCGAGACAATCGACTTTCGCTGTGCAGGATTTACCCAAATCTTTTCCGACAAAATTTTGACAACGACCGAATGCGACAGGACCCGCACCATCAATCTGAATCGCGCACGGAACAGATTGGACTTCTCCTTTTTCACATAATTCATTTTTTGTCAGATCTGCATTTCCCGTAGATTTTATTCCATCTCCGCAAATACCGTTGCCACCTCCAAGAACGCTGTCCGTACACGCAAATGCTCCGGGATTTGTGGTGAATCCGAATTGTGTCGCGATTTCAGGAGCAACACCGGGATAATAATACGCTTGAATGGTTGCGTCATCGCCTCCAGAAACATCGATCGGGGAAGACCAAGGAGCTTTTGTGTATTCGAGTTGAGCGTACAAGGAATATTTCTCTCCACCCAGATTTTGATACGCATACACATGCGATTGTTCCGGACACACAAATTTTCCTTCCGCGCCATTCCAGCACGATGCGGGATCGTAATTTTTATTCTTCGAAGCGTCACCTGTGTTTGTCGGATCTGTACATTGTTTAAAAAATGTATTGAGCGGATCCTTCGGCAATGCGCTTCCGATCGCGTTCCCGAGGGCGCTTTGCCATGATGGCCACAAACTATTTGACATCGATGGAATGAACGTTCCCGTTGAAATGGTTGGATATCCGTTCACGCATTTTTCCGAACCAGAACAATCCGCATTTGAATTGCAGGATTGATTTTTTGAAATCGAACAATGTTTATGTTTGTCACCGTAAGCATCGATCGTAGATTGCATCTGAACGATATCAGTCAAACGTTTCATGTCACGTTGCAATTTTGTTTTATTCGCATCACAGAACGGACTTGATGTCTGAGTTGCACATGGAGTTGTTGCATTACATGTTTTTCCGGAGATCGCACAGAATCCTTTTTGACAGCTCTCCAAACAATCCGAGTCGAGCGAACAGCCGACGAACTGGTCTTTACTATTTTTAATCAACGACGTTTTATTTTCCGTACACAAATGTAGATCCGTAACACACCCCGTTCCATTGGCCGCACAAGCGGATGCATTCAAACGAAAATTTTGCAAAATCTTTCCAAAAATGGTTTTCGCGTCCGCTCCTGCGTCTGGATTGTAAGAAATGACGTAGATATTCGAATCAACAACGCCCGCATTCAAGTTCCCTGCTCCCGCATAAATCGTTGTTCCCGTTTGCACGGCATCATATCCGTCGAGTTTCGTCGGATTTGGAGTCCCTTGGAATCCTTTTTGTTCTTGGAACCACGCAAGCGGAGTCAAATACTTCGGATTGTGATAGACACGCATTCCGATCGCATCCTTTGAATTATCAACGTTAAACACGAGTTCTTTCACGAATAACGGATCCGGATTTACAATTGCAGCTGCTTTAAACAGCGTCAGACCAGGAAGATCGTCTGTTGTATACGAACCGCATGTACCGTTCGTCGCGTCTGTCTTTCCTTTACAATCGTTATTCGATTGACATGCACTTTTATCTTTGTCTCCGCCGACACATCGATTTTCATCCCCTCTGTCTCGACAATAGAAGAATGAAAAATTTGATTTCGCATCGCTTTCAATATACGGAACCGTTGCAGGTTGCGATGGCCACGGATTCGAACAAAGGAATGCTGTTTCTGAAACAGCCGCACTCTTCGTTTGATCTTTTGTCGATGGATTTGAAATGGTATCCGTTTCAATCTTTGCACTTGCAAGAACATTCTCGGTTCCATTTTTCCCCGTTGCTGTTCCGGTAAATGTCGTGATGTTTGGAAGAACGGCAGATGTATTCAAAATATCATTCGTCTGATCGGAAGATCCCCATGTCCAACTCCAACTATACCCGCTGACCGGAGTGATCGTTTCATATATTGCGTTTCCTTTGTACGACTGCGCCTTTACTTCAAAATTATGAGATTCGTCTTTTTTGGAATAGTACCCCTTACTCTTGGATTCGTAATCCTGCAGAACGCCGGTTTTCCCGGTATCCGTAAGTGCAACAACATTCAGTAAACAAATTTTATCTCCCGTCGTAAATGTAACGGAAGATTTTGCCGGAACATTCGGATAAATGCCGACGTGATATTTACTGTAAACACCTTCAACAATATTATTTGAACCATCGACATCATGTCCTACCGTCAATTGATACGTTCCGTTGATTACGAGAGCAGAATCATAATGAATCGCCACGTGATGATCCGGAAGTGTTTCAAACGTGATCGGAACAAGACATTTATACGTATCGCTTGCCGAAACGGGTTTTCCAAACAAACCGGATACAAATTGTTTTAAGAAATTCCAAGCCTTCACCAACAAATTTGATGTGGATTTTGTATCGCTGTTAAAAACCGTCTGCCACTCAACGTATTCGATCGGACAGGTTGTGGCGATTGCTGCTTTTCCTTTTTCTCGAGCTATCACGGCAGCACCGCCGATTTTTGTTAATTCCAATTTTATATTCGGATTATATTCATCCTGCGAGATCGTTCCATCTTTATTGATATCGATCGATTTAAAGCTCGCTGAATCCATGTCTTCACTGAATTGAATATCAATCGCCGTATTGCGACAAAGATCTTTCGCATCACTGATAGGAAGTGTGCCAACAATCGTCGGACGAGCATA
Source organism: uncultured Gammaproteobacteria bacterium (assembly GCA_964355525.1). Lineage (GTDB taxonomy): Bacteria > Patescibacteriota > Patescibacteriia > UBA9934 > GWF2-40-263 > XYB2-FULL-45-11. The sequence goes on along the minus strand of CAYHDY010000006.1, from coordinate 15,840 downwards.
ACAACAATTCGATAAACCACAGCCAAGTGCGGCTGTGTTGCCGCACGATGTGTCATCCGTACATGAACATTGCAATTTCAAATCTGCAGTACCTGTAACAGATCCCGCTGAAGCCTTCACTTGCGAAATGGCATATCCATACGTCGGCTTGGTTTTATCCGATTCAACTTCAAGCGGTGCACCTGATGCGATTTTCTGAACAGAGTATCCACCAACAGATGCAGGATTACTGAATCCGATCGATGCATCACACTGTTCTCCGGTACCAGTCGAAATTCCATCGCCACAATAAGACGGGATCGCATAATACGCACTCGATCCCAATTTCAAACAGCTCGAAGAAAGTCCATCGTGTTTTCCGGAACCTTGATCATCATCTTCTCCAAATTCTGTTTTATTGTTTCCACAACAATTATTCTGACCGTTTGCTGTACAAACAATGGTTCCCTGATTCAAACATTGAACCGAGCAACCATCTTTCGGATGCAACTGACACAAGCTCTTGTCGACACACTTTGCACCACCAACCGTACAAGCAGTTCCGTCGTCGCATGTTGTTGTCCAGCCTTGAGGATCACAACTTTCTCCGGTTTCTTTTGAACCGTTTCCGCAAACAGTCGGATTTGAAACGCTCAAACTTCCTTCAACGGTACAGTTACTTGAACATCCATCTCCATTCGTTTTATTTCCATCTTCACAAGATTCTCCGCCCGTAACAATGATTCCACCCACAGCTTTTGTTTGATCCAACGTTCCGTTTCCGCAAATAGCATTCGGTGTGTTGATTGAACCTTCGAGTAAACAAACATTGGAACAACCGCCACCTCCGATTTTTTTACCATCTTTATCTTTCTTCGAGTCATCACATTCTTCATTTGCATCAATCACCCCGTTTCCACACGTCGCGAGTATGGAACCTTCAAGCAAACAAGAAGACGAACATCCGTCTCCACTCTTCAAATTTCCATCATCGCAAGATTCCCCATTTTCCTTTCCGTTTTTTCCACAAATAGATTGACCAATTTTAATTGTAGAACCTGCATTCAAACAATTTCCGGAACAGTACGCAGGCAACGTTTTCGCAAGAACAATTCCACTATTGCTTCCAAAGCTATTTTGATTCATGGCAACAACCTGAGCATCCACACCCGAAAGTGCACTCCCTGCATTAATGTTCGGATTATCCATGGCCGTCCACGCATTCCAAACCCAGCCCAAAGATCCTGGTTGTAATGACTGACCGACATCGGAACATTCATCCTTCGCACTGAAGGCTGTTGCGGAAAACTCTTGTTTCTCCCCAACGGCATTCAAAACAGCAACTTTCGGAGAAACACCGACACGATCCGGTTTACAATCCGTGGCATCATTCCTTGTTTTGAAAATCCAAGAAAACGCATTCGGATAAAAATCATTCGGAACCTTTCCATCAACAACCTTTTTATAATTCGATCCTCCTTTACTGAGCGGGATCAACCAAGACGTCTCCAACTCTCCGCCGATGATGGCTCGATAATACGTATTTGGATCAAGTTTTGTGTTTACAGGGAAGACAAGTGAATAGGTGTTTGTTGTTTTGTCTAGATTAAAAGTGGCAAAAAAATTCGGAACCGTTACAAGCTGATTAACATCGCACACCGCACTTTGACACTTGAAAATTTTGACCGTCCCCGTGTTAAACATGTACTGAATCGGATAGTTGAACGTCACTTTCGGCAGCACGTTGATACATGCAGACTGACAGGTCGGAAAATAATCTGTCACTTGTAATGGAGCGAAGTGAACATCAAGATTTGCCTTACCACTCTTGTTTTGTGCTTGTTCTGTTGCTGTAACAACGACAGGTTGACCCTCTTTCGTTTCTGTAATCGGCAAAACGGAATTGACACAAGCATTATTTCCAGATGTCGTCGCCGGCAATGCGGTCGTGAGTTCCGCTTTATCTTTTGTGACATTCAAAGACCATCCGAGTGTGTGACCGGAACATGCAAGAACAACACACTTGTCTTCCGATGAAACAAGTTCCGCCAGATAATCAATCTTTTTTCCGGGAACGGTTGCTGTGTACTCAAGCGGATTTACGTTTACCTGACCGACAGTACAATTCACTCCCACTCCAAGCGTTTTAAATTTCCAAATCGTATCCTGCACCATGAACGCACCTCCCAACGACTTCACTCCGACATTCCCGAGAGCTTTTCCTTTCACCGTCACCTGATAATAACTGTTCGGATCAAATTTTGGATTCGAAGCAGAAGAAAAGGCAAAATCTTTTGTGCCATGCGTGACATTTCCGGCAACGTGTTGAGGATCCCAAGTTTTACAATCCGTTCCGTTTGCATCCATGACGGAACATTTTTGAACAAAAATATTTGTTCCGTTCAATGTTGTCGGATCCATGTCTAATGAAAATGTTGCTTTCACTTCGGAATCCGGACAGACTCCTCCAGGACTCTTTTGTTCCCAAGGTGTTGGGGAAATAGGAGCCGTTCCTTTTTCTTGATCACAATGATAAATAAGGGTTGGAGCAATCGGGATCGGACTTGTGGAAACTTTGTAGGCGTATTGAGAAGATTTTGCTTGGACATCGCATGTATCCGTGTTTGCAATACAGGTTCCGTTTCCTTTACAACACTGTTCACTTCCCTCCTTACAAAGATTTTTATCCTCATTACAATTTCCAACCGCAAAACTTAAAGAGTTCGATCTCTGTGACGAACTGTTCGTAATGAACACCGGCCCCGTTTTTGCACCAACAGGAACTCCCGCTCCCCCGAGGAGAATCGTAGAACCAAGTGTTATATCCGCAGGAGTTGTCCAATCCGATGGAGAAAGAACTAAGTTCAGATTAAATGTAACCGTTCCTTTCATGGTACCGATTTTTTCTCCCGTAAATGTAACATCCGTTCCGATCGGTCCTGCGTTTGGTTTCATCAAACAGATGCTTGGACCAGCAATGACTTGCGGAAAAATATGGAAAACAATCGCGTTTGAAATTTCTCCGCTTATGGTCACGGTTAAATTGTAATCTGAATTTGTAAGTCCAACGGGTTTTCCATCGACAACTTGATCGTTATAATTTTGCGGAACCTTCACGAGGATGCGATCATCCTGCCATGCATTGTTCTGACAAACTTTTGGAAACGTAAAATCCCCGAGGGCAAACCCATTTGTTCCCGTGAATTTCACAGAACCTCCAATGGAAGATGTTCCGAATCCGGAACCGTAAATGGTGATGTATTGTCCGGGACCTCCTGAATTTTTATATTCTTTACAAACACCTTTGTAATCAACATTCGAAACGTTCTTTGTTTTACAATCGTTATCACTTGAACACGCATCCGCAACACCGTTTAAGGTTGGATCCATACCGGCCAATCCGGGATACGCACATTTTTTTGCGATGGGATCAACAGAAATAATCACAGGTTTCGCTCCCGTCGGATTATTGATCGCATCAAATTGCAAGGTGTTTGAACCGCTGCGAATATCCATACACGTTCCCTCACCGACTCCGCACGATACGTTTGATTTGCAATACTTCACAGTTGCGACTTCTGAACATCGCGCGGATCCGCATGTCTCACCGTCTTTTGTTTTACAATCCAAATCACTTGCACATTTTATTAATGCATTGTTCGCATCTTTTATCGGAACATTACTTTTATCCAAACACAACGCATCACCGACAAAGATCTGCGTATCATATGAACCAGTTTTTACAGAAGGAACCGTTGCTTTAATCGAAGTTACTCCCCACGCATCCGCCGGTGACGGAGCGAGAAAATTCGAAAACCAAATTCTTGATGATCCTTCTGCTGCGCCGAACGAAAGACCGCCGAATGTTATTTTGGCGTTCACACTGCTTGATGGCGGATTCAAAACCTTTCCGTCCGCTCCCACAATTGCTTTTCCATCTTTGTCTCCGATTGAACACAAACCGGGACGTTGCATTTTGTTCACATCAAATCCGCTCGCCATGACCGGTCCATTCTCATCGTTTGTCCGATCCAAACGAGGAGGGATCGCTTCCTTTCCAAGAACAGGAGGTTTTGCATTTGGATTTCCGACAACTTCCGGCACACCCGGAACATTCACTTGAAGCGGGCCATCAACTGCATTCACAGGAATCTGCACGATAATTTCATGATCAGACCATTTGAGATCTTTTCCACCGCAAGAATACGCATTTGTAGGAACGATTTCTTCTGCTTTGGAACCGAGAAAATAAACCGACCCTGGATTTTTTCCAAATCCTGTTCCTTTGATCGTGATGAGATTTCCAATCGCACCATTGTCCGGAGAAACAGATTGAATGACAGGGAGATCAATACAAGATCCGTTTGCACACATTCCCGAGGAACAATCCGCATTCACTTTACAAGCCAACGGCTGACAAGCTCCGCAATACGAAACGCTTTTTGAATCTCCACCGCAATTCAATGCCGTTTCACCCGCATTGATGGCTGCGTCATTACACGTTGCCGCACGAAGAACCACGGAAACTTTCTTCGTTGTCGTACTGTTCCCCGCGCAGTCATTTGCAACAGCCCACACCTCATATGATTTATTTGTGACAAGGGTTGGATCCGGATCCCACTCTCCAGCGGCATCTGTTTTAAACAGATAATTCACGTCCGGAGCAGGAAGTTTTTCTCCAGGACCATTTGCTGAGTAAATCGCCATCAATGGATCGTTCGCGAAAAAATCCACGTTTCCAATACCTGTATCATCCAACGCTTTTGTTTGAAAATGATTTCCTCCGGGTTTTCCGACAAACAAACTCGCTCCGAGTTTTGGATCGGTAAATTCTGCTGTCGGCGGTTTTAAATCGATTCCACTTCCAATCTTAAACGTGTCTGTACAAAGAGGAGCGCCTTGCGGAGGATTGGCACAAGAAACGAGCGGTCCACCACTCGTTGACACGAGTGCAGACGGATCAACAACATATTTATAATCATCCCCCACCAAAAAACACGGAACTTTTTTCTCCGGATTTGAATTCGGAACAGAACACGTTTGCGTTGGAATAAACGTCACTTTTTTTCCATTGTTTGAAATATTGTAATCTCCAACGACTTCTACATTTCCTTTAAAAACATGGATTCCTAGCTTACTCTTAATCGCTTGCGAAAACTTAAACTGCAAAGAGAAGTTTTGGAGAACCTCCGAACAGAATTTCGTATTAACACCAGTCAATGTAAAAGCTTTAAGCGGTTTATCGTTATTGTTATCACAATTGAGACCGACACAACCTCCGCCGCCTCCGCCGTCTCCTCCACCACTAACCGATGCGGAAGATAATTTACTCACAACGAATTGCGCGATCGCAAACGAAGAAAGAACAATCACAAGTCCAATCGCTGCATTCGTCAAAATGCGTTTTGCTTTTTTCACCCGCTCCGGATCTCCTCCGGACGTCATGTACGTAAATCCTCCGTACAAAACAAATACGACGGCAATGATTCCCAAAAATCCGAGAATAACGCGAATGATCGCCGCGATCAATTGAGGAAGGGTTTGCATGGCTCCGAGTCCTGCGGCAGTCGCAAAATTGAATCCTGCACCCGTGCCTGCCGCCGGAGCTGCTGTTGCTCCACCAAACAATTGATCACCGGAAAGCGCGGCGGCAAACGTCGGATGAGCGTAAAGGAATCCCGCGATGATAATCGCGGAAAAAATTCCGATGAACGGTAGGAAGCGTTTAAGTTTCATGAAACTAGGGATGAAGTGTTTTTCCTGAATCGTCTTTACAGGCAGTGTTTTGAGGAGTCGTTTGATTGCAACAATATGGATTTGTATCTGTTCCCGTACATGTCTCACCCACGTTTTCACCGGGACCGGATGCTGGAGACATGCAGAACTGATTGATTCCCTTTATCCCCATGGTAAAAAGCGGCCAGTAAGACTGATTTGGAGATTCAGACGGAGGAAGAAACGTCGCATGATTGATTTGTACGATGGACTGTGTTGGTTTGTCCGTCGGCTTCGCATTTGGAACATCCGTTTTTCCGTTTACAAACCAAAGGGATTTTTGCACAGGATCCGATGAGAGCGTTATGTTTGATGAACTGACGGAAGATGCCAGAAGTAATTTTTCAAACGTAATCTCAAGCGGCTTTTCTAAATCGATCCCTCCTGCATTCACCCCAAGCACAGGCAGTCCAGTTGATTTCGATGTAGCAGACAGTGAAATGATTTTTGGGGATGTTATATCTTTGCCGTCCGTTGTATTGAAACTCCATGAATAGTCATCGTTTGTGACACCAACCTTTGCACAGATGCTTTTACTGTTTTCGCAATAGCAATTTGCATTTTCAGTACTTCCGCAAACTTTACCATCCCCTTTTCCTTCCTTCCCGTCATTTCCATCGAGCGAATTTCCCGCCGCATCCGTAAGTCCGTTATAGCCGGCACCGTCTAATTTCGCTTGCGGCCACTCCGTCTTATCATTTGAAAGCGTCGCAGCTTTGGCTCGAACAGTGATGGCGCTTAATCCGGGCAAACAATAAATTTTATTGAAACAAGGATCCTTGGCGCAGTAATCATCGGTTGTAAAATCCACGGTTTTGTATCCGTTGCTGATGGTGTATGTTCCAAACACATCGGAAACTTTCTTTTCGGGATCCGCGAGGAGATATGCAGATGTTTTGATATGATCAAACCCGACCGCCTTATTGTTGATTCCGGTTGCCACGATTGGATCCATCGGTTCATCAAAGGTAATCTCAACAGTAATGTTTCTGTCCGGATTCGAACCCGGTTCCGAAATAACAGAAACAATTTTTGGAGATGTCGTATCAAACGTCTTTGACGTTGTGAAATTCCACGCATATCCTGCAGAATTTTCTGCAACAAACGCAGGACCTTTGTTATTTGCTAATTGAATAGATGGGGACAAAAACACCGTGTAGTTTATAAGTGCATCATTACTTCCCAAGTAACCCCCTTTTTTGAAATTGAATACGAATGTTTTGCTATCTGTCGTCATGACATCAACCTGAGCGGACGTAAGTGCTTTTGTATAGGCTGTATCCAATTCAGCCGTTTTTACAATTTGTACAGAACCTTTTTTCAAACCCGTTTCGCACAATGGCGGCGCTTGCGGAGCGGGAGGAACAGCAACAGCGTATGTACAATTCGGATCAAATTTTTCAATAATGGTTTTCGGATCTATCTCAGCCTTAAACGTGACAAACACTTTTGTGTTGCGAGGAACGTCAACAGCATTTCTTGCGGGCAGATGATTTTCCACGATCCCGGCTCCGAGAGATCCGGCGAAAGGTTCGCTGAATTTTTGAATCGTGCTTGTGATAGATCCTGATCCCATCAATGCCTCCGTCAACTTATTCAAAATCCATGAAGCGAGCGAGTATGATGTCAGAATAATGACAAGACCGATCAAGGTCGATGTCAAAACTTTTTTTGCTTTCTTGATTTTATCAGGATCTCCACCGGAAAGGAGATAAAGAAACCCTCCATAGATGACCAAGATCACGGTCAAAATTCCGAGCACTCCCAAAATAATACGAATGATTCTCGCGATCAAAATTCCGATACCCACCTGAGGAAGACCCGATGAACTTCCGACCGTGGCGAGAGATGTCGATGTAACCGCAGCAAAAACTGTATGCGAATAGAAAAAGATTCCGAAAACAAAAAGACCAAGCATGCTCACAGCAGCGATCCATTGGCGACTTGTCATTTTTGTTTGGCGGTTGAAACGCATCATGCGTTTTGCAAAAGGACTGATGCGTATAGTTTACAGGATTTTCAAAAATCAAACGAGGTGTTGATGGGGATAAATGAAGAACAAAAAAACATCGATTCGCGAATCGATGTTTTTTAAATATTCTTTAGGAAATCTTTTGAATCATCACGGTCGTTACGCAGAATAAAGCGATCACGATTCCGGTTCCGAAGAAGCCGTGGATGATTTTGTGTTCGGCGTGGTGGTGTTCGTCGTCGCGCGAAGCGTCGGTGGTCATTTTCAAGCTGCCGTGAATAATATCATTGATACAAAATACACCCGCCCAGAGAAAAATCACGCGAATCATTTTCAAACTTGTTTCAAGATACGGAATCATGTCAATGGATCCATGCAATGGAACATCGACATAGCCGATCGACGCATGCGCCGGATGTGCGGCGATCAAACTCGTCACGAAAACAAATGCGAATACACCAAGTAACGATTCGACGATTGCTTTCACACGCGTTCCGTCCGCGCGACCAGCAACCGCTTTCATCACAAAACCCATCGCCTTGCCCATGTCCGCTTTTGATGTTGCTCCAGAATCCGTAACAGCTTGTTTTACAATTGCTTGTAATTCCTCATCCGGCATTTCTGTCGGCAAATAGGTTTTCAACAATTCCAATTCGATTTTGTTCGATTCCGCCATGTCCGCGCGATCCCCTGTCTCAAACGATAAAATCGCATCTTTCAATTGCTTAACCTGAACACGAATAACATCTTGAACTTCCGTGTCAGACAAATCGTGTCCGACGTCTATTTTTTTGTTCATGAGGGCTGAACGCAAAAGACGCAACGTGGATAACGTCGCGTCATTTTTTGCTTTCATCGCCCCTTTCATGTCCTCGCTGATTTTTTCTGAAAGAGTCATATGAAAATTTAACGTCTCTTCTGAGTCTTTGGCTCATCAACAAGCTGTCCAATGCGGGCGAGATAGTCACGTTTCACGCGAATCTCGTTGCGACGAATCGCACTTGTTCTGAGTTTGTTTTTTGTTGGCTCGGATGTATGGTATCGGAGTTTACGTGTTTCCAATACTTTTCCGCTCTGTTGGAGACGGCGTCCGTATCGGCGCAGCAAACTCTCGAAACTTTCACCTTTGCGTCGTTTAGCTTCTACCACAAATTTTTCACATCCTTTCTAATAATAAGATGCTGGGATTATGCGTGAATGCGAGAAATCCGTCAAGAGACTAATCGTCACGAGAGTGTTTCCTGAATTGATACAGACGTTCTGTGAATCCACCTTCATTCAAGAATGCTTTCGCCAAAGCGCGAATTTGTTGATCTAAAAGAAAATTCGCTTGATGAATTAAACAAATTAGTGTGTTTGCCGCGGAAGCAGAATCCTCGAGATAGGACCCATAGGTCTCATACGTCCTATTCTCGATTGAAGCAAGTTTCCGAACCCCAAGCGCTTTCTCATATTCTTTTCCCCACTGCTCTAAATTACGCTGCCGTAAAAAATCTTCATAGTCTATTAAGAGTTCCTCTAAGCTCGCACGAGCGACATTCACCAATTTTATTTCCGTCTTCTTTGACGTACCGGACGCTTGGCATCCTTCCGCGATATTCTGTCTGCCGGATCTCGCCGCATGAACCATTTGATCTTTCAGACGATAATCTTTGACGAAACGTTTGCAAAAATCAAACGTAAAATCATAAATCAACGTTGTCGTTTGATAGGATTTTAATTTTCGATATCCGCCATGCGGCGGAATGAGTTCTGAATTCATACTGTTTACGATTCAAAATGAAACGATCTCAAAACGAAAAATACCGCCGAACCAAATACGAACCGAAAAACAACACAATCCATCCTGCAATGGCGAGAAACGGGCCGAAGGATAATGTGGATTTTATATTCGCTTTCTTTTTCCAAAGAAGAACCACTGCAAACAGACCTCCGACAATGTAAGCAATCATGAGTGCAAGAAGACCTTGCGCGAGTCCAAACATCACACCAAGTAACGCTCCGAGACGAATGTCTCCGTCCCCCACCCACCTTCCGTGCGAAACAAAAAATTGAAACGCGAAAAATCCGCCGACGATCAATCCACCGATAAGAATCGTTGTAATCGGAATACCGAGATACAGATTAATCGCGATGATGAAAAGAATTCCTGGCAACGTAAACGCGTCCGGCAAAACGCCGTCGCGGGCGTCGATCAAAAACAAAACGATCAGGAGTGAAACGAAAATCAAATCACGAAATAAGAACACACCAAGGTGTATCGGCAAAAATCCAACCGGAAGAAGAATCGCCATCGTGTAACGCCACGCCGTCAATCCGAACAAAATCGCCGTAAGACATTCGATCGCGGGATATCGCCATGAAATTTTCGCATGACAGGATCGACACTGACCGCGAAGCAACACAAAACTCACAACAGGAAGCAAATCGATCGCACGAAGTGTCACATGACACTTTTCACAAACAGATCGACCGGATGCAAACGATCGATCCGTTCCGAATCGATCCGCGACAACGAGAAGAAAACTGCCGATGAAGAAGCCAATGATAGTTGAGAGGATGATGAACATAAAACAGAGTGGTAAAGTGAAAGAGTGGAAGAGTGTCGGAAGAAAAAGTTATTTGATTGTTTTGAAAAAAATAAAAAAAAGACATCCATCACTCTTCCACTCTTTCACTTTTCCACTTTTCGTTTACTTCTACTGTTCCATCACCGACGAAACAGTGATCGGCACGACACCGACATTTACGATGGCAACAACGCGACGTGTGATTCCAAGATTAACACGCGTCAGTGTGACGGTACGTTGATCTGCATTTGCGACAACGGATGCCGTGCATGTGGACGTTACAAGATCGATCGTCGCCGGCAAAACGTACGTGGATGCTGCGGCGTAATGGGCAAGGACCTCATCCAAACATCCGAACAATTCCGAACGCACTTGTTTGGATTTTATTTCTTCATCAGCACTCAAAAATCCGTTCACACTGCTTTGACTCAACATGAAAACAACGGAGGTGGCTGTGACTCCCAAAATCAACACCGTAAAAAAGAGAATCATCCCGCGTGGTTTTTTCGAAAAAGTCATCATATTAATTTTCTGTTGTTTGCGGTTGTAAATCAATCGATGTGTCTGAAACAAACCGTGCATTCTGATACGGATCTGCAACGGATTGATTCAAGGTTGAGACATCGATGTGGAACCGAAGTCCCGTCAGAACAGTTGTACTGTTGCGAACAGCATCCACTTTCCATGAAACCACATCCAAATCCGGATCCGTGAGATAAAACGCCGGCGATGCTCCGCGTGCCATACGCAATCGACGAATTGTTTGATCCCCTCCCGGAAGAGAAACCGTCACCGTCGGTCGGTCGATGGTGATTGTTTGTCCTGCCGCATCCAAAAAAACAAGCGTGCTTGGCGAACTGCCGAGTGTAGAGAGACTGACTTTTATTTGAGAGGCTTGTGTGAGATCCGTCGAAAGCTGAGAAAGAACAAGTGAAGACGTCGTATTGATCCGATTTCGAATATCCAAAAGATTCACCTCGCGTGTCACTTGAATCAAAGACATCACAAGCGGCGGAAGAATAACAACAAGAAGCGCAATGTAAACAAGCGTTTCAATCAGAGTGATTCCTTTCGGAAATTTACATCTCATACATTAGCCGGACGGAACGAACGGAGGTGTTGTTGTGCTTGTTCCGTCTGTAAAAATAAGGGTGATTGTAATGATTGTGCCGGACATCGCATGATCAAACTGTGTTTTATTCAATTCGTATTGAACACCAGGACTCAAAGAGAAATTCTGTACATCCAATGTTGTTCCGCTGTCTTGATCTCCGCTCGGAGTTCCAGGACCTGAAGTGGACCAAACTTTTGTAGAGGAAATAAAGATCTGCTGAATTTCTGAATCATTATTCCATGTAAAAATCATTTTATCGATCACAGGAGTCGTTCCCGTGCATGTATTCGTGAAATAAACGGTGCGTAATTGTTTTCCTCCAAACCACTCGCCGCTTGTTGTGTAATCAATGTTCGAACAACTTGCTTGCGAAGGTTTGAAACAAGTTCCTTGCGGGTTGTCCCATTGCGTTCTGAGCGAGGAAAACGAAATTGTGTGCGTTCGTCCGGCGAGATCGATCCAATTCACATCACTTTCAAGAGTTTTACTGTCCGTGTCCGATGTTCCTCCGGAAGAGACGATCTGACAACTTGTGTCGCGATTCACCGGCTTTACATGCACGATACGTGTGATCCCCGTCGCAATTGTTTCCGGAGCGCCGGAAGTTAACTGCCATTGATTGCTCGAAAATGTAAGGATGCCCGTATCAGTATTCAGTAAATCTCCGAAAGAAAGAGATTGCAGTGCGGACAATCCTTCTTGCGCCGCCCATTCGGCACGACTCGATTGAACGGAACGGCCGTTTCCTCCTGAAATCAAAACAATCCCGATCAGTGTAGAAAGGACAACGGCAAGAAGTCCGATACTTAAGAGCGCTTCAAGCAAAATAAACCCGGACGACGGCTGTTTTGAAAAAAAAGATGGATGAATGCGCATCATAGAATTATGGTCTCGTCACAATTCCGGTTGCAGGAATGTTGATTTGTGTCGTTGAGGTATAACTTTCAATCGTCATGGATCCGTATTGCGATGTGGATCCCGACAAAAACGTAAAATCAATTTCATGATCATTGCCGGAAGATGCGCCCGCACCGCTCAATGAAACATTCGTCATTCTCAACTGGTGACTGAGCGGAAACAAAAGATCTTTCGTAACATCACGAGAAGCGTACGTTAAACCGGAGAAAATAACCGCTTGCGTTGGAATGCGTGTCGTTTCGTCATACGCGAAATAAACTCCCCAATTTGTTCCGTTCAAACCATTTCGTGCACGAAGAGCCGCTGTTCCGAGAACGGATTCTGTTTGTCGTGCACCTCGCGATGCGAGAACGTTTTGTAAAATCGTATTCGCTTGAAACCCAACCAAAAAAATCGTCGCGAGAATGCCGATGGTAATGACCGTTTCAAAAAGAGTAAATCCGCGAGACATACACTAAACTGAGCTCACCACTTTATAAATCGGAGTCAGAATCGAAAGAGCAAGTCCCCCAACCATGAACCCGATAAACATGATCAGTGCGGGTTCGAGTAACGAAGAAAGATTGCGCGTCAAATCATCCACTTCCTGTTCATAAAATCCGGCGAGATATAGAAACATTTCTCCGAGTGTCCCCGTCTCTTCCCCGACACGAATCAATCGAAGAGCGAGCGATGGAACAAGAAAGGAGGAAGATTCAAGCATAGTCGTCATCGTGGATCCGCGGCCGATCCCGTCTTTGATCGATTGAAAAAGACGAATATAATACACGTTTCGAAGAACGCTTCGCGAAATATCAAGAGCTTCACTGATCGGCAAACCACTTTGAAGCAGGATCCCCATCAGTCGCGTGACGCGTGCCAAGTTTGTTTGTCGAATAATCAATCCAAATATTGGAATGCGCAACAAAATCCAATGAGAAACAGGTTTGACTTTGGACATGCGCAGCAGAAAAGACATTCCCACGACAAAACCCATCAATCCAATAAGAATCGCGACTCCATGTGCCTGTGTTGTGCGCGAAACCCACAACACGATCCGCGTCGACAAAGGAAGTTCAACATGAAGCGAATCAAAAATACCGATGATGTTCGGAAGAACAAACACAACGATTCCAATCGTAATCATCAAACCGACGATCAAGATGATCATAGGATACATCATGGCTCCGCGAATTTTTTGACTGAGGTCGTGTTCTTTTTGAAGCTGAATCGCAATCTGATCTAAATTTCCCTGAAGCGTTCCGGAAGATTCTCCGGCACGAATCAAATTCAAATAGACGGGAGAAAATGTGCGAGGAAATTGTTGCAATCCGTCCGACAACGTTTTTCCCATGCGAACGGATGACTTCAATGTCGTGAGAATTTTTTGAAGAGAGCCTTTTGATTGTTGAAGCAAAATATCGAGAGATTCATCAATCGGCAAACCGGATCGCAAGAGGACGGAGAGATACTTGGTGAAAAGCAACCGTTCCACATGTGTGAGATGCGGCTCGAAAAGAAAAGATTTAGATGAATGTGTCGAAGAGTTGGGTGGCATAGGATTTTATTCTTGCATCACACGAATCAATTCCTCAACAGTGGTCTCGCCTGAAAGAACTTTACGCGCACCATCAAGCGCGATCGAGGTCATTCCCTCTTTTCGTGCGAGAGCTTCAATTTCCGTACTGCTTGCATGCGCCAAAATCTTTTCTTGAATGGCTGGCGAATTTTCTAATACTTCATAAATACCAATACGGCCTTTGTATCCCGTTCCGTTACATTTATCACATGTGCCGACATGCGCGACCTCGATACTTTTTGCGCCTCCGAACAAACCAAGCAACACTTCCGGACCAAAAACCTTTTCAAAATCCGATCGAGTAATTTCTTTTTTTGTGACACAATCACTGCAAACGCGACGAACAAGACGTTGTGCAATTGCACAAATCAATGTGGAAGCGATGAGAAACGGTTCCACCCCCATATCGATCATACGTGGAATCGTGGTAGCTGCATCATTTGTGTGCAACGTCGACAATAATTTATGGCCGGTCATCGCCGCGTTCACGGCAATCTTCGCGGTCTCTTGATCACGGATCTCCCCCACCATAATAATGTCTGGATCCTGACGCAGAAGTGATCGCAACCCCGTTGCAAATGTAAGCTTTGCCACGCGATCAACCTGACTTTGATTCACTCCGTCGATTTCAAATTCAACCGGATCTTCAATTGTAGAAATATTCACTTCGCGTTGATTCAACACTTCCAGAACAGCATACACCGTCGTCGTTTTTCCGGAACCGGTCGGTCCTGTTGCAAGCAACATTCCCCACGGCTTACGAATCGCGCGATGAACGCGCTCAAGATCTTCTGGAGAAAAACCAAGCTGTTCGAGTGATAACTTGTGCGATTGGCTCGAAAGCAAACGCAATACAGCCTTCTCACCAAACTCCGTCGGAAGAATCGAAACGCGAACATCCACATCCCCGGTTGTATTCGTGTATTTAAATCGTCCATCTTGCGGCGCGTGATGCTCATCCGTTCGCATCGCGGTTAAAATTTTCAAACGGGCGATCAATTGAACGTGAAGAGGATATTTCACTTCAAATTCATCATGCAAAATTCCATCGATACGCACGCGAACCACTCCATGGTCTTTCCAAGGCTCCATGTGAATATCCGACGCACGAATCAAATGAGCAAAATTCATGAGTCCGTCGAATAAGTTCACAACGGCATCTTTGCTCTTTTCTCCGTATGCTTTTTCAATCAATGCGACGACTTCCTCTTTTAGAGGTCTGTCCGCACTCACCGCAGGAATGTTTTTTGGGATCGCTGCAGTCTTTTCCCCAGGTGTCTTTTTTATTCTTGGCATACGAACATGCTTAAACACGATTATTCCAACATCAGTATATCGCAAAATGCTTCAAAACAAAACGTGCCTTTCAAAAAAAACAAAAATGTTTTTGTGACTTGTCCACAGCCCACATCGTCAAAAGATGATAAACTATATTTGAATTTCATTCATTTTAATTTTTTAACTTCTCTATGCAAGCACAACGCAAAGGGTTTACCCTCATCGAGCTTTTGATCGTCATCGCGATCATCGCCATTCTTGCAGCATCTTTATTCGTCGCTTTGAATCCAGCAAAACGTTTTCAGGACGCACGTGACGCAAAACGCAACCAAGATGTCGAGTCCGTCGTTGCTGGTCTCAAAGCCTATCAAGTTGACAACAACGGAAGCTACCCAGCAACCGTCTCCGCTCTTGTCGCAGGAACCGCATACACCATCGGAACAAACGGTGTTGCAGGATGTGACGCAGGTTGTACCGCAAAAGTCACCAACGCATCCTGTGTTGATTTGGCTCTTCTCGTAAGCGGCGGTTACCTCGGAGCTGTTCCAAAAGACCCAAGCACAGGAACAGATTTGAAAACAGATTACTACGTCATCAGAAACTCCACAGGAACCATTGAAGCCGGTGCCTGTGATCCAGAAGGCGCCGCAGCCGTCAGTGTCGTTCGATAATTTGA
>CAYHDY010000005.1:39161-39242 GCA_964355525.1 uncultured Gammaproteobacteria bacterium | reverse complement strand
CGCCGACGACAGAGTTTCCTGCAAGCGCAAGAGCGGAAGCTGCGTCTGCAGCGGTTGTGTCTGTTACAGCTCCACTTGCAT
>CAYHDY010000005.1:0-39061 GCA_964355525.1 uncultured Gammaproteobacteria bacterium | reverse complement strand
CAGTAACGGTGAGTGTTGTGTTTCCTGCTGCGCCGACGACAGAGTTTCCTGCAAGTGCAAGAGCGGAAGCTGCGTCTGCAGCGGTTGTGTCTGTTACAGCTCCACTTGCATCTGTTGCTGTGTTTGCTGTTGCAGATGTGTCATAGATGACAACGCTTGAAATGGTTTGTGTTGTTGCTGCGTAGATGGAAGTAATTCCTGACATCACGATGGTTCCGGTTCCTGCGGTAATCGCTCCATCTGCGGTACAGGTCACGACTTGTCCGACGACGGCACAAGCGAATGCTCCGCCTCCTGCAAATGTGGTGCTCACGTAGGTTGCTCCACTTACATTCAAGTTTGCTGGTGCGGTGAATGCAATGGTGTCTGTGTTTGCCATTGCTACCGGTACAGTAACGGTGAGTGTTGTGTTTCCTGCTGCGCCGACGACAGAGTTTCCTGCAAGCGCAAGAGCGGAAGCTGCGTCTGCAGCGGTGACATCCGTCAACGGAACAGCTGTGTCCGAAGCAATAAAATTAGGAAAAGCACCTTCATCGACAATTCCAGATTCAACAATATCTGTTGAACCTACATAACTGGAAACAATGCCCGACAAAATAATTGTTCCTGATGTGCCCGTTGCTCCAACAGAAACCGTACAAGTAAGATTTTGTGCAGTGTCCTGACAAGTAATCACTGCTCCAGCATCATCAAAGGTTCCTGTTGCTACTTGCGCGTCCACTGCACTGATATTAATGTAAGCGGGAAAGTCTATTGAAATTATGTCGTCCGGATCAAGAGCAAAAGGTGATGTCAAGTTAATTGTTGTGGATCCAGTAGCACCAACAACAGAGTTTGTACTGAGGACAACGGATACTGAATTAACAGCTGCTGAAACGTCAACATTATCAGTACCGGAAGGATCTGGACCAACAGCAGTTACTCCACCAAACGTAAATGTAGAGGTAGAATCTGCATATGTCGGAGAAGCTCCAGCAGTAACTGAAATACGGACAGTTGAACTATTATTAACAACCGCACCCCATCCTGCAATATTCCATTTAACCGTCAACGTACGAACACCATCTGTGGTGTACTGTCCGTTTCCGACTCCTTGGGAAATTCCTGTTTCTCCCGAACCGTTATCGGTAGTGTCCGTATCATACTCAGCCGTATAAGTAAGTGCCGACAATATTGGAAAATTGGCTGGCAATTGAACTGTTAATGTATCTCCATTATCCCAGTTCGTCTCCACGGCTGTATCCACGGTATATTCGATTTCAAGATTCGTAGCTGTACCGACTGTGGCCGTGGCTTCAGTAACGGCGTAAACACTTGCAGCTCTCGCATTCTGTACAAACGACATCATGCTTATTACCGCAAAAAAAGCCACGAAGAAAATGGCGGCGAAATTTCTTAAACCTAAACGGACATTAGTCATACGCATTTTTTTATTTTATCGTTGCGCTTTTTTTACGTGTCATCGACTCACGAAAAAAATTCCTGCGACAAAATACAAATTAGATGGGCTTTTTAGTTATGTGATTGATTAAGAAAAATTCTGTTCTTTACGTTGAAGAAAGTCCGGCGAAGCCGGATCCGTCTTCGACGGAAAAGAAGCGGGTCAATGCAAAACAATCATAACATTTTTTTGAAAATGCGTGTAGAAAGTAGCTGTGGATAAATGGTGTATTCAAATGAGATTAAAAAAACAAAAGCACCGAAACAATTGTTTGGTGCTTTATTAAAAATTTATTTGGAATTCTCTATAAACACAATCGAATCCAATTCCGCATCCCGTAAAATCTTATGAAGCAATCCTTTTCCGATGATTTTATGATCCGGGATCGTTAAAGGTTTTCTTGTTTTTTCGGATCGATGAATCAAACGAATATGACTTCCCTTTTGTCGAACGACCTCGTACCCGAACTTCTCCAATATCTTAATCATTTGTCTTCCTGAAATTTGAGGCAATTCTCCCATACCCTAAACGGCCACAACATGAAAACTGATCTCCTTCGGAACGTATGTTTTCATCAATCGCTTATTTTCCGTTTCTTCCAAGCACAAAGAAATCACTTCATGGATATTCTTCAAAGCCTCATCAAGTGTCTTTCCTTGAGAATAACAACCGGAAAATGTCGGACATTCGACAACGTAAAAATCATCTGCATCACGTTCAACAATAATGGGAAATTGTTTTTTTACTTTTGCCATACAAAAAAAGTATAACAAACGACATCAATCCTGTATACTGTCACCCATATGAACATGGAGGAGATGTTTTCATTTCTGAAATCGCAGCCGAAACTTTTTTTTATTGATCGATTTTTAAAAACCTTCCCAAAGGCGGATTTATTTTTGGTTGGCGGGGCGGTTCGGGATCTTATTTTGTTTCATGAAAGTGCAAAGCGGGGTCTGGGGACCCCACCCATAACAGATTTCGATTTTGTTATTCGAAAGTTATCTGCAGCAGAAATTGAAACATGGTTTACCACACAAGGTTCAATCAAACTCGCGGGAAATCAATTCATTGTCTTTAAATTTTCCCCAAAAGGGTTTGATGGGAAAGACATAGATATTGCTCTGCCACGAACAGAATTCCCGACAAATGATTCTCTCGGAGGCTATCGCGATTTTGAAACGCAATCGAATCCGTCACTTGCAATCGCAAAAGATCTGGCGCGTCGCGATTTCACCATAAATGCGATGGCCTTTGATCTTCGAACCTGTGAACTTATCGATCCATATCTCGGACAACACGATCTGAACAAAAAGATTCTGCGCGCGGTTGGGGATCCCGATCAACGGTTCAAAGAGGATCTCACACGCATTTTGCGCGGGATTCGATTTGCCGCACAACTCGATTTCGAAATAGAACCGAAGACATGGGAAGCAATGAAGCGGAATATTCCGCACTTGAATCGATTGCGAAAAACCGAAGGGAAAAATGAATATGTCGTTGCTCGTGAAACAATTGGAGAAGAATTGTCAAAAGCATTTTCAGCGAATCCTTCTGTAACGACTCGATTATTACTTGAAAGCGGCGCGCTCGAAGAGTTGTTTCCGAGTGTGTGGCGACATGTGCAGATTGATTCGCATTATCTTGATCCGTTATTTTCGATTTCGAATGTACGGGAGGGGCATGTTCTTCCTTTTCGAACGAATCACCTCGAACACACCATCATTCTCCTTCTTCGCGAACTCACGGAAGATGAAGTGAGAACAACACTTGCATCCACGGGATTAAACTCGATTGACAAACTTTCTCCGCGCCGCATCGAGACGGATCGTATCGCATGGGTTATTCAAAAACTCAAACAAACACATACGATCGACACAATCGCAAACATGCGTGCATCGCAATTTGAGAAACAGTTCATGAGCGATCAAGGGAAATTACATCTTTCTGTTTTGAATCAAATCGAAAAACCGCACATTCTCACAGCCATCACAAAACGCCACGAAGAAATCTGCTCACGTTGGAAGTGCGATGAACAGGAACCGATCCCCTCTCTCCTCTCCGGCGAAGACATCATCCGCCTCGGCATCCCGGAAGGCATGCGTGTGCGTGAGCTTCTCGAAGAAGTGCGCGACCATCAACTCGATGGGGCTCTGTTGAGTCGTGAAGCCGCGATACGATTTGTGAAACAAAAAACTGAGTAATCATCTTGACATACCTTCCAAATTCAACTATGATTCCTCCCGTTCCTTAAGGAATCATCGAGGGCGATTAGCTCACTTGGTTAGAGCGCTACATTGACATTGTAGAGGTGACTGGTTCGAGTCCAGTATCGCCCACCAAAAAACTTCCAGCAGATTGGAAGTTTTTTGTTTCTTGATCCAAGTCAAAAAAATTTACTTTTTTTCACCGGAATCACACGAGCATCTGCCTCTTCCTGTTCTGCCTCCTCATGTTCATCCGCTTGATGAAGCAGAAACCATGGTTTTGCCTTTGATTTTGAAAGGCTCATTAAAATAAATCCACCGAGGAGCAACACGACAATTCCGATCAAAAATGATCCCATGATTTCGCCGAACCCACATCCGATCACGGCAAGAACCGTTTTTGCTCTACTTGTCGCATCAAGTGTACAAACACGAATAGCCGCTTCCGCCGCATGGACGCCAATGTAAGAAGCTGCGGTTGCACAAAAAATCGAATAAAACGTGAACAAACAGCTGAATCGAACTTTTCTGACGCGACCAAGACGCAAGATTGCGATCACAGCAAAAAACACTCCACCCAAAACCCAATAAAACAAAAACCAGATAATCGAAAGAAAGACGATAAAAGAAGAAATTCCAGCATCCATAGCGATTGTATTGTAACCTCTCGACCAACAAGAGGCAATGAGATAAAGTATGATAACTAGAAAAATGGGCGTGTAGCTCAGCTGGTTAGAGCGCAAAGCTTATACCTTTGTGGTCCTTGGTTCGAATCCAAGCACGCCCACCATCCCTATGCCTTATCTTATTCTCGGACTCCTCTTTCTCATTTTCGGGATCTATTTCCGTAAACGCGCTCATCATGAACATAATCATCATGGCGTAGATGGAATGACGTTTATTATCGTCGCAGCCTTGATCTTAATTCTGTTCTTCGGAATCTTTGATCGAATGAATATTTTATAATATGCCGAAACTCACCGTCGACGAAACAAATAAAGGGAAACGTATCGATCATGTTCTCACGGAGATCATGACAATCACACGTTCTCAAATTCAAAAATATCTTAAAGCTGGCGAAATCACTTTAAATGGAAAACCTTGCAAGGTGCATGAGTTTCTTGAAATGGGTGATGTTATTTCTTATCCAAAAATTTCTGCAACGACCCGCGCAAAAAAACAGATCGCTCCGGAACTTGAAGTTTTGTTTGAAGATGATGATCTTATCGTCGTAAACAAACCCGCGGGATTGATCGTTCATCGCTCAAACGACGCGGATCCACGACCGAACGTCGCGGATATTCTCCTGAAGTCACATCCTAAAATGAAAAAGGTTGGGGATGTTTCGATTATCCCGGGGAAGAAAAATGTGCGTCCCGGCATTGTGCATCGCATCGACAAAGATGTTTCCGGCGTGATGGTTGTCGCAAAGACGCAAGCGATGTTTGAAAATCTGAAAGAGCAATTTCAAAAACGAACCGTACAAAAAAACTATCTCGCGCTTGTCTACGGAACACTTCCAAAAGAACACGACACGATCACCTTTGCGATCAGCCGATCCAAACGACAAGGACGTATGGTCGCACGCACGGGAGATCAAGTTGGAAAAGAAGCGTTGACGGATTATGACGTTGTTGAACGATATAAAAATGCCACACTTGTGAGTGTGCGCATTCATACGGGACGCACGCACCAAATCCGCGTGCACTTCCTCGCCATCAATCATCCGGTGATGGGTGATCATTTGTATCATGTCAAAAACATGCGCCACATCCGTGAAAAAAATTTCGGCCGTATTTTTCTCCACGCAGAATCATTGACGATTCATCTTGCAAACGGAAAAGCAAAAACATTCACTTCCCCACTGCCAAAAGAATTAAAATTAATTTTGGAAACGTTCCCGAAAACATAATACAAACGCGGGGTCTGGCCTGCCCTCCGAAGCCTCGGCGAAGGCGGGGGACCCCGCCTATTACGATATGTCACGCATAAAAACATTCTTGTTCGGAACGGCTTATCCAAAAACCGTTCCGGCATTTCAACGGTTTTTACGCGCGGTCATTGTCATCGCAACCAGTCTGATCCTGTTGTCTCCCTTGTTGATCACGGACATTCCGGGATTTCGCATTGATTTCCCTTTTGTTTTTCCAAAAGCACTTTTGTTTCAAAGTCTTGTTGAGATCATGATCGTGTGTTGGATCCCTCTGATGATTCTCGACAAACGTGTTCGACCGAATTTCACATCTCCCGTCACAATCGGAATCGGAATTTTTCTTGCGACGCTTCTTGCCACACACGCATTCGGCGTCGATCCGATCGCCAGTTTTTGGTCAAATCAAAACGACATGATGGGATTGTTCCAGTATATCCATTTTGCATTTTGGTTTTTGATTCTGACATCTCTTTTTCGAGAGCGCACAGACTGGACGCGTCTCTTTTTGTTTTCAACTTACGTTTCTGTCGCCGTTTCCATTCTCGGATTTTGCGAATGGTTCAAAATCGGATTCGGTCGCATTGGATCAACGCTCGGCAATCCACTCATTCTTTCCACCTATCTTCTCATCCACATTTTCATCGTCTGTTTGCTGTTGATCGAAAAACCGTCCCATCGAAAACCGTTGTTTTGGATCTTGGGATTTGAACTGTTCACGCTTCTTCTCACCGGTTCGCGTTCTTCATTCCTCGGACTCGCCGTCGCAAGTATTGTTGCAATCATTTTGTTTCGAAAGACGGTTGCCGCGCGAGTAGAGCAAACGATTCATTTGCCAAAAAAGTTTTTCTTTCCTATTTTTCTTCTTCTCCTCGTCGTCAGCGTCGTCGGTTTAGGTTTATTTGAAAAATCACACTCAGGAGGCAGTTCCCTTTTACGATCGAATTCATCCGATCGCGTTGAACTTTGGAATATCGCTCTGCGTGCATCCGCGGAAAAACCGATCTTTGGATGGGGACTCGAACAATTTTCCGTTCCATTCAACAACCTGTTTGATCCAACGCAATCAAAACAAAATCTTACCGAGATGTGGTACAGCCGGGCGCATAATCAATTTCTCGATCTGCTTGTTTCAAATGGAATCATCGGACTTGTCGGATATCTGATGCTTTGGAGTTCGATTGTGTGGATGTTGTTTCAACGTCGCTCTGAACAGACCGAAGAAAAAAAGAAAATTGCAATTACATTCTTCTTATTCGTCATCGCATTTCTTATCGAAAAATTCTTTTTGTTCGATCTGTTCATCGAACAAGTCTTGTTATTTTTTGTCTTTGCTTCGTTGCCGATTTTCTTTGCGCGCGATTCGATACAAATAACAGAACAAACAGATCCGTCAAAAAAACGATCGACACTCGCAATCCTCTGCCTCCTCTTGTTATTCGTTGCAAGCGTTCCCCTTATCGTCTTTGCAAACATTCGACCATTCGCGGATGAATTACGTATAAAAACAGCGGAAGAAGCATTCATGCAGGGAGAAATTTCAAACGCGTCAATCGCGTTCAAACACGCGACAAATCATCCATCGCCCTACAAAACAGACATGATTCTGCACATGAATGAACCTCTCTTAGCGGCGCGTTTGATGTTTGGTATCGACTCTGAAGAGATGATGCAACTGCTCAAAACCATGCAAAATACAATTCTCTTAATAGCAACGGAACATCCGACGGATCCAAAACTCGCGTTTGCACAAGCATGGTTTGCAGGAACACAATTAGGCGATGCGAACTCGCAAGCGTTTGCAAAACAAACAGCAGAACGTGCACAAGAACTTGCACCCAAACGTGCAGAGCCTCTCCTCGTGCTTGCACAGATTGCGCGAACACAAAATCGTTTCGATGATGCACACAAACTTCTTGATGAGGCGAAACAACGATCCGTTGTCGAAGAAACAAAAGGACAACCGACGTTTGAAAATGCGGGTGTCTATGCTGCGGAAGGAAAATATCCGGAAGCCTTTCAGGAACTTGAACAGGCATTCAATCTTGGCGCCCAGACATACGGCGACGTTTCATTCTTCACTGGGTTGATTCAAGGATCGGAAAAACATCCCGCGTGGCCAGAAGATATGAACCCTTACATCACGCACATGATTAAAAAATATCCGAAACTTCCCAACATTCTTGAAGGCGGCATAACCCTCTATCACAACGGAGGATATACTCGACAAGAAAAAATTCTTTTTGATCAACTGACCAAAATCGACACAACACGCGCGGAAGCATTATCGAAACGATTCACAAAATAAATATGATCATCACCATCACTGGACTTCCCGGTTCCGGAAAAACAACAATTGTAAAAATGCTTTCCGAAAAATTGAATGTTCCCTGGTATTCGGTTGGAGACCTTCGTGGAAAAATGGCGAAGGAACGTGGAATCACGATCGATGCGTTAAATGAGATCGGCGAATCGGAAGCATTCACGGATAAAGATGTCGATGATTATCAAACAGAACTTGGAAAGCGAGGCGAATCGTTCGTGATCGACGGACGATTGTCCTGGCACTTCATTCCGAACTCGTTCAAACTATTTCTTGACGTGGATTCGAATGTTGGTGCAACGCGAATTTTCGAAGCATCGCGCGCAGGAGAGCGATCGGACGAAACAGCATATAAAGACGTCGACGAAGCGAAACAATTCATCGAGAACCGCATTGCATCCGATTCCAGACGTTATCAAAAATACTATGGCGTGGATTTTCTCGATCGAACGAATTATGATCTCGTGATTGATACGTCATCGATGACGCCGGAATCAATTGTCGAACGGGTTATCGAATGCGTGCGGGGTGTGGGCACCCCGCCTATTACGATGGGTTAACGGGATGGTCGCGACCATCCCCTACAAACGATTACAAAACGACCACCATTGACCCGGCAGCTGCCGGGTTGACGAAAATCATGATATTCGTTATCATTTCGCCACATTGAATCAACGTGTCCATGAATGCTGATCGTTCGTAAAACGATGTATTCCTCTCGAACGTGATTACTCACCCGTATGACTGAACAAGAAACAGAACCAACAGAGGTCGTCGAAGAAACACCCGTCGAGACGGTTGAACCCGAAGCTGTTGTCGTTCCGACAAAAACCGCAGAGGTCAAAGCCGGACAAACCGTCCGCATCCATGAACGCATCAAAGACGTCACTCCAAAAGGAGAAGTTCGCGAACGCGTTCAGATCTTTGAAGGAATCGTCCTCGGGGTCAAAGGTGCTGGGGTTTCCCGCACACTCACGATTCGAAAAATCAGCGCCGGCGGATTCGGAGTAGAACGTATCTATCCCGTAAACTCCCCGATCATCGCAAAAATCGAATTGGTGAAAACAGCAAAGGTGCGTCGTGCGAAATTGTCCTTCTTGCAAAAAGTCGCCGTGCCATTCAAACGCAAATTCAAAGACACATACGCGAAGTAAAACAAAATCCCGAATGCAAAATGCTTTCGGGATTTTTTTATTTTGATGTTAGATTGCTTTTATCGTTTGTTCAGAATCCACATTTTTTCCACTGGTATATCGCCAGAGATCTGTGGAATTCACTTCGATGATTCCTTTGTTCCAAAGTGATCCGTAGACAGCATTTGCAACCGTTTCAGAAACGATCCAGTGAAGGTTCCCGTCCGTTCCGATCGTATACACGCGAGGATTGCCGATCGCTTTCACACGCGTCCCAGGGGCGTATCCCGCAGGATTTGTATAAGATGCACCCACGGTCTGTGTTTTCTCCATAGCGAGAATAGCGGAAAGAGTTGCTTGGTAAATCATCCCATCGGTTCCCTTCCAAATCACATGTTGAGCGTCCGTCAAAACTGGATGTGTTCCATATCCAAGTTTCAACGAAGTATTGTTGGATGTATTTTGAAACCAAACGTTTCCTTGCGCATCCGTTCCAACCGATACGGATCCGATTGAATCGGTCACTGTAAGTTCAGTGGATTGTTTTTCGATCATTATTTTGATGTTTCCCTCAGAATCCAATTTCCAAACGGTGTTTTTATCATCCGACCACGTCATTTCATCTCCATTGATTTTTACGACCTGTTCCGGTGAAACATTCCAGTTCAACGTTGCGTGCGAAACAGGTACAGCCTCTTTCGCAAACGGGTTATAGGTATACATCAAATAGTTTTGAAAATAGACAACCGTTCCGTTTGAGAGGAAGTGCGGGAAAAGAATATCACCGCTTGGTTCTGTCCATGTGTTTGGAATTGCGGACATGACCTGCGTTTTTGCATTGATGACCCACAATTGTTTATTTCCACCCGCAAAAATAAATTTGACGAGGACTTGATCATTATACGCATCCATCACCTGTTGATACGGTGCGTTCAATTTAGAATCGATATTCCGTTCTTCGTACGCACCGTCGTTGGATTTTGCAACGAGAGAACTGTTGATTTGTTTTGTTTTCGGATCCGATTGAATGACGGATGCATAAAAACGATCACCAGACGTCGAAAAGGAAACGAAACTTAATTCATTCGACTTGCGATCAAGAGACGTCACTGCGCGAACATCTCCCGTATTTGGATCAACAGCGAAAACATCGACCCATTTTGATGGGGCCATTGATTTCGTAAAAAACACAAATTTTCCTTTTTGCGCCACAGCGAAAGAAGGATTCAAAAATTGTTGATCGACTCCGTTTACGGATTGCAATTTACCGTTCATCAAAATCGAAAGATCGATTTTGTCACAGATACCAAGATCGGCACATTGACTCGATGTATTTGAAATAAACGCAACACCATTACGTTTCATTGGTTCACTGACGCCATTTGGAAGCGCTAAACGATCGACACGAAAGGTCGGTTCATTCCAAAGACGATCAACGATCGGCATTTTCCAATCATTAACGTTTGCAAACGCTCGGGGAAGAAACGGACTGATGGCCGCCGCAACGAGCAAGGTAAAAATAAGGGTTTTTTTCAACATAATTTGTATTCGTAGGGGTGGGTCTTGTGCCCACCCTCTCGAATAATATTCAATGAATAACGGTGAATCCTAGCACAAAATTTCAATTTTGTCAATGATTTCAATCAAAAACAGGGGAATTTCCCCCTGTTTTTCAATTTTACTTCGCATGGGTAGGCACAAGACCTACCCCTACAACCAACGTTATAACAATGGTTTCAAATATTTTCCTGTGACGCTTTCCTTGTTTTTCACAATATCCTTTGGTGTCCCCTCGGCGACCAGCTTACCACCTTTGACACCACCCTCAGGTCCCATGTCAATCACCCAGTCAGCGCCTTTGATGACGTCGAGGTTGTGCTCGATGATAACGACCGTGTTGCCTTTGTCGACGAGCATGTGAAGGACACCGAGTAATCGTTTTATATCCTCGAAGTGCAAACCGGTCGTTGGCTCGTCGAGAATATACAACGTTCGACCCGTCGCGCGACGAGAAAGTTCGGTTGAGAGTTTCACACGTTGAGCTTCTCCACCCGAAAGAGTCGTCGCAGATTGTCCCAATCGAATGTATCCAAGCCCAACTTCGTGAAGAACATCGAGTTTGTCGAAGATCGCGGTTTGATCCGCAAAGAATCGACGTGCTTCTTCGACCGTCATCTGCAAGACGTCGGAGATATTTTTTTGTTTGTAGTGAACCTCAAGCACTTCTTGATTATAACGTGTGCCGTGGCACTCCGCACATTCAACATACACATCCGGCAAGAATTGCATTTCGATGCGACGCATTCCGTCACCGGAACACGGTTCGCATCGTCCGCCGCCTTTCACATTGAAACTAAATTTTCCTGCATCGAAGTTTCGCATCTTTGCTTCCGGCACTTCCGTGAACAAATCACGGATCGCAGTGAACACACCTGTGTATGTCGCTGGGTTAGATCTCGGTGTACGTCCGATCGGTGATTGATCAACCGCGACAACTTTGTCGATATGTTCTATTCCCTTCAATGCTTTATGCGCTCCCGGAAATTCTTTTGCACGATAAAAATGTTTTGAGAGAGACTTTCCGAGAATGTCGAGAATCAATGTCGACTTTCCCGAACCGGAAACCCCCGTCACACACACAAGTTTTCCAAGTGGAATCGACACACTTACATTTTGCAAATTGAACGCGGTCGCCCCGATGATCTCGATTGCCTTTCCGTTTCCTTTGCGATATTTCTTCGGCGTTGGAATCGATCGTACTCCGGAAAGATATTGTCCGGTGAGTGATTGTTTATTCTTTTTAATTTGCGCGGCCGTTCCTTCCGCCACAACTTCCCCGCCATATTCTCCTGCACCCGGACCAACATCAAAAACGTAATCCGCTGCTTGAATCATCGCTTCATCGTGTTCAACAACAATCACGGAATTTCCGGATTCCTGCAATCGGCGAATCGTCTGAATCAATCGATCATTATCACGCGGATGCAATCCGATGGATGGCTCGTCGAGAATGTAAATGACACCAGAGAGTCCGCTTCCAAGTTGTGTCGCGAGACGCACACGTTGCGATTCTCCGCCCGACAGAGTCATCGCAGAGCGATCAAGCGTCAAATATCCAAGTCCGACTTCTGTGAGCTGTTTCAGACGCGCACAGACTTCTTTTCCCACACGTTCAACAATCAATGTTTCGTCGGATGATAATCCGCTTGCGATTGCATTCGAATTCGATTTCGCGCGGGCGCCCACAAGGGGTGCCCCTACATTGTTTCGCTTTCCACCCTTCCCCAATAATGATTCTCCGCCATAGGCGGATCCGCCTATGGCGGAGAAAAACGCAAACACATCCTCGACCGGCATGTTCACAATGTCGGCGATCGATTTGTCTGCGATCGTGATCGCAAGCACAGCTGGCTGCAAACGCTTACCTGAACATCCCGGACACAACATGCGGCGCATGTAACCCTCGAGTTCCGCGCGCACATATTCCGAATCCGTCTCGCGATATTTTTGTTCAAGTTGCGCGAGGATGCCGGTGAACGGAACTTCTTGTCCGTCGAATGTGTAGAGCTCATCGCCCGTTCCATTCAACAATAAATCAAATTTTGCTTTTGGAATTTTTTCAACCGGAACATCCAATGGAATTTTTTGTTTGCGTCCGACGATTTCGAGAAGACGAAGATAACTCGTTTGATTTCCCGCAATGCGAGACCACGGACGAATCGCGCCTTCTTCGATTGTGAGCCGACGATTCGGAATCACAAGATCCGGTTCGAGCACAAGCTTCTCGCCGAGACCTGTACATTCCGTACACGCACCGTACGGCGAGTTAAACGAAAAGAGTCGCGGTTCCGGCTTTGGCAAATTCAATCCGTCATATCCGCACATGAAGCTTTGCGAAAGTGCACGTTCATCGCCTGTTTCATCATTCACAAGTGTAATGAATCCATTTCCGTAATCAAGCGCTTTCTTCACGAGCGCTGTCACATGATCTTTCGAATACGTCATGCCGCCTTCAAATGTAAACACAAGAACATCAATATCATGATCTTTCTTTTTATCTTTGCGCATGATGCTTGCCTCCTCCGTATCAACAATCAATCCGTCATAACGAACGCGAGTGAATCCCGCATTCAACGCGGCTTGCAAAACATGTTTATGTTCTCCCTTTTGTTCTTTCACAACTGGTGCGAACAACAAGATTGTATCTTTCCCAATCATCTTTTCGATTGCATCCACCATCTGTACGAGCGTTTGCTCGGTCACGAGTCTTCCGCACTTCGGACAATGCGGACGTCCGGCACGCGCAAAGAGGACACGCAAAAAATCATAAATCTCCGTCACTGTTCCGACGGTTGAGCGCGGATTGTGCGAAGAAGATTTCTGATCAATCGCAATCGTCGGAGAAAGTCCGAGAATCTCATCGACATCCGGTTTGTCTTGAAGCTCGAGAAATTGTCGAGCATAACTCGACAACGATTCCATGTATCGGCGCTGTCCTTCCGCGTAAATCGTATCGAAGGCAAGTGAAGATTTTCCGGATCCTGAAAGTCCCGTGATCACCACCAATTTATTTTTTGGAATATCAACATCAATGTTTTTCAAATTATGCACACGCGCACCACGGACAGAAATGTATTCTTGAGGCATAGGAAGCTCGACAGATGATCGAAATAAAATCGTCTGCGAGTCTATCACGCAAAAGAAAAAGGAGCAAGCATTGGAGCTCGCTCCTTTTTCTTTTCCTATTTGGCGGAACAGGCCTTTCCACTTCCGTCACATCCTCCTGGAACACCACACGGATTTTCTTCACAGATACTCTGAAAGGAAAAATCTCCTACGGCCGGTTCAATCAAGTACAACCAATGATCTCCTGCAACCGTCGCATTCGTTGCAGAGACAAATTGATATTTATCACACGTCTTGATCTCACTGCAATCGATTTTTATGGCGGCACATGCTCCCACATCATTAAATGGATTGTAATTTGTTAAATTATCGGCCTTTGACCATTTACATCGATTAAACTTCGTTGAAGGAATTTGATTACAAACAGATGACGATGGAATGATCTTTTTCCCGTCCTGTCCAAGTGCATTTCCATCCGTTAATTGTTCGCATGTTGCACATCCAAAATGCGGTCCACCATCTTCTGGCTTCGTCTCATCACTCACACAAATACTTGGAGCGTCACATTTAATTGAATCGCAAGTTTTGTTGGTCACGGACGGTTTGGTAATAACCTCACTCGTTGAGAGACACTTAGATTCCGCAGGGGAATACACGCAACCTGTTCCGACTTTCCCTCCCTTCGCGGCGCTACAAGGATTTTCTTGACAGATACTTTTAATTCCGAAATCTCCGCAACCGCCACCTGATTGTGTAAGAGATTCTACTGAGCAAGCAAAATCATTTTCATCCGTGATTCCGGACAATTTATCTGAAGAAAGAGTATTTTCCACTTCTCCGACACTTCCATACTCACCGCACGAAGGGACTTGATTACAATCAATGTTTATCATTGCACACGATCCGAATGAACCAGTTTTAAAAAACCCTTCATTTACATCTTTATCTCTCGTCCATCCGCACTGATGAATATCAGAGAAGCCTGCACTGTTTCCATTTTTCAAAGAAAGTTGACTGCAAACAGATGAATTTGGAGTGATCTTCATATCATTCCCTTCCACTACTTCCTCACATTTCATGCATTGCGGTTTTCCTTTTCCCGCAAAACAAACACCCTCCCCTTCCGGACACGTCGTAAAGTCACAAGAAGATCCACTCGGCACGGCCGTGTGATCTTTTGTTTCTTTCACAACGGCTTTGTCGCCGCATTTTTTACTATCAGGATCTGTAATCACGTTCCCTTTTTCATCCGTCAAAATATATTTCTCCGCTAATGTTTTACAATCATTTTGCCCTCTAATGAGATCAACTGTTCGAATCATCGGTAGTTGTGGAACTTTCAAGCTCAACAAATACGGATTCACTGTTTTCAAAATTAAATTGACACAAAGAAGAAGGATGAGTCCGATGATGGCGTCTGCAATGCGTTTCTTCGCCGTCTTCGCAGCACTGCCTCCACCCGCACCGAGAACGTATTGCAATCCACCGATCATGATGAGAACAATCGCAATCGTGACTCCAGCGCCAATCATCCAGTTATAAAGAGCCTGAATGTATTGCGCAACATCGATTGCTGTGGTCAAAGAACCGATCGCAACGTTCAATGTAAGGGGTGTTGCAAGTTGCGGATTTGGAAAACAATAACGCGAACCAGATATGCATTCAGGCGGTTGAAATTTAGGGATTCCACTTTCTCCGTCCGAAAAAATGCCGATTTTCTTTCCTGTGAGATTTTTGTCTTTCCCCGCGTAAGGCGTCTCACACTGTGTTTTTGTAAAACATTGCAAATTTCTGTCTGGATACTGATCGATAGTGTATGCACAAACGGCAGGACTATTTTGTTTGGTGCAGGCGGCAAGACATGCAGACGGAGTCAAAGATCCGACTCCGACAGCACCGTCACTTGTCTGACAAAAACACGTGAGACATTTCCCCGCAGAAGACGTTCCACCGGACGGAACTTCACATTTGGATTGAACATCTTTTCCGCACTCCTTCGCACATTCAGCATCACCCGGAACCGTTCCCGGTTGAACACTCCACGCGGATGCACCCGCCCCTTTACACGAACAAGAACAGATCGCATATGCCGATGGGGCCATGATCGCGATGTTTGCAAAGACGATCGCGCAAATCACGACCATCTGTGAAAAAAAAATGGATCTGATTTTTTGCATAAAACATTATTTCTTTGTCTGATCGTTTACCGTCAAAATAACTTTCTCAAGAATATCTTTCGGAACGGATCCGGCAATAAGATTGCCGTTGATAAAAAACGTTGGTGTTCCTCGGACGTCTGCATTTAATCCGTCTTCAATATCCTGTGCGACCTCGGATGCATATTTTCCGCTTGTAAGACATTGATGAAATTTTGGAACATCTAAATTCAATGACGTTGCAAACAAATCGAATGAAGCATCATCGAGTGAATCCTGATTCTGATACAACTTGTCATGATATTCCCAAAACTTTCCTTGTTCATGCGCACATTCCCCTGCCTCCGCAGCTTTTTCTGCGAGAGGATGAAGTTCGATAATCGGAAAATCGCGATAGATAAATCGAACCTTGTCCGGATACTGCGCCGCGAGCGTACGTAACGTAAAACTTGCTTCTCGAGAATACGGACAACCAAAATCCGCGAATTCAACAATCGTAACAAGAGCACCCTCTCGACCGAGAGATGGGTCATCTTTGGTTGTCACATCAACGACTTGATCTTTGATCGGCTTCGACGCGAACTTCGAAATGGTTGAAACGGTTTTATCAAAATTCAGATCTGTCAGATTCACTCCCCCAGAACGGAGTTGCTGCGTATAAAAAATAATGCGCCACACAAACATCCCGAGAACAAACACAAACAGAAGAGTGACGATGGTCGCAACCCAACTGCGCGCGCGATGTTCTTGTTCGTCGGACATAATGATTTACGATTTCTTTCAAAAAAGTATATCATGTTTCCATGCAACACATGATATGAATCATCCACACGAGATTGCACAATCGAAAGAAGAAGCGCGAGCAAAACGTCGTCACAAAAAAATGAATCCGAAAATGATCGTCTCAGGAAAAGGCATGAAACGATTTGGCGCGCCGAGATCCGGCGGAGCCGGACCCGGCTCCGCCGGGAAATCCGCTCGTGTAGGTTGACGTATTCGGTTGATTTTGATATCGTTTCGTCATTGATTATTCGTTATTCGAATACGCGCGGGGTCTGGGGACCCCACCTATTATCCAAAATATGAACATTCCTTTGATTTTAAAAATTGCACAGCTTGTTCTCGCCGTATTGCTTACCGCAGCAATTTTATTGCAAGCACGCGGAGCGGGAATCGGAGCGGCATTCGGCGGAGGTGGAAACGTGTTCCGCACAAAACGCGGCGCAGAAAAAAAATTATTTCAATTGACCATCGTATTCGCTATTCTCTTTTTTGGTATCAGTCTTGCGGGAATTCTTCTTGCTTAATCATTTTCGAACAGGACGGTTGCGACCGTCCACTACGAAATTATTTTACGCGACTATCTGCCATTCACGCGTTTTTTTAAACACAAAGGAACGGATCAAACAAAAAGCTTGGCGCTTCGCCAGGTTCTTTCTGTCACAAAACCGCGTTCGTTTCCAACATGGAAACAGTGGGAGCAACTTCCAAGTGTCATGACGGTCGGAGAAAAAAAATGGTTTGCGGGATCTCTTGCTCTGATCATTTTACCAAGTTTGTTTCTTGCTGGTGTTTACGCATTCATGCATCGCATTGAAATTCCGGCTACGGGTGGAACCTACACAGAGGCACTTATTGGAAGCCCAAGATTCGTAAATCCACTTTATGCTTCGACAAATGACGTAGACGCGGACCTCTCTTCCCTTCTTTATTCAGGATTGCTCAAATGGCAACCAAAAGAAGGCTATGTCAATGATCTTGCAGATTCCATGCAAGTCAATGCAGATCAAACGCAATACACGTTTCATCTTCGCACCAACGCAACGTTTTCAAACGGTGAACCCGTTCAAGCGCGTGATGTCGTGTTCACCTATACTGCCATTCAAAATCCAATTTATCGTAGTCCACTTATCGCTTCTTTCAAAAACGTAAAAGTCGAACAGGTGGACGATCAAACCGTTTCCTTTACACTTCCAACAGCTTCATCTACGTTTCCACAACATCTCACCATCGGTATTCTTCCAAACAATCTTTGGTCAGATATTCTTGCACAAAACGCACCGCTTGCTTCTTTGAACCTTCAGCCAATCGGAAGCGGTCCGTACGTCTTTCAAGAATTCAGTAAAGACAAAAAAGGCTCAATCCGTTCTTACACGCTCAAACGGAATAATCATTATTACAATCAATCCGCAAAAATTGACCAATTGATTTTCAAATTTTATCCGGATGAAGAATCCGCCTCCCAAGCACTCATCAACAAAAACGTGGAAGGGGTCGGATATATCGCATTTGAACATCGCACAACGGTTGAGAACAATCATAATGTCATCGAAGTATTCGCATCGATTCCGCGCTCAACAAATCTTTTCTTCAACACACAAAATTCCATTCTGAAAAATCCCGCCATTCGACTTGCGATTTCAAAAGCCATCGATAAAGAATCGATCGTCAAAACAATTCTCGATACACACGCGATCGTATTGAACGGACCTCTCATGAATGAATCGACAGGCTATGATGCATCTTTTGCATCGAATCATTTTGATCCCGTCTCTGCAATGACAACACTGGATACAGCTGGGTATCTCAAACCGGAAGGATCTGTGTGGAGAAAAATTCCTTCAAAAAAAATCGAAACACCTACCAAAACAAATAAAAATAAGAAGAAGGAACCGGAAACTCCTACCCCCATTCAAACACCTTCAGACCTCTCGTTTACTCTGGTGACTGTTTCGAGTGAGGAATTTTCTCGTGTGGCAACGGAAATCAAAAATGAATTAGAGAAAATCGGCATCAGCATCACAATCAAAACGGTAGACGCAGACCATCTGATGTCCGATGTCGTAAATTCTCAATCCTACGATCTGTTACTCGCAGCAGACTATGCGGGAGTCGACACAGATCCCTATGCATTCTGGCATTCTTCCCAAATAACAACAAACGGATTAAACATCAGTCATTATCAAAACAAAGACGTAGACACATTGCTCGAAAAGGCACGAGCCGCTTCAAATGACGCAGATCGTGCAACCATCTATCGACAATTCCAGGATCTTTTGGTAAAAGATGTCCCAGCCGTATTCCTCTATCAATCAAGTTACTCCTACGCCATCGGAAAAAAGGTTCACTTCAACACCCCAAATTCATTACGCGTCCCTTCAGATCGATTCGCGAACATCACGGATTGGTATATCAAAACAAAGAAAGCATTAAAATAAAAAGGAGCCGGCAGCAAGTAGCAGGTAGCTGGAAAGAAAACGATCCATGCTACTTGCTACCCACCCGCGGATGTGGCGGAATGGTATACGCGCAGGTCTCAGAAGCCTGTGGGCGCAAGCCCTTGGAGGTTCAAGTCCTCTCATCCGCACCAAACAATCCGATTCGACCTGCGTCGATGAATCGCGATACAATGAAGACGTCACGCAATCTTTTCCGGGTGTTCAACCAAACATCTCAAAAAGATTACGTGTTCGGTCTTTGACGTGTAGAGAGAAGCTGTTCTTTCACAATTGAAGTTTTTTGATCGAGATTGTGTTTTCCGCCAGAGGCGGATCCGCCTTTGGCGGAGTTTTGTTTTTATTTCTCGATCATTTTATTTATTCGAAAACAAAAAAAAGAGTCGTTGAGTCTGTAAGTCGTTCAGTCAAGGAAATTTATTTTCTATTCAAAAAAAATAAACACGTGTTCTCCTAGACTCAACAACTTAACGACTCAACGACTTCACTTACTATTTCATATATGGTTCAACCACAACAAAAACCACAACCTCCTCGACCAGCTGGCGGCGGAGGAAACAAATTTCGCGGCCGTGTCTTTCATGCAAAACGTCCTGTCACTGTCCATCAATCTTCTATTACTCCCATCGTTAAAACCGTTTCTGCGCCAAATGGAGATAAGTTGCGTATTATGGTTCTCGGTGGATGTGAAGAAGTCGGACGTAACTGCACGCTCATCGAATACAAAAATGACATTATCATTATCGACTTGGGTCTTCAGTTTCCGGAAGAGAACATGCCAGGAATCGATTACATCATCCCGAACATGTCGTATTTGAAAGGCAAAGAGAAAAACGTGCGCGGTGTCATCATCACACACGGTCACTATGACCACATCGGTGCCATTCCTCATGTCGTCCCAAACATCGGCAACCCAACCATTTACGCGTTACCTATGTCTGCCGGGATCATCAAACGTCGCCAGGAAGATTTTCACACGCGTCCACTTAACCTCAAAGTCACAAAGAACACGGACATCTTGAAACTCGGAGCTTTCACAGTCTCCTTCTTCCACATCAACCACAACATTCCAGATTCCGTCGGAATCGTCGTTGAGACTCCCGTTGGAACGGTTTGTCACACAGGCGATTGGAAATTTGATTTCCATCCCGCAGGAACCGTACACGCAGACTTTCAACAGATCGCCGGAATCGGAAAAAAAGGCGTGCTTGTTCTCATGGGAGATTCCACAAACGCAAACGTTCCAGGTCACCAAGTCTCAGAAAAAGTAATCGAAGATGAATTGCGCGCCGTGATTGAAAAAGCACCGGGCCGCGTCATCATCGGAACATTCGCTTCCCTTCTCGCTCGCGTCAAACAGATTATCGAAATCTCGGAGTCGCTCGGAAAGAAAGTTGCGATCGATGGATACTCCATGCGTACCAACATTGAAATCGCAAAGGAACTCGGATTCATCAAGTGCCAACTTTCAACTTTGATCAAACCGGAACAAATGGACAGCTACGCGGACGACAAACTCGTTTTGATTTGTACGGGAGCGCAAGGAGAAAAGAACGCCGCACTCAATCGTATCGCAAACAATGAACACCGCGTCATTCGCGTGCGAAAGTCCGATACAATCATCTTCTCAAGTTCCGTCATTCCGGGAAATGAAAACTCGGTGCAACGTCTCATGGACACGCTTTACCGCAAAGGATGCAAGGTCATCAACTACAAAATGATGGATGTGCACGCCGGAGGTCACGCCAAAAAAGAAGACATCAAACTCATGCTTGCTCTGTTCAAACCAAAATACTATGTTCCGATTGAAGGAAATCATTTTCTCCTTCGCGAGAACGGAATGGTT
The DNA here is from genome assembly GCA_964355525.1 of uncultured Gammaproteobacteria bacterium. Taxonomy (GTDB): domain Bacteria; phylum Patescibacteriota; class Patescibacteriia; order UBA9934; family GWF2-40-263; genus XYB2-FULL-45-11. The sequence goes on along the minus strand of CAYHDY010000005.1, from coordinate 18,163 downwards.
GCGCAATCGATGGGATGGCATGAAGATAATATTTTCATCGTCGACAACGGACAGGTCATGGAATTTTGGAAAGACGGCGGACGACTCACGCAAGAAAAAGTTCCAAGCGACTACGTATTCGTCGACGGACTCGGTGTGGGCGATGTCTCACAGGTCGTGTTACGAGATCGCATCGCGCTTGCGGAAGACGGAATGGTCGTCGTCATTGTGCAGATTGAAAAACGCTCAGGCAAACTCGTCGGTAATCCAGATATCGTGAGCCGCGGATTCATCTTCATGAAGGATCACATTGAACTCATTGAAGGCACACGCAAAGAAGTTAAAAAGATTATGGAACAAGGAAAGGTCGGCGCAAAGGTCGGAGACGCGCAATCGGAAGCGGATTCAAAATACATCCGTGATCAGATTCGCGATGAAGTCGGAAAATTCCTCTTCAAAAAAACCGAACGCCGCCCGATGATCTTGCCAGTGATTATCGAGGTGTAGTGGACGGTCGCGACCGTCCAGTACGAACAAATGGCCCGTTTCGAGGAAACGGGTTTTTTGGTTGACAAAATCGTCATTTTCGTGTACAGTCATCGGTCTACGCGCATACCGTTTGCCGTAAACAAAGCAATTTTGCTTCAGTTTCAAAGGGAGGTGAATGACGATGCCGCAAGAAAAAGACAAGAAAAACAAGGGAAAAGACGGGATGAACTGGCTGCGGGAGCTCATGCAACTGCAGCCATACGGAATCCCCAAGGAGAAGACGGTGCGAACCGTCATGAACATCTGGGCACCTCTTGCGCTCGTGTTCAGCGGGTTCATCTCGTTCGTCTGGTTCAAGTTCGGCCTGATCGCCTTCTCGCTCGGATTCGCCATCGCTCTTGCGATCGTTCTGCCGGCGTTCATCCTCGTGATGGACATCCTGAACTTCGTGAAGAACGAAAAGCGCACCAGTTCATGGGTGAACTACGGCCGCATCGGAATCTCGTTCGTTCTGACCCTGTTCACATCGCTCGCGTGGCAACTCGACTTCTTTCACGGTGACATCACAGACCTGCAACGTGCAACGATTGTCACGGTGGCACACGACAAGATCAACGCGGTCTGGAATCCCCAGATCAAATCCGCGGAAGACAACGTCGTGACCGTGAACAAGCAGATCGACACGGATCGCACGAACATGGCCGAGGCACAGAAAAAAGAAATGGATCAGGCACTCGAACTCGAGAAGGCGGCCGTAGATGCTGTAAGACGCAAGACGGAACGCACCTCGATCGCCCTCGACGCCGCATCGAAAGTGAAGATCCTCCGAAAAGACGCGGGGGCGCAACACGATGCAATCGGAACCTTGCGAACGAAGCAGAAAGAAGAGACCGATGCGTTCGATGCGAAAATCATCGGAAAACGCAAAGGTCCGCAAGACACAGTCACCACCCTGCGTGTGAAAAAGGCACAAGAAGAGAAAAATCTGCAAACGCTCTCGAACGCCGAGGTCGAAAGCAAGTACGGCGTCGTGATCAAGACCGGCATGATCGATCAGATCGGGACGCTGTACAGCGAACTTCCCAAGACGAAAGGATCTTCCGTGTGGTGGGGCCTCCTCGGATGCTTCGCTCTCGTGTTCATCCTCGAACTTGGGCCGTTCTTCGCCCGGAATCTCGCAACGCGCGACCTTGCCGAGTACTACATGAAAGATCTGCAAGACGCGATCAAGGCGGCACGTGTCGCGGCGCTCGATGAAATCGGTATCAAGGCAACGCCAGCGATGGAAGCCATTTCCACCTGGCGCAAAGCCGTGGATACGGATCTCGAGCAAGGTGTCGAATCGCTCGATGACCTGAACGCGATGTTGCGCAAACTCTGGAACACACACGTCGACGGCCCGGTCACCGCCATGTACATCGCTGCGGCCAAGAAGGGTGATGAAGGAGTCGAGCTTCTCGATGAATTCCTCGCCAAGAACGGTCACGGAGATCTGCACTACGAGAAAAAGCCTTGGCTCTGCAAGGATGCGGCGCAAGCGAAAGAACTCTGGAACTGGGAACCTCGCCAGCGCAACAGCAACGTCTCGCACCTTCCGGCCCGACGACCCACCTGACGCAATCGCTCCTCGATTGCGTTTTTTAATTTCCGAACCCTTTGCGCCATTTACAGTGCCTGTTACAATGATTTCGAATTGAGGGCGGGCACAAGACCACGCCCCTACGAATTATATTTATTTATGTCCCGCACTCTTACCGCACTCAAACCGACGAACATTTTGCATATCGGAAATTATTTCGGGGCGATCGAACCGTTTTTGGAACAACAGGCGTCAGGCGATGCGAATTTTTTGTTTGTGGCGGATTATCATTCGATTACCGTTCCGCAAGATCCGGCAGAACTTCACCAAAACATTGTCTTTGCCGTCGCGGCATATCTTGCTGCCGGTGTGGATCCAAAAAAGACGACGTTATTTCGACAATCAAACGTGCAGGAACACACGGAGCTTGCGTGGGTATTGAATTGCGTCGCGTCGATGGGTGAAGTGGAGCGCATGACACAGTATAAAGATAAAGCGCGTGTCAAAGGTGAATCGGTTTCGGTCGGACTTTTCGATTATCCTGTACTCATGGCAGCGGACATTTTGCTGTACGACACAGAGATCGTTCCCGTTGGTGAAGATCAAAAGCAACATGTCGAACTCGCGCGCGATCTCGCAGAAAAATTCAACAAACGATTTGGACAAACCTTCGTTATTCCAAAACCCGTCATTCGAAAACAAGGCGCGCGCATCATGGGACTCGACGATCCGGAAAAGAAAATGTCAAAGTCTGCACCAAGCGACAAAAATTACATTTCGCTCATGGACGACGAAGCGACGGTTCTGAAAAAAATCAAAAGTGCCGTCACGGATTCGGAAGGAACGATTCTTTTCGATGAATCGCGAAAGGCTGTTGCAAACTTGATGACGATTTATTCGCTGGTCACAAAAAAAACAATCAAAGAAATTGAAAAGGAATTCGCAAGTAAAGGCTACGGTGATTTTAAGATTGCCCTTGCCGGACATATTTCGAAATTTCTCGTGCCGATTCAAACGAAAATTCAAACATTGCTCGAAGATGAATCGGCTCTTCGAAACATTCTCGAACAAGGAGCGCACAACGCACGAATCATCGCGCAAAAGAAAATGATGGATGTGAGAAATAAAATCGGAATGGCGTAATCCACATCGATTGACACGCGGCGTTTCTCATGCTATTCTTTCAATCGTTCCAGGAATATCGGATGGCTACCCTTTGCCGCAAGGCAACGTGAGGAAAGTCCGGACATCCGGCGTGTCGCAAGGCATGTTGAAAAAAGAAGATTGTTAACGGCAATCGGGCATAAGAATCAGGGCGCGAGGAATTGGAGCAATCTATTCCTTGATCTCGGACTCAAAACCTAGGGAAAGTACCACAGAGACTATACTAGTCGTCCGAAGCCTCGGCGTAGGATGATGAAACGTGAAAAGTGATATGGTGTTCGCAAGAGCTACATATCTCGCTGCATGGTGACATGCATTCGTGGCAAACCCCTCCACCCTACGCCCGAAAATGGCTACGGGTGGCAGTCCGTAGCTTTTTTTAAGCGAAGGACTGTCTGATGTAAGAGCAAATTTGGTCGCTCGCTAGATCCCGACAGCAATGTCGGGGCAAGATAAATGGTCATCTCCCTGATCGCAAGATTGGGCAGACAAAATCCGGCTTACAGAGAACTCCTGGAACACCAAAGAATCTCGCCTCGCGCGGGATTTTTTGATACGATGAGAATAATTATTCGAACTGATGCACATCAACGGGCAGGCACAAGACCCGCCCCTACGAATGAATTTATGAAACGATCTGAATTAACATTTACTTTACTGCTTGTTCCGCTGGATTATTTTGCACTTGTCGCCGCGGGAATCGCTGCGTACTATTCTCGATTTCATCCGTATTTTGTTTCCATTCGTCCTGTCATTTTCAATTTGTCTTTGTCGCAATATCTAACAATTCTTCTTCCGGCATTGTCGATTTGGATTTTCGTCTTTGCAACCGCGGGACTTTACTCGACACACAGACGTTCCATTTGGAAAGAACTTTCGCGCGTCGTTCTCGCGTGTTCCGCCTCGATGGCGCTCGTGTTTGCGATTCTCTTTTTCTCGCGCACGCTTTTTGATTCCCGTTTCATCGCGCTTGTAGCATGGTTCTTCGCGATTGTCTTCGTCTCGCTCGGCCGTCTCGCGATTCGCGGTGTACAGCGATCGCTTATGCGTTCCGGAATCGGCGTGTATCGCGTTGTTGTGATTGGATCGACGGATACGGCGGAAACACTGACGAACATTTTCAAAAAGAAACCTTCACTTGGTCTTTCGATTGTCGCCTCATTCAAAACATTTGACGATGCGACCGCAAAAAAAATCAAACGCTTGAAATCGGAAAACAAAATCGATGAAATTTTACTTGCGGATCCGGACGCAGGCAAACAAACAACCCTCGATCTCATCACCTTCACCGATGTCGAACATCTCGGATTTCGATACAGTGCCGATTTGTACGCAACCGCAGTCGGACGCTCCGTCATCCACATGTTCTCGGGTATTCCCGTCATTGAAGTGCAAAAAACACCACTCGACGGTTGGGGCGCAATTTACAAACGTCTTTTCGACATCTTCGGATCATTGATCTTAATCGTCATCACCTCGCCGATCATGCTCCTCACCGCAATCGCGATCAAACTCGATTCACGCGGACCGATCTTCTTTTCGCGACTTGATGACAACAAACAAATGACACGCGTCGGTCAAGGAGGAACTCCGTTTGCCTATTTCAAATTCCGCTCGATGATCCCCCACTCGCATAACATGCGCTATACCGAACTCGCATCACAAGACACACGCAAGAATTCTCCGATGGTAAAGATTGCGAATGATCCGCGCATCACACACGTTGGCCGGTTTATTCGAAAATTTTCCATTGACGAACTTCCCGAATTTTTTCTCGTCTTCATCGGCCGCATGAGTTTGGTCGGTCCGCGCCCGCACATGCCCGAAGAAGTCGCCAAATACAAACCCGAACACAGAAAAGTTTTAACGATTAAACCCGGCATCACCGGTCTCGCCCAAATCTCCGGCCGCGCCGACCTCGATTTCGATGAGGAGGTTCGACTCGATACATATTACATCGAGCACTGGAGTCCGTGGTTGGATTTGTATATTTTGTTGAAGACGCCAATCGTCGTAATTTTTCGAAAAGGCGCGTACTAATCCACAACCAACCATTGACAACAGAAAAATTTTCTGATTAAATAGAAATACGGATTGAGGTGGTGACCTTCACTACTATATCAGTGTCAATAAAAAACTCCTTAACTCATGTGTTAGGAGTTTTTTATTTCCCGGGCATCATGGGCCTGTGGAGGTAATGGCAACCTCGATCCGTTTGACACTGATAATCACGGGTTCGATCCCCGTCGGGTCCACCAAGGCGAGAGTCTTGGGCCCGGGTCTGCAAAAACCACAGATATTTTCTGTGGTTTTTGTTTCTAATACGAAATTGTCAATGATTGCAGGATCAGGTAAAGTGCCACTGATATGAAGATTGCGCTTGTTCATGATTATCTGGTTCAAGACGGCGGTGCTGAAAAAGTGCTGGAAGTCCTACAAGAAACATGGCCGGAAGCTCCGACCTTTGTTTTGTTTTTTGATGAAAAAAAGATGCCGGGGTTTGTCGGAAAGGATATTCGAACCTCGTTTTTACAACGATTCCCTTTCGCGACACGAAAGTACCAGTGGTACATCAGCCTCATGCCGACCGCGACGGAACATTATGATCTGCGCGAATTTGATGTCGTAATTTCCTCGACGAGCGCGTTTGCAAAAGGAATCATCACACGACCGGATGCGATTCACATTTGTTATTGCCACACCCCGACACGCTATCTATGGACAGACACACAAAGTTACATTCGCGAGTTGCGCGTACCGGCATTTGTGAAGGCGATGTTACCACCCGTGCTTTCTCGATTGCGCACATGGGATCAACTTGCCGCACAACGCGTCGATCATTTTGTCGCAAATTCGCAAACAGTCGCCGATCGCATCAAAAAATTTTATCGAAGAGACTCGGAAATTATTTTTCCGCCCGTCGAAACAAATCATTTTCATCTTTCCCCGAAACCAAAAACGTATTTTCTCACAGGAGGTCGTCTCGTCGCGTACAAGCGTTTCGATTTGGTGATCGAGGCAGCGAATAAAACCGGCGTCCCACTTAAAATTTTCGGAAACGGCCCCGTCGAAAAACAATTACGCAAGATGGCGAAGTCAAACGTGGAATTTCTCGGACGTGTGTCCGAAAAAGAACAACGCGAGTTGTATGCAAACGCAAAAGCGTTCATTCATCCGCAAGAAGAAGATTTCGGCATCACGCCCGTTGAGGCGATGGCAAGCGGAACTCCTGTGATTGCATATCGAAAAGGCGGTGCGACGGAAACCGTTGTCGAGGGTCTGAGCGGAGAGTTCTTCGAAACGCAATCCGTCGATGAACTCGCACAGCATTTATCGCAATTCGATGGATCGAAATATGATCCGCACAAAATCAAATCACACGCAGAAAAGTTTAGTCGGGAAAAGTTTGTCGATCAGATGAAAGAGTTGGTGAAACAAAAGGTAAACAAAGGTGAACAGAGGTAAACAAACGTGAACAGAGGATGTTCCGTGTTTTTGCCTCATTCCTTTGGTCACCTTTGTTCTCATTTGTTCACCTCTGCCTTATGCGAATTCTCGTTGATTGCCGACATCTTCATGAAAAAAGCGTGAGCGGAGTTGGAGAATACACAATCCAATTGCTTCACGCTCTTTTTAAATTTTCGAATGAACATCAATTCGTTTTATTAACGACGGGGAAAACGAAACCGGATCTTCTCGGATTGTTTCGTGAACGTTCATCTTCGACATTCACGTTTCCATCGTTCGTAACACATCGTCACATTTCGATTTCGAACAAACTTCTCAATCTCAAATTTCTCTTTCTGAAAAGTCCGTCGATCAATTGGCTTGTGCCAGATGAAATCGACCTCATCTTCATGCCAAATTTGAATATCACGATTTTGCCAAAAGACATTCCGACAATCCTCACCATTCACGACCTTTCGTGGAAATTCTTTCCGGAATTCTATTCATGGAAAATGCGATTGTGGCATCGAGTGATTCGGGTCGAGAAATTAATCGAAGCAAGTCGAACCATCATCACACCGAGCGAATCGACGAAGCGCGATGTCGAACGTGTGTTTCGAAAATCGTCTGATGATGTCATCGCGATTCCGCACGGTGTTGACTCGACGTTTCACCCGAACATGGAAGCGCGAGATCATGGTGTGCGATCGAAATTAAAACTTCCGAAACGGTTTGCCTTATTCGTCGGCACGATCGAGCCGAGAAAAAATGTATTGTCGATTATCGAGGGAATGAAACTCTATCGTGAAAAGACACACGACGATTTACCTCTGTTCCTCGTCGGAAAATGGGGATGGAAATCTCATGCGATCCGCCGCCGCATGTGGCGACGTGACGTTTGCGACTGGGTGCACACACTCGATTATGTGAACGCGATCGATCGCCCAACCATTTATCGCTCCGCATCCGTATTGGTTTGGCCATCTTTCTACGAAGGTTTTGGCCTCCCCGTTCTCGAGGCAATGGCCTGCGGATTGCCCGTCATCACGAGTCAAACTTCGAGCATGCCGGAACTGACGGGAACCGCGGCTGTGCATGTGGATCCGTTCAATGCGCAGGATATTGCGGACGCGATTCGTGGAGTGATGCAGTCAAAACCGTTGCAAGAACAATTGCACTGCACGGGAATCGAACGCGCAAAAAAATTTGCATGGACGGAGACCGCAAAAGAATATCTGAGACAATTCGAACATTTCGAAAAATAATTTTTTATGACATTCATCAAACGCGTTCGCGAAAAAATCAAAACAACCGCATTGCTTGTTTCACTCGGTGCGAACAACCGCGCGAAATTTCAAATATTCTTTCTTTGTTTTTTGTTTCTCGTGAAAAAATGGTTTCATCTTCGATCAACGATGCAAACATCCGTTCGACTCAAACAATTCGACAAGACGTTTGAATTTTTTATTTTTGATTATTACGATTTGCTCGCCCTCGTGGATGTCATTGGTCGAAATGAATATGCATTCCCGGAAATGCCCATTCCAAAAATCATTTTGGATTTGGGAAGCAACATCGGAACGTCGATCATCGCCTTCAAACTGAAATATCCGAATGCGATCATCTACGGATTTGAACCGAACCCGAATATCTTCGAACGTCTGCAAAAAAACTGTGCACAATTTTCAAACGTTCATCTGTTTCCATACGCTATTTCGAATCAAAACGGAACGGAAAAATTATTTCTGCAATCCGAAGGTTCATTCTCCTCATCACTGAACCAACATGTTGCTCATGCCTCGTTCGCGCGAGTAAAAACGCAAACGATCGACACAATTATGCAGACACTTCATCTCCCGCATGTTGATCTCATCAAATTCGACATCGAAGGCGCAGAATTGAAAACATTTCGAGCTTTCACGCAAATAAACAGAGTCGATTATTTCATCGGCGAGCTCCACACAGACCTGATCGATGGCACTGTCGATGAATTTTGCAAGATATTCGCAAATTTCAACGTCAAAAACACTCCCGTAACCAATATGCACTTCTTGTTTAAAGCCATGCCAAAAGCCGACTAATTCCTCGAAGATCCTAAAAACGAAAATCGCTCAAATGAGCGATTTTTTAGCGCTCATACCTTGACAAAACCCCCAAAATATGGTATATTGAACGAGTTAAAATCATTACAACTCGGGGAGAGAGCTGTGCTATCCAGTCCCATCATGTCCTTCGAAGCCGTTGGCGAAGAAGGATTGATGATAGCAAAACCGATGTTTGAGTATTTCTCTTGTTTGAAATAAGTAAACATCGGTTTTTCTGTTACGGGTTCGAAAACAAAAATACCCGGCGTGTGACGCGGGGCGAGGACAACATCATGACCTACCGTTATCGTCAGCGCGAACAAGAATCGTTTGATCTGTTCATGGGGATCGTCTGGGCGTTGATCATCATCTTCGGAGGCGGATATCTCATCCTTTCCAAAGTTGATTTCGGCGGAGTGGAATCCACGACCTACCTGGGACATGACGAGCAAGTGGAGAACGGCAGTGTCATCTACACCGGCCAGTAAGCACTTCATTTCAACGCCCAGTGCATGACACAGGGCATACAGAAGCAACATGATCGACCTAATTCTTGTTGGTATTGGCTTCATTGTCTTCCTGATCTGGGTCTGGTCTGAATCCTAGCCATTCCTCCATTTAAAAGTCTGCCCGCAACTGCTTCACAGCTGCAGGACTCGACTTCGCACATCACCTCCGGCAGTCGGATGTGTGGTGAACGAAACAATGTCAGAAATCGCCGGACAATTTCGTTCGACGTCGAGGGGCACCTCGGCCAACCAATAGGAGGCACTCATGCGCTACATTCTCATCCTCATCGTTCTAGCTTCTTGCTTCGTCGGTTGTTCGGTCAACAAGGAACGACAGAAGCAAGTGGCGACAACCTGCAGTGCGGTGACTGACCAGAACTGGAACAAACCGTCCTGGAGCGCGCACGTCGCGCGGAAGATGTGCGAGGAGCGATTGGCTCTGCACGATAACATGGATCCGACCATGCCGTGCACTTTCGGTGGCCTTGCGTTCTTCTGCACACAGCACAAAGACAGCAGCATGACGATCCGACAGGTCGTGAGCGGTAATGCAGTGATCACGATCAGCAAGGAAGACCTTCCGAAGGCGACTCCGCACATCGTGATCATCAAGTAGGTTCGGCCGAAAGTTCTTTCTCAAACTCGCCAGGCAACAGCCGCGGAGACGTAAAAAACCTCCGCGGCAACTGCCTGGCCTGCTCAACAACTCTGGGATGGTCCCGGATGCGTTGAGCCCTTTATTACCTTCGCGACGAATGACGTTGCGGATGGATTGAGGATTCAATATCGAGGTGAGGCATGTGGAAGAAGTTCGACAAAGAAATCGAGAATGGTGAGCTCGTCAAAGGTGACAAGACTGCGGCGCCGACGCGTTGGTGGAATTTGCTGTGGCTTCTGTTCTTCGGATGGAAGAAGCAGGCGGTTCTGAACAACGTGATGCTCGGCCGCGCGTGTCGAGTTGGTTACCGCGATTTTTGCGGCAAGACGATGCTCAGCTCGGAATTCACCTATGAGCGTCGATTCCGCGTTCGCATCGGACACGAGGATTGCACGTTCTTCGGAATCGATGCGGACGGAAAAGAAACCGTTCTCGTCGCGGACGAAGGGCTGTACAACAAAGACGACCCGCGAATCCAGAGCCTGCCACTCATCTAGTTCGAACAACAACACATTCGTCCGGCGTATGACGCGGGACACGAGGAAAAAAACCATGAACGACGTGAAAAAACTGATTCCTGTGGAACTGGTTGAACTCGCGCTCCACACGCTGCGCCGGTTCTGCAAGCAGTACGGAGTGCAAGATCGGGACATGGCGGAATGCGAAGTTCCAATCATCATCGCCTTGCGTGAGCAAGATCGATTCGAGTGGACCCCGCAGGCCAAAAAGTTTCGGCGCATCTTGATCATCAAGCCGCAAATCCGAAACGAGAAGTGGGCGGTCGCGGTCGTGTTCAACTACGAACGAATCGATCAGGCTCTGACGGACGAGCTGAACGCCAGCATCCGCGACGCCTGCCTCGGCAAGTGGGACGATTGATCTTCGAAAATTCTTTCTCAAACTCGCCAGGCAACAGCCGCGGAGACGTAAAACATCTCCGCGGCAACTGCCTGGCCTGCTCAACGACTCTGGGATGGTCCCGGATGCGTTGAGCCCTTTATTACCTTCGTGACGATTTACGTTGCGGATGGATTGAGGAATCAACTGGAGGCGAAAGATGCAATTGACTCGAAACATGTTCGATGTGCAAGGAACTTCGCCCGCCTTCGGAATCAAGTCCGGCCAGTTCTCATTCGGCGCGGCGGTCGCGACGAATGCGTATTGGTACAATAAGTGCGGCGAGCGGATTGGTCATGGCGATTTGTACGCCACCGATATCGAACGCATCGCCACGGAGATCGATCCGGACGAACTGTTCATCGTGGTCATGTCGACGCTCCGCAAGGAAGACGCCGAGACAGTCGCGAAGAACGCACACTTCATCATCGGCTGCGGTCGCAAGATCTTGGTCGATTTCTACAAACCGAATCCGCCACCGACACGCATGTGGTCGGAAGTCACGTTCGAAGTGATGACCGCGACGGATGCGAAAAAGTTTCTGCTCGATTCGTAATCACGCGGCCATGTGTGTCGCGTGAACATTCAGAAATCGTCGGCAATCACGCTCGACGTCGAGGGGCACCTCGCGCCAACCCACGGAGACAACCATGCAGTTCCCCACCTTTTTGCAGTTCTATGTTTGTGTGATCGCAGTCGGCCAAGTAGTCGGCATGATAGCAGCTGTCTGCTTGGAGGGGCTGAAGGAATCTCTCCTCATGAAACGACCGCCGGCGATATCGCGAATCGAAAACGTCGCCACTATCATCATCGGCTTCGTCGCACTTGCGTTGATCATCGGTTTCACCGGCGTCGTCGTGCTGTTCGCCATAGACGGTGCTGGCAACGAGGACACTCTGCTGTCACTCGTCGGCCTGTTCAGTGCATGGCTCGTCGTGCGGCGTTCCGAACCCAGTGCGTTGGACACCTTGGAAGTTCTGCAACGTCGATTCGACAATATGATGGAGGAAACCTTCGGACCCACCATCGAACGGTTGATCGACAAATGCCGGAGCAAGCGCCGCAGCTGAACGTACATCGCAACCGATTCTTAAAATGAACGTGCGAACGCTCGACTCACAAAGTGGAGCAAGAAGAGGAAAATCATGAATGCAGGCAAGACCTTTCATGACATGACGGACGCGGAACTCAAGGTGGCAGCGATCGACATCGTCCGGACGTCCATAGATGAGGACGAGGTCAAACGTCGACTCAAGAGTGAGCTGAACTATCCGTACAGCATCGCGATCACGAGCCATCAACCGACCGACGATGCTGGTCGTGAAGCTCGAGCCATCGTTCGTGCACTCGGCGGCCTCACGCTGAAAAACGGGGCGATGGTCATGGTCATGATGCACGGCCACAGTGGCAACACGATCTCGCTCTAGTCCGCAGTTCCTTTCCAAACTTGCTCGACACGCTTCGGAAATTCCGGATCGTGTCGAGCCTTTACTCGAGGAATCGATCAACTCTCTTGATCGAAGACTCAAGTTCAGAACGGAGGGCAGCATGTGGCAACAACTAGGAAAATTCGAGTACCAAGTGGATCCCGAAGGTCGCGGATACACGGGTTGGTGTCGCTGCGTTGGCGATACCCGCGCGTGGAATTACAAGACCGGCGCGAAGGCGATCATGTACTAGTTTTGCAAGGTGAAGAAGTTCGAACATCGCAGGGTTGCGGTGGACGAAATCGTGTTAGAAAATCGTCGGCAATCACGCTCGACGTCGAGGGGCACCTCGGCCAACATTCAAGGAGGCAATCATGCAGTTCAACTTTTCCCGTTTCGTAATCGCTGTTCTCGTCCTGGCGTTCGGCATCTCGGCGTGCGGACGAGGCGTGATTCCGCCCTTGCCGCAAGACGAAACCGACAAGAGCGCGACTGAGGCGGTGATCAGGTACGTTCCGCCGCCCGTGAAGGTGACCATCTATGCGAACCACCCGGAGCCGCTGGTGCCTGCGGTGACGAACACGACCGAAGAAGACGTGCCACTCAGACTGATCAACGGCAAGGAAGAGATCGATCTCGATCTCGAAGAAGACTCGACACCGACGGCAGCCGACAACAAGCCGGAGGAATTCGACCTCGAACTCGAGGAAGATACGACGGCGACGGCGGTACAGGAAAACATCGACCGTAAACTGCCGGATCTGGTAAGCGAGAAGTGTGTCCCGCTCGTTTGGAACATAGGCGGCAGGGCCTTCCGCGAAGTCTGCGCAATGTTCATCGGTGACAGCAAGGAACCGTTGCTTTGCGTCATGAAGCTCAACCGAAGCCAGACGACCGAGTACGAAGTCGATTGCGACGTGTACACCCGAGCGTTTTGCTGGGCTCCGAAGAAGTAGACGTCCTTTCGACAACTGCCTGAGCGATTGCGATCCATGTCCGGAACTGCCGGAATAATGATCAAAAATCGTTCGGGCCTTTTCACAGACGTTTGATTGAATCGAGCGTTGGTGATTCGAAATTTGAACAATCGACAGAACTGTCTGCGCAAATAGCGTTTGATGGAATAGAACTCGAAACATTGGAGGCCTCATGAAAGTTCCCGTATCGCTCATTGCGATGGCACTCGTTGCATTCCTTGCGACACAATTCCTAGAACTGCGCCGAGGAGATCGATATCTCGATCGGGCGCAGATGCACCTCGAGATGATGCAAGACATGCAAAAGCTGGGGGAGGAGTTGAGCATGCCCGTCCACGACTACACGACGGATGTGTGCGAAGCGCCGCGTCCGAATGCCGGCCAGTGCAAGAAAACGCGCCCCGAACGCTTGTCGTTCGTGGTCTGGAGTTCGCTCTAGCAGAAGAAGTCCTCACGCACCCATGCGCGACAGAAACACATCCGTGTTCTCCTGTCGTGCGGGTGTGTTTTTATTTTTTACAGGCTCGAAAATAACTGTTCGCGCTCGAACGAAGATCCTTCGGCTTCGGCTGTGACCGATCAGTAGCCTTCGCTCAGGATGACGCAGTAAAAAGCTTCCTACTTTCTTTTTCGTTTGTTATAATTGACCCATGAAAATCGGAATCGATGCACGGATGTTTGGCCCGACGGTGGGTGGGGGCGGTCTTGGACGATATGTTGAACAGCTTGTGACGGAGTTGCAAGCAAACGACACCGAGAACCGCTATGTTTTGTTCCTCAAAAAAGAAAACTTCGACGCGTGTCGCATCGTCAATCCGCATTTCGAAAAGCGACTCGCAGATATTCATTGGTACACACTTGGAGAGCAGATGAAGTTCGGTGGCATTGTCGATCGCGAGCAACTTGATCTCGTTCACTTCCCGCATTGGAACGTTCCCGTGTTGATGAAGACGCCGTTTGTCGTGACCATTCACGATTTGATCTTGCTCGAAGAACCACGATCGTCGAAAGTCACAACACGAAACCCGTTTATCTTTTTTCTCAAGTACGTCGGCTATAAAATCGTTTTGTCCCATGCGATTCGTAGATCGAAGAAAATCGTCGCAGTGTCTCACGCGACCGAAGATGCGATCATCAAGTTTTTTCCGGATGTTCCGAGAAATAAAATTGAAATGATTTACGAGGGAGTGACTCGACTCGAGACCCCTCCCGGCCTCCCCTTTGCAGGGGAGGAGAGCGGAATTTACTTCTCCCCTCCTGCAAAGGAGGGGCCGGGGGAGGATGCAGCCCGGAACCTTTTATATGTCGGCAACGCGTATCCGCATAAAAATTTGGAACGGTTACTCGAAGCGTTCGCGATCATTCGAAAGACACATCCGAATGCGCAGTTGATTCTTGCGGGTGGTGAATCGATTTTTTACAAACGATTGTTGCAATCGCGTGCGGGGTCTGGCGTGACGGGATCAAGGGACCCCGCCTATTACGAGGGAATCACGTTCGTTCCGAATCCGACGGATGAACAACTTGCGGGACTTTATCGCGAAGCAACTCTGTTTGTCTTTCCGTCACGAGTCGAAGGCTTCGGGCTTCCGCCGCTTGAGGCAATGTCGGTCGGTGTGGCGGTTGCCGCGTCGGACATTCCATCGCTCAAAGAAATTCTTGGCAATGCAGCCGCTTTCTTTGACCCGAATGATTCGCAACGGATCGCATCGGTCGTATCCGACCTATTGGTCTCATCCGAAAAACGCGCAGTACTCATCGAACGAGGAACACAACACATCAAACAATTTTCTTGGAAAACCATGGCGATCAAAATCATCGCCCTTTACGAAACGTGTGGAAAAAAATCCGCTTAAAATCACGGACGGAAATGCAAAGCCAAAAAAGAATATGGCTCGTGTTTCTTTTTCCGGCGGAGCCGGATCCGGCTCCGCCGGAGATCGCGCGATCTTGCACGCCATTCGCCGAAGAAAAACCATCAACAGTGCAACGCGATTGTATGATGAATCGTTACCGGACGATGTACGATCTCTCGGACTCATCTCACGACATCCGAAATTACAAATCCCACACATCGAGCAAACACATCTATCCGAACTGTCACCGTTCGTTCTTGAACTGCGTGCAAACGTTCCCATGCCGGAGCAATTGATTGCGGAAGATTCGTATACACCGGCACCGTTAAATTTTCTTACCAACTTTGTTGAATCATCCAACGATAAACCAGCTCACATTGTCGACACAACAAACGATCTTGTTCTCTCGGCGGACGAGGTGAATCGACAATTGGGTGTTTCGTTTGCGGGAGGGTCTCGACCCTCCCCTACGATGCGATTTTTGACGTCTCGACTTCACAATGTTTTTCCGTCGCGTTCGCACAAACATCTTGAAAGCATTCCATTGCACATTTCCCGCAATGACATTCACGTTTCCGCTGATGCATTCATTCCAAAACTCACACCAGAAAATCTGATGTCGTATTTTGATTTGCCCGAGGATGAATCGGCACAGGAAGAAGAGACAGAAGAAATTTTTGAATTGGCGGATCTCGTTGCTTCGACACAAAATGAAACACAAGACGTCCCCCTCCTACTCCCCCTTACCAAAGGGGAGAGAACGAGTTCATTTCGATGGCCGCGATTTTCTTTTGCGGTTGAGATGCCAGTTGGATGGCAACGGGCGATCGGCGGGTTTGTACTCGCGTCATTCGTTTTCGTTCTTCCGCTTCATGCGATGCAAGTATTGAATCAATTGCGCAGCGCAAAGACGAGTGCACAGTCGAACGGCGAACAAGCGCTTGCGAGTTTGAAAGCGGCGGCGGGCGCGAATCTTGTAACGAACCCTTCTGCGGCGGGAGCATCCTTCTCGCGCGCGAGCGAACAATTCGGACAAGCGGATCAAGCGATCAAACAATTGGGCGGCGGCGTGCAACTTCTGCTTTCCACACTCGGCCCAACACAAAAAACATACAAAACAAATGCGGCGCTTCTCACGGTCGGCGAAGAACTCTCGATCGCCGGATCGCGCGTCTCGGACGGACTCGCGGCCATGCAACAAGAGTTGAGTCCGACCCCTTCCTCGCGCGTTCAATTGTTGACACTCTATCTCACCTCCGCGATTCCCCATCTTGAAGCCGCACAAAAAGCGATGCTGGACGTGGATGCAAATGCGATTGATGAATCGAACAGACAAACATTCACACAATTACAAACATCGCTTCCCACGCTTGTCGATTCCACCAAAGAATTTCTTGCACTCTCGGACACAGTTCAATCCATCATGGGAACAAACGGAACCAAACGCTATCTCCTGATTTTTCAAAACAACACGGAGATCCGACCGACCGGCGGATTCATGGGAAGCTTCGCAGAACTGTCGGTGCACAACGGGCTCATGGATTCTCTCACGGTTCCGGGCGGCGGAACGTATGATTTGCAAGGACAACTTCGAACATCGTTTGTTTCTCCATGGCCATTGCAACTTCTTTCTGCAAAATGGCAATTCCAAGATGCAAACTGGTTTCCGGATTTCCCAACAAGCGCACGACAGATGATTCAATTTTACAAAGACGCCGGCGGATCCGATGTTGATGGAGTCATCGCGATCAATGCAAATTTTGTGACAGATCTTCTCGGACTGCTCGGTCCGGTCGACATGCCGGAATACGGACGCATCATTGATCAAAACAATTTTCTTTTGGAAACACAAAAAATC
Source organism: uncultured Gammaproteobacteria bacterium (assembly GCA_964355525.1). Classification (GTDB taxonomy): domain Bacteria; phylum Patescibacteriota; class Patescibacteriia; order UBA9934; family GWF2-40-263; genus XYB2-FULL-45-11. The sequence goes on along the minus strand of CAYHDY010000005.1, from coordinate 1,239 downwards.
GTCGAGAATGAATACGACAAAACGGAAAACAAACCGAAAGCATTCATCGGAGATCTTGCGCCGAAACTGATTGAAAAAGCTTTGCACAAATCCCCCGAAACATTTCTTGATCTCGCAAATCATGTGCAAACAGGACTCGCACAAAAAGAAATTCAGATGTATTTCAATGACGACGCGACGGAACGCACAATTCGTGAACGCGGATGGAGCGGTGAGATTAAAGCGACAGACAAAGATTATCTCATGCTTATCGACACAAATTTGGGCGGAGGAAAAACAGACGGAGTCATGGAAGAAAAAATCAACGTTGATGTAAACATAAACTCCGCAGGAACCATCGAAAACACGGTAACGATCACACGAACACACAAGGGTGTTCTCGGAGAAGAGTTTACAGGAGAGCACAACGTAAACTATTTGCGATTGTATGTTCCAAACGGAAGTAAACTTTTAACTTCATCCGGTTTCATCATTCCTGCGGGGCAATTGTTTGAAACGCCGGATCCGTCATGGATCGTTGATCCGGATTTACAATATGCCGACGACAGTTTCTCTATTGATCAGGTGAGCGGTACGCAAACCTACACAGAAAATGGAAAAACCGTTTTCGGAAACTGGACGCAAACAAAGCCGGGTGAAACAACAACCGTTCAATTCACCTATGCACTTCCTTTTAATCTCTCAAATCTCCTCACACAAAATCCAACCACAGAAACCATTCGATCACTCCTCGGTATTCCAAAAACGAACACGTATTCCCTTCTCGTTCAAAAACAATCCGGTGTCATTGATCGTACGACAATCGTTAATCTGCATATTCCCGATTCTCTTCACACCCTCTGGAGTTCGTCCGATCTCGCACAAATCCATTTTGGAAATAACACAGATGGATTTCTAGGCATGTTATTGGAAGAAAAATAATCTATGCAAAAAAAATCTTCGTTGCGAGACATTCGAAAAGATCTGCGTGTCATCTATGAAGGACGCGACGGAACGGTTCCGGATATGTCACGTATGAATGCACGAAAAAAATCAGGACTTCACCGCTTCTTAATCAAAGGCATTATCTTTTTGTTCGTCCTCTCTGCTCTCGCATGGACTGGTTTTTTTGTTTTTTCGAACGGTCTCTTTCAAAAACGAGACACGCTCTCCGTCAAAATCGACGGACCCACAGATGTTCATGCGGGTTCTCCTGTTTCGTATGCCGTTCATTATGAAAATACAGGAACCGTTCCACTT
>CAYHDY010000004.1:0-41993 GCA_964355525.1 uncultured Gammaproteobacteria bacterium | reverse complement strand
TAATGTCACCACGATATTCATCGTAGCCATCAAATTGAGTGTTCAAAAGTCCAGTACCACGTGTATCTGTTAAGAATTCTGATCGATATCCAATAAGACCACGTGATGGAATTCTGAATTCAAGACGAGTTCGTCCTGTACCTTTAGAGGACATATTGGTCATTACACCTTTTCGCATCCCCATTTTTTCGGTAACTACGCCGACAAATGTATCTTCAACGTCAATCGTTGCGATTTCGTATGGCTCAAGCTTTGTGCCATCTTTTTCTTTGAAAATAACCTGTGGTTTAGAAACGCAAAGTTCGAATCCTTCACGACGCATTTGTTCGATCAAAATCGACAAGTGCATTTCTCCGCGTCCACTTACCGTGAACACATCGCCCACGTCCGAGAATTCAATTTTCATTCCGACGTTGACTTCCAGTTCTTTGAGCAAGCGTTCGCGAATCTGACGAGAGGTAACCAATTTTCCTTCGCGTCCAGCGAATGGGGAGTTGTTCACCATGAAATCCATTTTCAATGTCGGAGCGTCGATCGCGATCGTTGGCAACGGTTCCGCCTTTGGATCTTCCGAGATGGTGTCTCCAACGTAGATATCCGGGATTCCCGCGATCTGAACGATGTCTCCCGCTTGTGCTTCTTCCACTTCGCATTTTTTCAATCCGCGGTGTGTCAAAAGTTTTGTAATTTTATTTGTCTTGCGTGAACCGTCCGGTGTGATCACAGTGACGGTCATTCCTGCGCGAACCGTTCCTTCGTAAATACGTCCAACTGCGAGACGTCCGATGTAAGAATCGTAGGCGAGGTTCGCAGGTTGCATGCGCATTGGAACGGCTGTGTTGTTTGGCGCTGGTGGAACGGTCTCGAGAATCATGTCGAACAACGGTTGTAAATCTTTCGACTCATCCGTAAGCTCGCGCTTCGCGATTCCTTCGCGGGCGATGGCGTAAATATGTTTGAAATCAAGTTGTGCGTCTGTTGCACCGAGTTCGACGAATAGATCAAAAATCATGTTGAGCACAACATCTGGTCGTGCGGATGGTTTATCAATTTTGTTGATGACAACAATTGGTTTCAATCCGAGTGCAAGAGATTTTCGCAAAACGAATTTTGTTTGCGGCATCGGACCTTCGTAGGCGTCGACGAGAAGCAACACAGAATCAACCATACGCAACACGCGTTCAACTTCGGAACCGAAGTCTGCGTGTCCTGGTGTATCTACGATGTTCACCTTTGTTTCTCCAAGAAAGATAGAAGTGTTCTTCGCGTAGATCGTGATTCCGCGTTCTTTTTCAAGTTCGTTTGAGTCCATGACACAAACCTCAATCACGTCGCGTTCATTGAACGTGCCGGATTGTTTGAGCATGGCGTCCACGAGCGTGGTCTTACCGTGGTCAACGTGAGCAATAATGGCAATGTTTCGGAAATCCATAGGTGAATGTTTCGTCTGTAGGGGCAGGTCTTGTGCCTGCCCGAGAGCGTTGATAATGGCGAAAGGATAGAGAAAAAAAGCGATCGTGTCAATGTTTTACGATCGCTTTTTGCTTTATGGTTGCTTTTTCTTTTGTTTCTCGAACTTCTTATCCATGATTGTTTTGATTTCCTTGCGGGTCATGCCTGTTTCAAGATAGGCATGCGCAAGTTCGATTGCGGCGTAATAATCCCGAAATACGCTTTCTATCTCGGAGCCGCTGCCCGATACAATGATCGTCGGTAACAAATTTTGCATCGATGCGGCGGGGGAGAGTTCCATCGTTTCCGTGTCCGGAAAAAATTTGGCTTCCATAAACTCATGCCAACTTTTTTGCATCGGTTGGTCTTCAACCAATGTTGGTTCATCCGTTCCTGCTTGTTCTTCGGATTCGATCGGTTTGTCTGAAACATCGATTTCGACTCCAGTCAGTTCGTTCCCGTCATCGTGCTCGGATTTAACATCTTCCGCTTGCAATGTTTCTTCGAAGGTGTGATCTTGTTCGAATGATGGTAATTCTGAAGCGACATCTTCGATCGGTGCATCGCCGAATTCATCGAAACGTAAATTGATACTGTTCACGTCCGGAGATGTTCCCGGAGAAACAGTAAGTCCGATCAATCCGTCTAACCATTTATCCGGTGTCTGTGTGAGCGGTGTGTCGATACACTCACGTTTGACTTCATTCATCAGATGCACAACGTACGCTTTTGCGTGATCTGGACTTAAAAATGGATTGATGTCTGTTTCGATTTCATGCGTCGGGACAGATTCTGTTCTCAGCGTGGGAACAGCTTTTCGAATCTCTCCGCGCAACATCGGCAATTCATCCGGTAATGCTTCGATTGTTTCACGCACTCGTGACGGTCCAGATTCCGTTTCTTCTTCTTGATCCTCCAAATTCGATTTGTCCTCTGAATGTTGTTCTGTTGGTTTAGGCGCGTCAGGGATTGTCCCTGCTCGAATTCCACCAAGTGTTCCTGCAAGAACGAACATGTATTTTCCAAATTTATCTCGCATATTCATATGCAACCAGTGTATCAGGAATAAAAAAAGCATCACAGGGAGTGATGCGAAGGGAAGTCGACTCGTCGCGCACGCGATCAGAGGTCGTTGAACAGCTGCTGTGGTTTGGGCGATGGGAGGCGGAAGTTGCTCGAGAGTTTGATCTTGATCTCGCCGTCGTCGAGAATGGTGACACCGCCTTCGAACGCACAGTCACCCGTGAGTCCGATGTCGAACCGGACGCCGTTTTTCAAATGTACGGATTCGACGTCGACCTGCACGTTGATGCGATCGTTCACGAGATCGATGTTGTGCTGCTTCTCGATTGCTTCGCGAAATGCCGCGAGAGCTTGGTTCTTCAACGTGTCGAAACTGATCGTAACGCGCTTTGCCATCTTTGTATCCTTGGGTTGGTTTGTTGCGAGAAAGAGGTTGTTTGCCCACACGGACACAATAGACTAGTTGGAAACGAGCGAATTGTCAATCGTCCATCGATTCTGTCCAATCAAAAAATCCCAAACTCCATCTTTGGAATTTGGGATTTTCGATTTGGAATTTTTGGTTATTCCGCTTTCATTGGTCTTGCAACACTCACAGCGAGAGGACGACCCATGAAGTCTTTTCCGTCCAAGCCAGTCACGGCTGCCAACGCTTCATCTTCAGAAGACATCTCGACAAAGCCGAATCCGCGACTTTTTCCCGAAAATTTGTCGGTAATGATACGCGCGGAGACAACAGTTCCAAAGTCAGAGAAGACCGTTGTGAGATCCGCCTCTGTGGTTTTCCAAGGAATGCTGCCGACGAATAACTTGTTCTGCATAAAAGAAACGAAGAAATAATTAATGTATGCATAGAATGACACTGTTTTTTGCGATTGTCAAAATGGTTTGCTTGACACTTTTTTGCCGGACTGGTAGTTTCAGGGGCGGTCTGTTCGGATTTCCCGTTCGGTCCGTAGGGCAATCGTGCCCATTCATTTCCCCTGAGTCGAGAGTGAGTTTGGGGAAAGAAGGAAGTGTTCCCATGGCAAAGAAGCCGGAATTGTTCAAACAGAAGTTGGTGCTGGCGTTGCTCAGCGGGTACAACGAAAGCGTCGGCGATGAAAGCAAGATCGAGGTCGACAAGGTCGTCGCGGCGTTGCTCAAGGAGGGCGGCGGCGTCGAAGCCTCGGCGGCGGAGATGTCGTTCGAGGACATCTCGCAGTGCGGCGTTCCGAAGGCAGTCGCACGTGCGATCGCCAAGGTCTGGCGTGCGCCCGAGGTCCCGGAAACGAAGCCTGTCGTGGCCGAAGCTCCCCAAGCGGGCGGGCTGGGCCCGATGACGGCGGAGTTCCTGGACGCGTTCGTGTCGCCGGATCGGTTGTCGGATGCCACGTTGCTCGCGAAGTTCAAGCCCACCGAGCGGCCCGACATCGTCTTCGAGCTCAACAAGCGCGCCGAAAGCAACGCGTTCCTCGTCTACAAGGACAAGCGTGCGCTCGTGATCGATCAGGAAATGAGCCTGGCGAACCTGGGCCAGCTCCGCATCGGCATCGAAATCGGCGACACGGTCAGCGTCAAGGGCGTCCTGCAGCGGCTCTACAAGGCGACGGAATTGCCCGACGCGGCGTACGAGATCTGCCCGATCCACGGCGTCCACCTGGTCGGCCCGGATCAGTACTGCCCCAAGTGCCAGACCAACTGGGCCGGCGTTTCCTCGGAAGTCCGGGAGCTGTCCTACGTCCACGTCAACGAAGTGCTCGGCGACGTCCCGGAAGACCAGAGCGCGGATCTGCACCTGCTCCTGCAAGCCGTGAGCGACAAGGAGGCGACGAACAGTCCCTACTTCAACGCGGCGCGCATGGAACTCGAGCGCTACAAGTCGACCGGCAAGGTCATCGTGCTCGTCAAGCCGCCCGCGCAGCGCGTCCCCGCCCGGCGCTAGGTCGGCGAAGAAGCAAGGAAATCTCTCGACACATCCCCCTGCGGATGTGTTTTTTAATTCGCGTCCCCCTCCGACTCCCCCTGTTGTCAGGGGGAGGGATCGCATGTGAACCGATTCAATGCGCTACCCCGCCCCTGACCACAGGGGAGGGTATGGGTGGGGACGTGATTCACTTGACGTTTCCCGCAAATCTGTGTAAAAAGTTCGGTCTCGCGAGCGGTTCGCGGGGGAGTTGTTTACAACCGAAGGATTAAGAGATGTCTCTTCGCTCTATTGTTCTCGAAACAGTGCCTCCGTATTTGCAATCGATCGGCGCGGAAGATGCTGATACTCGCATCGAAACCATTCTTACGATGCTGCGGAATCTCGGCGCGGCCGTTCCTGGCATCGCAGCTTCGATGGAAGCGGATGATTTGGAATCGACGGGATTGCCCGCGGCTGTTCGGCGTCAGCTTGCTTCGCGATTGCGGGAAGATGTTCTGCCGAAAGCGAATGTCTCGAATGATCCGATGGCGCGATTGCGTCCGGGATCGTTCGATCACGTGATCGGACATGTGGCATTGAAGGAATTGCTGACGGACGCGATCCTCGCGGCGCGGAATCAGGACAAGCCGCTTCGGCACATTCTGTTTACCGGACCGCGCGGACTCGGCAAGACCACGCTCGCGCTTTCGATCGCACATGAATCCTCGCGTCCCATTCGCACGCTCGTCGGAGCTCAGCTCAAGCGCGCGGCGGATGTGACCGTGGAAGTGATGCGATGGAAGTCCGGCGAAATCATCTTCATCGATGAAATTCACGGCATGGGCAAAGAGGCGCAAGAGACATTGTATTCTGTCATGGAAGACGGTCGACTGCCGATCGTAGAAAAACGCAAAGGCGGGACGATGTTCACATCGTCGATCGCCTGTGCGGCTGTGACGATTGTCGGAGCGACTACGAATCCAGCAAAGTTGCTCGCGCCGTTTCGGAATCGATTCGGTACCAATTACACTCTGCCGTTTTACACGACGGAGGAAATGGTTCAGATCGGATTTCGTTCCGCGCAGATTTTGGACATGACCGTGGATATCGACGCGATGCGTGTCGCTGCGGTTGCGAGTCGTGACAATCCGCGTTCGCTCAATGAGTTTCTGATTCAGCTGAGCGATCGCGCGCATGCGCGCGGAAAAGATCGACTCACTTTGAGCGATGCGCAAGCACTTCTGCAATTGACAGGTTACAACAGTGACGGACTGCGAAGGGAAGAGCGGGTCTATGTGGACACGCTCGCGCGAAACGGAGGATCCGCAAGCCTCGCGACGATGGCCTCAGCGCTCGACATGGAAGTTTCGGAAGTCGAAGCGACTATCGAGCCGTGGCTGATTCGACAAAGCTGGATTCAAAAAACTGCACGGGGACGCAAACTCGTGCAACGGGAGGTCAAAGATGGCGGACGATGACAACGAAATTCCGATTTACCTCAAACGGCATGCAAAGATCAAGCTGCCGGACGGGACGGATTGCTGCTACCTGATCACGAAAGACGGAGCATTTCTGTACAAGAATCTGGGTGTGATGCAGGCGATGATTCCGGTGAAAGAGATTCCCGAACTTGCGAGTCAGCACTCGTGGGCGCGGTTAAATCTCGAACCGATTCCGATGCCGCATCTCGCGCAGATCCTGAACTTTTTCCGTTGGGTGCTCAAAGAAAAGCGTGGCGAAGCAGTCGTCTTGCTGTTCTATCATCCGAAGAAGAAGATCTGGAAAATCGAAGCGCCGATTCAGGTGGTGACACCCGGCTCGGTTCGATACGAAGATGGAATCCAACTCGGTGGGCATTGGCTCAAAGTTGGAACCATTCACAGTCACTGCGACATGGCTCCGTTTCACAGCGGCGGCGATCAGCACGATGAAATGTTCTTCGACGGACTGCATGCAACGTTCGGACACATCTCACGGAAATGTCCCGGGGTGAGCGTTCAGATTGTTTGCAATCAGCTTCGATTCGTTACGCAACCGGAAGATTACTTCGCTGGCGTGACCTACGGACAAGTGGAAATTCCAATGCCAACGTACACACCTACGACCAACTACGCGCCCACTCGACGCGTGCGTGGGAAACGAGGGTTCATCGTTAAGCAGCTTACAGGAATGATCATTCCCAATGAGGATGAAGCGTTTATCGATGTTCCGGGTCCGGAAGTCGTTGTGACGCCGAGTACGTACAAAGTCGACGGTCTGCAGTTTCAGTTCGAGGAAGATGAGTCGCTCGCGGATTATCCATTCCCGGAAACATGGAAAGAACAGGTACGAGTTCCGGAACCACCGAAACCGATCGTCGTCACGCCCATTGCATCGCGATACACGACGTACGTGCCGGGTGTGTTGGCTCCGAGCATCGATCGCAAAGACTTCAGTGAAAAGAAACAAGAAGATGACCGGGTTTTCATCGTCTATGGATATCATTCGCGCAATGGTGATTTCATTTTCGTTCCGAGAGGCGGGCAAATCATGTCGCTCGATGATTTTCAAAGGAGGATACGAGAAGAATGTCCTGAAATGGAATGTCGAATCCAGTATCGATTCCAAGAACATCGTGGTGTGATCAATCAACAACAAACCCCTCTTTCGGAATTTGATCCGGGAGAGGACTAGGAGGCAACTGTGCGAAATTTCTCAATGGAGATCGTTGGTGCGGGTGGGGGCGGAAGCGCTCTTGTTCCGAAACTCGGCCGGTACTACCAGTACTTTAAAGACACGTACGCAACGAACACGGGGATCGACGGCGACGCGTATGAACCGAAGAATGCAGCACGGCAAGACTTCGACAGGCTCGGCAACAAGGCCGAGGTCTGTGTGGCACATGCATCCGGCAAGTTTCCGAATGTGACGTTCGTCGCCGTTCCCGAGTTTCTGACAGAAGACAACATCGATTTCTGCATCAGTGAAGGCGACATTGTGTTCCTGTGCGTGGACAACAACAAGTCTCGCAAATTGACCGACACGTATGCGGGCACGCTCGCAAACGTCACGATCGTCTGCGGTGGCAATGACATGACCGACGGCAATGTGCAGATCTACGTGCGCAAGGACGGTCAGGACATCACGGAATCTTTGAGCGACGTCCATCCGGAAATCGCTGATCCCAAAGACAAATCCCCGCACGAGATGAGTTGCGAAGAAAAAGCCATGGAGTCCTCTCCGCAACTGTTCTTCGCAAACGACTTCGTTGCGACGCTCATGTGCACGGTGCTGTATCTGATTGTCGAGGAAGGTTTCCTTGACAAGATCCCCTTCGGTGAGCTTTACTTTGACATGCAAATCGGGAGAGTCAACCCGGTTCACCGTATCAAGAACAACAACAAGGAGGCAAAGTAGTCATGGCAACACGCTATACTCAGGAAGAGTTGGTCGGTTACAGCAAGAAGCAATTGCGCGAAGCGTCCCAGAAGCTCGGCATTGAATTCGTCAACGGTCTCGACCGCGACGTGTACATCAAGCAGATCCTCGACAAGCAAGGTCCGGCCGCGGCCAAGCCCGGCGCCAAAGCGCAACAGGCACAAGATGCGGAAGTGGACGACGATGAAGACGACGACGTTCAGGTCACGTCCGGTGCATCGAGCGGGCGCTACAAGGTCGTCGGCCAGAAAGTCAGCGATGTGCGCAAACGGCTCGCGACGATGCTCAACATCGGCCCCGAAGCCGAACCGCGCGTCAACAACACGGCCGTGAGCGAAACCTACGTCCTCACCGCCGGTGATCGCCTCGAGTTCGTCAAGAAGTCGGGCGACAAGCAAAGCTCGTAATTCTCGGGCAACGTCTCAAGCTCGCAATCAGTCCCTCTCCTGCCGCTGGAATCTTTCCGGCGGTCTTTTTGTTTCGCGTCCCCCTCCGACTCCCCCTGTGCTCAGGGGGAGGGAGCGCGAATAAATCGATTCAATTCGCTACCCCTCCCCTGACCACAGGGGAGGGTATGGGTGGGGACGCGAATGACCTTGACCATTTTATGAAAATCAGGTAAAAAACTCGGCCTGCAAACGATGCGGGTCCGTCCTCTCCAATTGAAAACAACAAGGAGTCATCCATGGCTATACGTGATGAAAAGCGGATCATTGTGAATCCGAACGGTGTTGCGGAATTGCAAGTGGATCGTGTGAAGGAAGTGATGGGTGCCGAGCCCAAGCGGATGAAGCTTGCTCGACACACATTCAACTCCTCGGTTTTGTCCGCGGGACAGGATCATTTGGCGGTGTTGCCGTCCGGATGTGTGTTCGTGCACGAAGGGATGAGTGATCGAAGAGTTTATGTCATCGAGCAACCGCCGTGCGTCCGTCCCGTCGTTTGGAACAAAATCCAACCGGAGGTGATCAATCGATTGAGACGGCGCGGGTGCGTCGGCAAATTCGGATTGAATCCGGACAAGTTCCACAACGACAAGATCTTCCGATTGGCATTTCCGTATGTGGTGTTCATTGTGAACACGGCCGGTGACCAGATCGAAAGTACAGCCGTTCACTTTTACTTCCGCACGGAACCGTTGCGTTCGTGGAATGACGATCTGTATTTGCCGAGCGTGCCGAACTTCAACAGTATCAATCACAACATTTGTTGGGGATCGGGATCACATTCGTTCGGTCAAGAAGGTGGAACGCTTGCTCGTCAGATCGATGAGATGGTGCATGCGTTTTGGAACACGCCGTTCAATGATCACTGGCTCGAAACCTATGATCGTTACGCCGGCCTCATTCCGGAACTGAGCACACCGTGGCATTGGCAGTATTACAGTCTGCGCAATCCGCTCTTCGTTCTCGATGCAGATTGGATCGCGCCGGGAAGGACGCCAAAGTCCTTCATTCAGAATCTGCAAAGGCATAGAGGCGAAGATCTTTTCGAAGTTCTCGTAAACGCGGCACAACGGGCGCCGCGTTACATCGCAGGAATGGATGATCAACAACTGATCGTCAGTCCATCGCCGGACATTTTCTTTCAAGGGGTGCTGATCTCAGTTCTTGATACGTTCGTCGCGAGCGGGGATGCCGCTCCGTTCAAGAAAGGGGAGACGTATCAAGTCAAACATTTCTTCGAACCGAAAAAAGATCCGCAAACGCGTATGGTTCAACTCGTCGAGATGGCGGAACCGATCCGACTGGATCTGTTGCTCGCCTTCACAAATAAGGCCATCGATGAGAACGCAGAAAAGAAATTCATGTTCAACGGGATCGAAGCGCGCGTCGGCAACTACATCGAATTTACCTCCGCCGCAGAATTTCCTCCGAACTTAGGTTTTCGAAGCGGGACTGTTCCGATCGAAGACGTGCGTATCGACATGGACGGAGATCTTGAAGTGTGTTTTCGAAACAACTGGTTTTACATCACTGTGGATCAGGGAAAAACACTGCGAACCGGGTATTCTGTGAAGACGTTCGAAGTCAAAGACGGCGCATTTTCTTTCGACAACAAACGGATTTGTGAAGGAGAATCCGTTTACGTAAACTACCGCATCGATCGAGTGCACGACGTGTTTTTCGACACAGGTGAAGCTCAAGCGGGGAGAGATCATTTGGTGGAAACGACTTTGTTCGTCGCGAAAGTCTTCGCGGTTGAAAAGCCGTTCGGAACGACGATCTATGTGCGTTTCCGCGGAATGGATCGGGATATCCCGTTCTTCTGCAACGGAACGTTCTTTGCGGATTGGAAAACGGTTCAAGTGGTTTGCAAAGAAAAAGAAGTTCGGTTCGGAGAGGATCATCTTAAGTTGCTGAATAGCTTCGATTTGCTTGCGAAAGAAGAGCGCCGCATTGATGGGCACGTACATCTGTACACTCCGGTGCGATTCGTGAATCGGACGACGGAGACAGACCGGTTCGAACAGATCGATCTCGAAGTCGCGTTTGGTAATGCACCTATTCCGGTTGTGAAAGACGGGAAGTGGGTGTGGAACGATGATTACACGTTCGTTCAAACACGTGTGGGAAATGACACAACGTTCTTGAAGACGGGTTCTGTACTGCGTGTTGATGAAGCGATCGACGGCGCGGAGATCGGTTCACTCCTGCAAGTGGTGTGCTTCGATCCTACAAAAAAAGAAATCTTTTTTTCCGACGGTCGTTTCATTCTGTTCTCGGAGGAGTTTCTCTTTCGTGTCTCGGTGAAGCAAACGGACGGTTCATTCAAAAAGTTTCCGAAAGCGGATGCGAGCGCTCTGTCTTTCACACGAGGAAAGACAACTGAGACTGGAGGAATGTTCGTAAGCGGAGAAGAGTGTTTGTACGTTGGAAATGATTCTGGTTTTCGAAATCAGGTGATGATTGTAAAAGAATTTCGTCCCTGCGGTAACCACTTTCATATCAACCTTGAGTTGAAAGATGGACGTAGATTCGGCGAGGTTGGACTTGGAGAAATTCAGAAGATCCAGACGTTGCGCCTGCTGCCGAAATGGCCGTCGACGGTTCAGACGGGGAACTACACGGACGGAAAGAAAACGTTTCAGATTTCGGAGAAGATGCTCGAGAGACAGTTGGAACTGAAGACACGAAAGCTCGTTGGAGAGGGTGTCGACGGAAAACCGATTTCGATCGGTGATGTCGTGACTGTGACCACGAGGTCATGGGGATACGAGTCCAACGGGGGAATCAGCAAGGAAGCATCTGATACATTTCTCCCGGCGCTCGTCGTTCACTCAGAAATGGCAGGCGACGGGAGGATACCGTTTCTGTTTCTGTGGTTTGAAAAAAAAGTGTGTACGTACCGCAGTCGTGACATCATCGGATATGAAAAATTGCCCGAATGGGTACGAAAGGCCTTTACCGAACTGGGGGAAATCGGGGCTAATCGAGTGGATCATTGTCTTGCACTGACCATGGTTCCCGAGCTGGTTCGGCCGGTCGAGAAGAAAGAGATTATTGAGAAACCGGTTCGGATCAAGACGGATGTGGAACCTGTTCACGGACGCGGTAACGTGCTTGCGGACGAACGCGGATTCATCGTCGAGTGTGCGAACGGGGAAGTGATTGTGTGTTTCCCGAATGATCCGGAGTGGATGGGGAAGGAGACGGAGATCGAGATTGATTTGCAAGTCGGTGATAAAGTTCGGATGAAGGAGGGTGTCAAAACCCCGATCTTCCTCGGAACGTTCACTCAAGGACAGCAAATCGGTATCGTGTGTGAAGACCATGCCAACATGTTCCGTATCGATTTTCCGGAACAACCAGGCTGGTACGCCTCGATCGACGAGATCGAGTATGTACCCTGAAGACTCAGGAGAATCTTGTCCGCCCATGCAAATGGGCGGATTTTTAATTCGCGTCCCCACCCATACCCTCCCCTGTGCTCAGGGGCGGGGTAGCGCATTGAATCGTGTCGTTCCCCTCCCCCTGAGCACAGGGGGAGTCGGAGGGGGACGCGAATGACCTTGACCATTTTATGAAAATCAGGTAAAAAACTCGGCCTGCAACCGTGCAGGAACGACCATTCCAATCGAAGATAAGGAGGCAATCATGACGAACGTTCTAAAGATTCAGATCGATGAGAATGGAACCGCATCGTTGATCCGTGAAGACGGCACGATGTCGGCTCCCGTTTCGCTTCGTGTCTTTGGACAAGCGGACACATCCGAGTATCTCCCGAAAGGGACGCGGATGGTGTACTCGATCGGCGCGACAACCGTGTACGTGATCGAGCAACTTCCGTGTGTCCGATCGGCGCGATGGCATCCGGACCCGAGTGAATGGGCATCGGTCATCGAACGTGATGGTTTGAAGAAATTCGGATTGACGGAATCGGATGCAACGCGCACCGAATTCCAACTCGCGTTTCCGTTCGTCCTGTTCATTGTTCGTGTCGATAACGGCGAGGTCAAACGCGTGACACTCGCATTTCGCAAAGGTGCGGTGCTGAGTGAAAACGAGTATCTGTACAAGTGCGGTCTCATGCAAGACGACACGTTCGACATCGAAACTGGTTCGCTCAGGACGTACGGATGGAATCCGGCGTTCGCCGTGAACGCGGTCGTGGATTCGTTCTTCGATCAATCGTTCATGACGCTCGTCAATTCTGTGCGTGATGCGCATCCGAAAGTTTCTCAGTTCAAAACCGTTTGGGATTGGGAGTGCGCGAGTCTGCGCAATTCGCTGTGGGTTCTGACGGCCAGCTGGTCGGCTCGACCCGAGCATCTTGCACGTCTCGTGAAATCGCAGGCACTTTCCCTCGCAGGAGATGAAGCTGTCGGCGATACGACGTTTGATCGCATGCATGCCGCTCTCGTAAGCGCAACGCGATTGCCTGACGCATCAAAATGGAAAGACCTTCCATCCGGATCGTTCCACCTCAATGGAAAAGTGGTGCGTGTCGGAGATGTATTGCTGGCTCGTGAGGATATGCCTCAAGAGATCAAGAAAGGCGAAATGTATGAAGTGGCAGGATTTTGCCAACCCGCACGAAGCACCGGTCTACACATGCGTCTTGAAGGTATCGCGGAACCGGTTCTGTTCCATGTAAGATTTCTCGATTATTTCGAGCTTGTCCGTGTGAAAGAGAAATGGCAAACGTGCTCTCTGGTCACGCTTGCGGACGGATTCGAGATCCGTGCGGGCATGTCGCTTGTCAGTTCGGATCCTCGATCGCTCACTTGCATAAAAAAACCGGAACGGATCACGAAACTGCGTGTGGACGATGACGGAGACGTGCTTGCGCAATTCGCGCATTCGGATCCGATGGCTGTGCGCGACGAATGGATCTATCTGACATCGAACGGGGGAACGCTTCTCTCGTGCATTGCTTGGTGGGTGCCGGAATTGAAAGACGGCGTCTTCACGTTTGCCGACATCAGACTCTCGGTCGGTAATGCGATTCGGGAAACGGGCGTTTATAATCCACCGATCTTGACCGTAGGGGAGATTTTCAAGGATCCGGAAAACCCGGACGGATATCTTCTGCGTTTCAAAGAGACACCCGAAGAGACAACGGTTTTGTTCGGAGCTGGTGAGTTTCGATTCGCTTGGAAACCGATTCACTTCGAACGAACGGATACGAAGGTAGCTCTTCATGATAAGCGTTTAGATCTTGAGGAATTTGATCACATTCTCGTGACGCGTTTTCAAGCATTGCTTCCGTACGGAACCGTGCAACAGATTCTCGGATTTGCACCGCTGCAGCTGATGAAACATCCGAACGATGTGGGAATCCTGTTCGAAAACGGGATCATCATTCCGATCATCAAAGAAAGCGTGTGGGTGTTTCCCGAAACGCCCGACTGGTTCCAACTCGTCGCAGTAGATTCGGACACTGGACTGAAACAGGGGACGAAGATGGTTGTCCAAACGGACGATCTCTCGCCTCTGAAAAAGGGTGACGTCCTCGAGCTTCAGTGTCTTGTTCCGGGTAAAGCCAAAGGATCCTTGGATGATCTTGTCTTCACAAACGGACTCATGATTCCGCTTCAGGCTTTCGTTGAAAAGAAACTGTCGGTCACGGAAGGTAACGAGCAGATTACAGTCGTTGCAAGCGGTGCAGCAAAAGATCTCGCAGTGAACAGACCGTTCAAAATCGGTGATCGTGTGATGTATCTTGGCGGAGATCCGAAAGTCAATCGTGGTTTCGACAATACCGAGTCCCTTGGCACTCCCGGAACGATCATACGATCGGGTAGCGTCCGGGATTACTGGGAAATTCGGTTCGACAAGGCATTGCCTGTCGGTAACTCAACGGGGCAAGCGCACCAAGTGATTTACGGAACGTACTTGTCATTTTATACGGGTGTCACACGTGCATTCCATGTCATTCCCGTCGGTGA
The DNA here is from genome assembly GCA_964355525.1 of uncultured Gammaproteobacteria bacterium. GTDB lineage: Bacteria > Patescibacteriota > Patescibacteriia > UBA9934 > GWF2-40-263 > XYB2-FULL-45-11. Next base: position 27,822 of record CAYHDY010000004.1, on the reverse strand, counting down.
GGCGGTTCTTATCGGGAAAGACGGTGTCATGATTCCGGTTCCGAAAGATCTTCTTGCACGTCGGCTCACCGTGCCGAATCTGGGAAAAGAGTTTCAGAAGGATTGTTCCGGTCGCATGATCTCGATCGGAGATTTCGTGCAGCCGATGACGTTTGGAAATGATGTCTATTACTACCACAGCACCGCAAATCCAACGAACGTGGTTGATAAACACGGGCTCGTGATTCACAAAAGTGTCACACAATACGGAGAAGGGTACATTTGGCTTCTGCATGAGGAAGACGCGGATGTCGGATTCACATCCAGTTTTCCGGGCTATCGCGGGTTGCCTGAATGGGTGCTTGATGCAAACGTCCGTAAGCGCATAACGATTTGCTCCGTGCATCACTGTAATCGGTTCGAATTTGTGCCAGGAACTCAGCCTGTCGAGGAAAACAAAACCGTGGAAGCAGAAACTCCCGCGGCTCTCTGACCACCCATAGCCTTTTTCAGGCGAAGGGTGGTTTTTTCTATCCACAGCGTTTGATTTTCGATCGTGTATAATGATCGCGGTTCGTTCTTCTTCGACAAGCTCAGAACCTTCGGGGAGAGTCACATGCAGAAACCACACATGCCGGAACTCGTCGTCATCACCGGAGGAATGTTTTCCGGAAAGTCGTCAGAGCTCATTCGTCAGATGCGGCTCGCAAAACACGCGCGTCTCAAGGTCATCACGTTCAAACCGGCCCGTGACAATCGCGTCGGGCAAGCGGTGATCGATACACACGATGGCGGCACGTTCGAAGTGACGGTCATTACGCGGGCACGGGAAATTTTGGATTACGTGTCGAAAGCGCTCGGTCCCGATGATCACGTCTGGGTCGCCATCGACGAAGTACAACTGTTTGAAGATGTTGCAGAAGCGCTCGAAGTCATTCTCGCGCTTGTCGCATCCGGTCGTCGTGTCATCATCGCCGGACTCGATCTCGATTTTCTCGCCGTTCCGTTCGAACTCATCAAACTTCTGATGCCACACGCGCAGGTTGTCATGAAAATGCAATCCGTCTGCGGAGTGTGCGGAAGTTTCAATGGGTCGCGATCGCAACGTACGACACAAAGCACAGAACGCATTCAAGTCGGTGGCAAAGACAAATACGACGCACGCTGTCTCGTGCACTTCGAACGGGCAAACGGCGTCGAACACCACTCGGTCGCACCTTCTTCAAATCACTGCTCGTCCTGATCGTCACCCGCGTGACGATTTTTTTATGAAGAAGTTAGAGAGTCGCAGAGTCGTAGAGTCAAAGAGTGATGGAGGTTTTGTTTGTTGTTTGAAAAAAATAAAAAGACACACCTGCTCTTTTTGACTTTATCTTTTCTTATGTCCCGCTCAAAAAGAAAATATGCGAAATGGTTTTCAAAATAATTTCAAGATCAAAAAGGAACGAGCGGTGCTTCAGATAATACAAATCGTATTGAAGTTTGCGTTTGGATTCTTCGGTCGTACCCGCGTATACGTGCAGTTGCGCCCAGCCCGTGAGGCCGGGGCGGACGGTGTGGCGCGAATCGAAGAAGGGAATCTCGGTTCGTAATTGTTCGGCGATGGCTTCTTGTTCCGGTCGTGGACCCACGAAACTCATGTCGCCTCGGATAAGGTTGAAACATTGCGGCAATTCGTCGATGCGGAGTTTTCGCAACACGTTTCCAACCGGTGTGATGCGCGGGTCGTTCGAAGTCGTCCATGTGTTCGTCGCCGTACCGGATCGCATCGTGCGATATTTATAAATCACAAACGTGCGACCATTCGTGGATCTTCGTGTCTGTTTGAAAAAGATGGATCCGCGACTTGTCAGTTTGATTGCGAGTGCAACGAAAGGGAAGGTGATTGCGAAGAGAACGAAGATCACGATACCGACGAGGATGTCGCCGATGCGTTTGAACGCGGGATACAATCCATTCTTGTTTCGATTTGTGTTTTCAAGAAACCACCATTCGGTCACGTTCGGCGTGTAGACGCGCCGAAAAAGATCTTCATAGAATGCATCAAATTTGATAAACGAGATTCCTTGCGCATGCAAGGAAGCAAGCGTCTCGAGAATCGGTGCAGAAAATGTTTCATTCGAAGGCAACACACATACCTCAGCTATGGGTGGGGTCCCCAGACCCCGCGCAAGCAATTGCCCCGTCGTAATCGAAATCATTTCCATTTCATTTCCTCGACCGTCACGATCCAATTCATTTTTAATCTCTGCAAATTCTTTTTCAAGATCCAGAAAATACACGCGCGATCGAACGGTCTTTCGCGCAATCATGCGAACCATCCATTGCCACACGAACGATAAAACAAAAACGATCGCAACATCGACAAACAAGACGCGACGCGGTGTGAGAATGAGATTCGGCTGGAGATAAAAAATGATCGCCGCGAAAAAAAGATTCGTCGCGCTCGCACCGACAAGAGCGGCGGTTGTTCGCGCGAGCGTTTTGTGTGACCACAGATCAAGCAGGCCGAAACCATAATCGACGGCGAGCCAGACGATCGCGATCAAGGTGAATAGTCGGAAGTGCAACGATTGCGAGACAGAATCGAGTCCGACGGGGTAGCGCCAGAGGAGGGTGAGCCATAAACTCAATGCAAAGATTCCGAGAGTTGGCAGAATCAGGGCGAAAAGATTGAGATTGAATTGTTTTTGTCGGATGTTCATAGATTGGACTTTGTTCTATCATACATGGAAAAAATTGGGTATGATAGGATCGTCTTCGATATGGTCAAACGATTTTTGGTTTCTATTCTCCTTTTTTTTCGTCTTCCCGAGCTTGTCGACTGGACAAGTCGTGTTTTTTTTGAAGGCGGTCATGAGAAAGTGATTGTGTTGCTGTATCATCGTGTCGCTATCGTGAAAGAGTCGTGGGAGTTGCCGGCGGTTCCACCGATTGAGTTCGAAAAACAACTTGTATATCTTAAAAGATATTATCATGTCATTTCGCTTGCAACATTCGTTGACGCATTGAAAAACGGATTCGATCGTTTGCCGAAAAAACACGGTCGACGATTTGTTGTGATCACGTTTGACGACGGATTCAAAGATAATTTTACAAACGCATTTCCTTTGTTGAAAAAATACGAGACGCCGGCGACATTTTATATCAGTACAGGGTTCATTGAAAATCCGCAGATGCAATCGACGGCATATTCGGACATGGGACGTCATGAATTTTTGTCGTGGCGAGAACTTCAAGAGATGGCGAATCATCCGCTCGTCGAGATTGGCGCGCATACCGTTTCACATCCGCGACTCACGGATATTTCAGTCGAAGATGCGATGGAAGAGATTCGAATTTCGAAAAGCATTCTTGAAGAAAAACTTGGGAAGACGATTGCGATATTCGCATATCCGTTTGGAACGAGAATGGATTATTCGAATGAAATCGTGGATCGTGTGAAGGGAATGAAATTTGAATCTGCCACAACTGTTGTGTATGGGATGAATGACACAAAAACAGATCCGTATGAAATAAAACGTGTTGTTGCGGGTTTTGATTTTTTAAGTTTTCGTGCGCGATTGAGTGTGTTGCATGGATTGTGGAATGATTGTTCAAAACGAATCAAACAATCCGTATGAATGTATCCAAACCCATTCTTGCTGTAACGATTCCATGGAACGCGGACGGAGCTGGTGGTGCGGAAACAGTGATGACACATGTTTTAAATGCACTCGTCGATTTCTATGAGATTCATGTCATTGCCATCTCAACAAAAGAGATTTCGATAAAACCGTCGATTCTCTCAAATGAAATACGATTTCATTCGCTTGTCGGTACGCATGCGCGTGAAACTTTTTTCCCACTCATTAAACAGTTTCGACAAATTCATCCGGATCTTATTTTGGCAAACGTTGTGCATGTGTGTTTGCTTTCGATCTTGGCGAATTATTTTTCCATGAAGCGTGTCCCGATCATTTCGGTCAATCATGGGATGCATGTCCGAAGTATTCTTTCGATTGTTCAGGTGTTCTTTGTTTGTGTATTTTCAAAAAAAACGATTGTTGTTTCGGCTGGCATAAAGCAATTCATGGTGAATCGACTGCGTCTGCCAGCGAAAAAAATCGAAGTCATTTTGAATGGTGTTGATGTTGCTGAAATACAACGGCGCGCGAAAGAACCGATCGATGAAAGAGAAATTATTTGGGACACGACAAAGAAGACGATCATTTTTGTTGGCAGATTCGAAGAAGCAAAATCGCTTGATATCCTCCTTCGCGCCGTTTCGCTCATTGTGCACACCTATCACCAAGATCTTCAGCTTCTCCTTGTGGGCGACGGAGATGAACGAGTCGCATGTGAACGATTGGTTCGAACATTGGATATATCGCGAAACGTTTTTTTTCTCGGTTGGAAATCAAATCCGTTTCCGTTTATGGTGCAAAGCAATGTCCTTGTGTTATCTTCCTCCCATGAAGGACTGCCGACCGTTCTCTTGGAAGCTCTTGCACTCGGTATGAAGATTGTTAGTACGGATTGTCCGACCGGCCCGTCAGAAATTCTCGAATGCGGAACGTATGGAACGCTTGTTTCGGTCGGGGATGCCGATGTACTCGCTCGCGCGATCATCGAAACATTGGATAAACCGCTTGATCGAGAACAGTTGGTAAAACGGGCATGGAACATCGGGCAAGATCAAGCAAATCAATATCAAAAAATCTTATCTGCATCGTGTCGTCACACGAACGATTTCGTATGAATGGAAAATGGGATATTTTAAAAAGAATTCGTGAAAATCACTGTGTGTATTTGTTGCCCGTGATTCTTTTCAAACGGTATATTTTTTATCCGATCTTGCTTTCGCATTATCGTTGTTCGGACGCGAACGGTTTGCGCTGGCATTATTTACCGAAGGAAGCGAAGCCATACAGCATGGATATTGTGAAAATACTGATGGCGTTGGTGAAACCGGAAGATCTTGTTGTCGAAATCGGGTGCGGACTCGGGGAAATCCTTGCCTGTGCGCCTGCACGGCATCGGTTTGGATTCGATCTGAACAAACATATTTTAGATGCCGGTCGATATTTACATCGGTCGCAAAACTTGTCTCTCGCCGAAGGAACATTTGCTGATGTCGAAAAGCGCGGGATTCGCGATATGGATTTTTTGCTCTGTTTGCAATTTTTACATTTAATCCCGACAGAAGAAGTGAAACGGTTATTACAGGATTTTTTTTCAAAACATCCTGTTCGATTTCTTTTCATCGATACGGTTCCTGTGGAAAATGCGTTTGCACATGACTGGAGTCAGATCTTACCGTCTTCGTGGATTTGTATTTGGAAAAAAGAATATGAACCACCGCTTGAGGTTACGAATTATTTATTCATCAACAAAGATTTTGAAAAAGAACGAACCGTATGAACGTCAGTGTCGTCATTCCAACATATAAACGTGAAAAAGATTTGCGATTGCTCGTCAACTCTATTTTTGCACAGTCGCGAATGCCTCAAGAAATAATTCTTGTTGATGATGACGCCTTGTCAGAGACTGTTTTAGCAAATCTACGCGAAACATTGATCGAACGTCATTGTCAGTTCGTGTATTTTAAAAAAGATCATAAAAGGGATCTTCGCGGATCCGCATCCTCACGAAATATAGGAATGAATTGCGCATCCAATGAAATCGTTTTTATTTTGGATGATGATTTGATTCTTGATCCGTTGTTTTTTGAAAACATCATGCGTGCTTGGGAGATAAATCAGGATTCGAAACTGATCGGAGTCGGGGCGGTCATTTCAAACAATAGACAAAAAAATTTTCTCGAATATGTTTTTAATACGTTATTCTGTTTGCGATCAAAATTAGAATGGGATGTGACGAATGTCGGGTATCAGGTTTGGAACGATGCTGTTACGCAAACAACAAAAGGATTTTATATTCACGGCGGCGTGTGTTCGTACAAAAAATCTCTTGTAACAACATTGAATGGATTTTCCTTATTCAGCGGCGGACGCACAGCACTCGAAGATGTTGATTTTTGTTTGAGGGCAAAACAACACGGATATTTTTTTCTCGTTGTACCGAGTGCAAAAGCGGATCATTTTCATAGTGTATCCGGTCGAGAATCGGATTTTGTGTCGGGATTTAAGGAAGAACAAAATCGAAAAATGATTTTTCAGACTCTTTGTATAAAAACGCCAATGAATGCTGTTTGGTTTTTTTGGTCGTCGATCGGTTGGATACTTCGAAAAATTATCGTGGGTCATTTCGAAACGGCTTTCGGCATGATGGTCGGTTTTATAAAACGAACAACATGAACATTCTTTACGTCATCACAAAAGCAGAACGCGGCGGAGCGCAACAACACGTGCGCGATCTTGCGGTTTGTTTAAAATCGAATCATCACGTTCATGTCGGGATCGGCGAATCGTCTGGATGGCTCTTTGAAGAACTTCGCCGCGAGGGAATCGCGACAACATTTGTTCCTCTGAAACGTGGATGGAATCCGTTTGCATTCTTCGGATTTGCAATTCAGCTTTCGCAATTGATCTGGCACGTACAACCCGACATTGTTCACTTACACAGCTCGCACACACTTCTCGGTGCATGGATCGTCAGACTTTTTTTTCACCCAGCCAAATCTGTCATCACCCTCCATGGACTTAGTCTGCTTGCAGACTCCTCACCCTCAGCTATAAATATGGTCCCCAGACCACGCTTCCATTCTCTTGCGAAATTCATTTATAAAATATATCTTTCCATTTCTCTCCGCGCCGCCGATTCTGTGATTTGCGTTTCCGATGCAGATGTTCAAATCGTCAAAAAATTATTTCCGTTCGTGTTGCTGCAAACAATTCATAACGGAATCGAATCGCCCGCATTTCTTTCTCGAGTAGACGCACGCGCGCGACTCAAGTTATCGCTCGACGCATTCGTTATTGGAACGCTCGGGCGATTCGCTTATCCGAAGAATCAAGCGATGTTGCTCGAAGCATTTTCAAAATGTCGAAACGTGAATGCTGTGTTGTGTCTTCTTGGCGAAGGTCCGGATCATGATCGGTTGATCGCGCGAGCGAATGATCTCGATATTCGTGATCGCGTCATCTTTGCGCACGGTGATGCAACATTGTTGCCTGCGTTTGATTTGTTCGTTTTGCCGTCGCTCTTCGAAGGGTTCCCGTATGTTCTTCTCGAAGCCGCACTTGCTCGTGTGCCGGTCATTGCGACAGACGTCGGTGGTGTTTCCGAATTGATCATACACAAAAAAACCGGCCTTCTTATAGAAGCCGGTGATCTCGTTCGATTAACGCAAGAGATGGATGAACTCGAGGCACAACCAGAAACATCTCGTATGTATGCGGACGCGGCGTATGATCGAGTCCTATCGGATTTTTCTCGTGAGCGCATGTGTAAACAAACAGTCGAAGTTTATCAAAATACTATCTCGACTGTTGAACCTGCTGAATAAACGCATTCACACCATCTGCCGCGGCCGGATGCACTGTTTTATATTTTTCCGCGGTGGTGATCGCTTGATCGTACTCGCGGTTCATTGCGTAAGCGGCCGCGAGCTTTGGAAGCAATTCGAAATTCGTTGGTTCGATAGACACGGATTTTTCATAAAGGAACACGACAGCGTTCGTGTTTTTTTGTTCAATTTCATAATTGATGAGCCAGTTGATCGCTTGGCTGTTGTTTAAACTTACGCCGTACTCGATGCTTTTCATTGCAAGTGGCGCAGCTTCGTCGAATCTGTTTGATTTCGCATAAAGGAGCGAGAGCGTCCAAAGAGCGTCCGCATTGTTTGGAGCAACCGCAACGGCTTTTTCCGAAAGTTCGATGGCTTTTTTTGAATCGCCGTTCAGCTCGTACATGTTTGCGAGCGATACGAGTGCCTCGATGCGTGCGGGAGCGAGTTCGATCGCATGATTTGCAATTTCAATCATGTCATTCGTACGCTGAGTGATATTTTCAGATCCTATTTGCGCATTCGCTTCAAGAAAAAGAATCAGTGAGTACGTATACCAATCGTTTGCGCGCAGTGGGTGAAGGGCAATCGTTTGTTTTGCAACGTCGATGGCGGAAGTACTGATACGACGTGATAGATCTGTTTCCTGTTGAGCATTCCCGAGTTCATGATTCAAAAGAGAACTGTAAGAAAGTGTCAGCATCCGGACATCAAAGATAAATGATTGATGTCTTATCGCCTCAAGTGCCGTAAATGCTTGTTCACGATTTGGTGCATATTCGGCGGCAGAAGTGAAATAAAATTGACGGACGGTCGGAGCGATGAATGCAAAGAATATCGTGACAGGAATAATGGCTGTGATCCAAAGAAAAGTTCGAAATCGGTTTGTTGAATTTTGCACGTAGGGGACGATCGCGACCGTTCCTTGTGAACAAATGATCGCAACAAAAACGATGAACACAATCATCGGTACAATCGTGTCGAAGCTGAAAAAATTTTGTGCAAGATAGGCAATGAGCGCCGCAATCAACGATAAGCGTGGAATTTCGTTTTTTGTTTCTGGGTGTTCAATGATTTTTTTTAGAATAAAAAATAAAAAAACCAGATAGACGAAAAATGTCAGTATTCCGCCTGTGACAAGAACTTCGAGCAGTTGATTGTGCGGTTTATCCGGCCACGTTCCGCCACCTGCATACAGATCCGTTGTGTAGTATTTATCCGCGACAACAAAAAAGTTTTGATATCCGACGCCAAGCCAAGGCATTTCCTTCCAGCCTTTGATCGCAAGATTCCAATAGGCGAGTCGATTGGAAACGTTTGTGTCCGAAAAATGCGTGAGGTGATACATCGTCGAATCAATAGGACTCGAAGAACGCGCAATCAAAAATACGCCGATGAGAATGGTAATGATCACGCAAATAATTGCCGTGATTTTGCGTGTATGTAAAACAGTTTGTCGCGATGCGAACCAGCCAATCGTCCACACAACACATCCGGCAAAGACGCCAACAAGCGCACCGCGCGTTCCGGATACGATGATTCCAAGTCCTGTTGTTGCTGCAATGGTAAAAAAGATTCGTTTCCATTTCAGATTTTTCTCTCGCATTGCCATTCCGATCGAAAGAAAAAAAGGAATGATGAGTGTTGCTGCGAAGAAAATCGGATTGCCGATGGTAGAACTTGCACGCGATCCAAATTCTGGCGCGGTGTTTGGAAGAAGATGGATGAACTGTAATAAACCAATCAATCCGCAAACACCGGCGACGGAAAGGAAAAAACGAATGGTTTTTTGTCGTGTTTGTTCATTCGATCGCAATAGTGTGACAAGATACAGAAAAAATAAAAATAGATGTATCCATAAGATCACTCCGTCGATGCGATTTCCATTTCCAAAAAAACTGTTCCATGGATCTGCGCCGAATATCGCCGAGATGGTCATTGCGACAATGTATGCGAAAAACGAGAGGAGAATTGGATCTTTCCAATTGGGTCGAAGATCGTTTCGCGAAACCATGAGTGAAAGATAAAATGGCAAGGTGCTTTCGATCAGGAGATAGAATGCCAAGACTTGTGTCGCTTGAAATGGTTGTCGAAATCCTGTGTAGAAAAAAAGCGGAATGAACAAGCAGGCACTGACGAGAATTGCGAAGATTCGAAAGACAGAATTGTGTTTCATACATTCAGCAATTTCTTCGTCTCTCGTTTATAATCCTCCACGTTCGGTTGATCAAATGCGTTGATATTCAAAAGACGCGCAAGATACATGATCTCGATCATGCGGAATTGCAAATACGCACCGAGTTCTTTCTCATCGATACGTTCAAGTTCTATCGAGATGAACGGTCGGTTCAATTTTTTATACGTCGCGGTCACCCCGCCAACAATCGCGTGCATCAACTCATCGAACGTTTTTGATTCGAGATGTTCGACCAAATTTGGAAACGCGAGTCGACTCGGAACTGCAATCGCTCTCCTCCCCTTAACAGGGGGAGGTAGGGAGGGGGCGCTAATAATATTCGTGAATTTATCATCCGGCCCGCCGAAATACAATTGCGCCATTGAATGCAAATCCGTTGATCCAATCGAAACGATCGGAGTAATACCAGCATGAACAATCTTGCCTTCGAGATCTTTTTCTTTCCCGATCGATTCGCCCATCAACTGTCGATACCACTTTCCGAGTGATTCCAATTCTGGCGCAAAAAAAAACGAATTATGAATCGTTCGCTGATTTTTCGATTGAATATAAGTCGCACATGCCGACATAATCGAGTGATTGCGCACGACATCATTCGAAAGCGCATCTTCGACGGCCACCCGTGCGCCATCGAGTAATTTTTTAATATCGATGCCAACGAGAGCGAGAGGAAATAATCCCACGGCCGAGAACACGCTGTAACGACCTCCGACCATTTTCGGAATGGCGAGACAGTCAATCTTCTTTTCTTTTGCCGCCATCCAAAATCTCGAACCTTCATCAGAAATGACCACACAACGCTTTTGGATTTTCGAAACAAGACCCAACATTGGCAACAATGCTTCCAGATTCGCCATCGTCTCCGTCGTTCCTCCGGACTTGCTGATTGCTACGATTAAAAATGCGGAAGGATCTTTGAACGATTTAAGACGATCGACTGTGGATAACAATGCCACAGTCGAAACGGTTTCGAGGAAGATGAGTTCGCATACATGCTTCGAAGAGGGGAACGGACGCAGTGCATCATACACAGCCTTTGTTCCAAGGTTGGATCCGCCGATTCCGATCACAACCACGCATCGCAGTTTTTTTGTTGCGTATTTTTTGACCATCGCCAGAATCGTTTTGTGGGATTCTGTGAGAAATGGCAGGAGAATCGAAGATTCTGGCGCGAGCTGGTCATGTTTATCCACAACACGCTTCAACATTTCGCGAAACGGTTTTAGAGTGCTTATTTGTTTTTTTAATTCTGTCGAAGAGACTCCTGCTGTTTTTTCGAAAGTGAAATTCATAGGAAAAGATATTTTTTTCATCATACAACAATTGAACGCTTTTATCGATTCTTCTTTCTTTGAAAATGTGCTATCATTTCTTTAATTATTCCTAATCTTTTGTCTATGTTCAAAGATGGAAAGTGCAATGTTCATTGCGTCGCGTGGGTTCTCGTTTTGGTCGGTGCGTTAAACTGGGGTCTCGTTGGATTGTTCCAATGGAATCTTGTTGAAGTCCTCTTCGGAGCTTGGCCAATGCTCGTTCGCGTCATTTACGTCCTCGTCGGATTGTCCGCTCTCGCGATGCTCGCAAAGAGTTGCAAGAAGTGCAAAATGTAATGTGATCCTTAAGCGAGGTCTTCTGACCTCGCTTTTGTTTTGTGTTATTATGTTCGCAATATGAAAATCAAGATTGGCGATAAAGCCCCCGCATTTTCTCCGGACGCAAAAGGTGTCTGGTCGCTTTTGTATTTTTATCCGAAGGACGATACACCCGGATGCACAAAAGAAGCATGTACGCTTCGCGATGCCTATCCGAAATTCAAAAAACTTGGGGTGCGTGTTTTTGGAGTGAGTACAGATTCGAGTGTGAGTCACGACAAGTTCATCAAGAAATTTGATTTGCCGTTTACGCTCATTCCGGATGAAAATAAAGAACTCGTTCGCGCCTATGGTGTTTGGGGAAAGAAAAAATTCATGGGAAGAGAATACATGGGAACAAATCGTTCGTCGTTTCTCATTGATCCAAAAGGAAAGATCGTAAAGATTTATGAAGACGTGAAACCAGAAAAACACGCAGAGGAAGTTCTGAAGGATTTGAAAACGCTGATGTCTTAATTGATCGATGTATGAAAGTTATTTTGCTTGAAGATGTGAAGACGCTTGGGAAAGAAGGAACCGTTGTGGAAGTGTCGGACGGACACGCACGGAATTTTTTGTTTCCGCAAAACATCGCGATTGCTGCGACGGAGGAAGCGATTCAGAAATTGAAAGAGAAAGATCAGATCGCAAAGAAGGAATCTAAAAAAGCGATCGCAGACACAGGGAAGATCGCAGAGAAGCTCGATGGATATGAATTGACGATTGAGGAAAAGATGAATGATGATGGGGTTTTGTATGCGGCTGTGACAAAGAAGATGATCGTCAAAGCATTGAAAAAAGCCGGATTCTCCATCGACGATGAAATGATTGATCTTCCGGAACCCATTAAGTCTCCGTGCGAAAAAACGATTCGTGTGGATCTCCCTTACAATTTCGACGCAGAAATTCGTTTAACCGTTGAAGGAACATAATTTTTCGTTCGTATGATTCATCGATACATATTCGTCGTGGGAGGAGTGATGTCTGGAGTCGGAAAGGGAACATCGGCTGCGGCGCTTGGACTTACGCTTGGCGCGAAAGGATATAAAGTCACGGCGATCAAGATCGATCCGTATGTGAACGTAGACGCAGGTACGATGAATCCGGTTGAACACGGTGAAGTGTTTGTGACCGTGGATGGTGACGAATGCGATCAAGACATCGGAACGTACGAGCGTTATCTCGACATTAATATCACCAGTAAAAATTACATGACCACGGGTCGTGTGTATCAATCCGTCATCGAACGTGAACGCAATTTGGAATACGGCGGCAAGTGTGTCGAGGTTGTGCCGCACGTTCCACTCGAAATTATTTCACGTATCGAAAAAGCGGCGAAGGATGCGAAGGCGGATATTGCTCTCGTCGAAATTGGCGGGACAGTCGGAGAGTATCAAAACATTTTGTTTCTTGAAGCGGCACGCATGATGAAGGCTGCACATCCGGATCGGGTGAAATTCGTGTTGGTCAGTTATTTGCCGGTTCCTCCGTCGATCGGGGAAATGAAAACCAAACCGACGCAGTACGCGGTTCGCACATTGAACTCCGCCGGAATTCAAGCGGACTTTGTTGTCGGGCGATCGGAAATGAGCATGGATCGTCCGCGGAAAGAAAAGATCGCGCAATTTTGTTCCGTGCCGTGGGATCACATCATCAGCGCACCGGATGCAAAATCGGTGTACTTGATTCCGGATATGTTCGAGGAACAAAGTTTCGCGGGGAAAATTTTGAAATCATTCGGACTGCGCGCGAAGAAGAATGATCTTATCGCATGGCATACATTCACAGATAAAATCGAAAAAGCAAAAAAGATCGTGAAGATCGCCGTGATCGGAAAGTATTTTTCCACGGGAGATTTCACCTTGTCGGACGCATATATTTCGGTTCTCGAAGCGATCAAACATGCGGCCGCGGATTCGGATGTGAAAGCCGAGATTCATTGGTTGAACGCGGAAGAGTATGAAAAGAGTGAAGGAGCCGTCAAAGAATTGTCGTCTTACGATGGTGTGTTGATTCCAGGCGGATTCGGTTCGCGCGGCATCGAAGGAAAAATTCGCGCGATCCGTTATTGCCGCGAGAAAAAGATTCCGTATCTCGGTTTGTGTTACGGCATGCAATGCGCAGTGATCGAATACGCTCGCAACGTTCTCGGATGGAAAGATGCGAACACAACGGAGATCGACGCGAAGACAACACATCCCGTGATTCATCTGCTCGCCGGTCAAGACAAACTCATGAAAGATAAAAAATACGGTGGCACGCTCCGACTCGGTGCGTACGCGTGTGATCTCGCCGCAAATACGGTTGCGCGAAAAGCATACGGCGAGGCGACGATCGAAGAACGTCATCGTCATCGATACGAATTTAACAATGACTATCGTGCAGAACTTGAGAAAAAAGGATTGGTGATTTCCGGTGTGAATCCGGACAAAGATCTCGTTGAAATCGTCGAACTGAAAGATCATCCGTTCTTCGTCGGTGTCCAATTCCATCCCGAGTTTCAATCAAGACCATTGCGACCGCATCCGTTGTTTAAAGCGTTCATAAAAGCATCTTCTCGATAATCCTCAGCTATGGGCGGGGTCCCCAGACCCCGCTTTTGCTTTTCTTTGAAATTAAAAAGCCGGAAGTCGAGAAGCGACTTCCGGCGAGAACGGTTCAGCGATCCTGATCCGTTTTTTCGAACTCGATGTACGGGCAAATGCCACGATACGACGCGCGCAGGAACTGTCCCACGAGAATCGCTGTGTCCTTGATGCCCATGCCGAATGTCTTGACGCGCCGTGCCGAGCTCTTGGCGAACGTGTTCGTGCGAATCACGAACGACGTTTTCACCATTCTGGCATGGACGCGCTTTCCGAACGGGATCACGAACCGAACCGTGAAGAACCCGATGAGGATCAGAAGCGCCGCGCCGCCGAGTGCAAGGTCGCCCATGAGGAGCGTACGTCGAAAGTCGACTTCCTTGTTCACGACTTCGAATCGCGTCTGAATTTCTTCACGTTGAGCTTCCAGTGCGTTCATCTCCGCCCACTTCGCATCCGTCTCGCGCTTCTTCTGAACCTTTTGCTCAGCCTCGGCGCGTTCCTGTGCAGCGATGTCCGGATTGTCACGCAGGAATTGCTGACGTTCCAGCGCTTCCAACCGTTCCTTCTCCGCACGAAGTTTCGTATCTTCGAGTTGCTTTGCTTCGCGCGCCGCAGCTCCGGCCTGCCACTTTTCTGCCTCTTCCTTGGCAAGCCGCTGAAACTCTGCCGCTTGCCGGATCACGCGAGCTTCTTGCTCGAGGTTCCATTTCTCGGTTTCCTTGGCTTGCCGTTCTTCCCGCGCGCTCTCGACCCGCCACTCGTTGACGGAGTCGACAGCCCATTTGCCTGCGGAGAACAGGAGAGCCAAGATGATCGCCACTGCACCCAACATCACGACAACCTTCGAAACGGCCGTCCCTACTTTGGTTGCGATCGCGACGCTGTTGTCGATGGGGTTCTGGAATCGCAGATAGAACCTCATCGACATCTTGCCGCCGAAATAGAGTCCTTTTTCGATGGCAGTCTCGATCTTGTTCACGATGAACCCACCGAACGAACCCGTGATGCTTCCGAGGATGTCCCCGAGTTGGCTCATCTTGCGGTTGGTCGCGCGGCCGGCGGGGATCAGGATCACGTACCACAGGAGCGCCCACCACACGCTGTGGAAGTAGGGGCATAACGAGACCAGACCGGCTTCGTACCGCTCGCGCAGCTGCTGCGCATTGCGCTCGTGCACGAGAACCTTCTGCGCGTCGAACCATTCACGTTTCTTTTCCATGAGTGCGCCGTCGGCCTGCTCATATTCGCGCAGGCTCACTTCGTGATCCTCGCGCTTGCAGGACAGATCGTTCAGCTTCGTGTGGTAGACCTCGTAGAGTCGGCCGACTTCGGCTTTCTCTTCGGCGAACAACTTCTGCGCGTGGTCGTGCAAGACGTTCCATTCCGCTTCTGTCAGCAACCGCCACGAGGCGCTATCCTCGATGTACGCCTTGACGAACAACCGATTGTGCCACGATTTTCCGATCTTGATTTTGCCGAATGCCATGATTGTCCTCCCGAAAAAAAAGGATGAATGTTCGTAACGGCCTTGTTGCCGTTAAAAACATGTTACTTGCACCATATCCTCTGCAAATGGTAACGCTTCAATATAGCACAAAAATACGATTTTGTCAATGTCCCGACGGACAAATTTCATCGCCTATCGGTTGACAAAACCGCATTTTTGTGGTATATTATTCCGTTCAAAGTGAACAATCTCTGTGCTCGATCAATCGACAAAGGCGGGTATGTAACTTGCCTTTACAAACGACGAATCACTGATCGCAAGTCGATCAAGGAGAATTTCAGATGGACACACTTTTCTTTCTGCTCACGTTTGTTGCTCTCTGTGGAATCGTGTGGATGGCGTTCCATGCGCACATGCACGTGGGCGGCAAGGCCTTCATCTTGCTTTCGGCTGCGATTCTGGTGCTGATCCTGCGTCCTTGGTCTGCTGGATTCGACCACAGCCTGACGTTGACGATTTTCGGAACGCTCGGGCTCGCGGTGATGGCAGGGATCCTCTTCCACTTCGTGCACAATGTGTACGTTCGCGGAGGATTCGTCGTCATCGCGATCGTGCTCGTGGCGATCAGGGTCTACCCGCATTTCGTGGCGGGACCTGCAGCGCTGATGGCTTCGACGTTCCCGTCGGCGCCGGCAATCGCTCCTGTGGCACCGGCTTACACGCCACCGCCGGCATCGCGTACAGCTTCGCCGTCGCGGTCATCTCGGCGTGCGGCTCGCGGAACTTCGGATCCGTGCTTGTCGGACGCAACGTACGACGCCAAGCACGATCTCGGATGTCCCTGCTGCCCGTGACGAATCGTTTCAACCTGCCGCTTCCTGGTATCTCACATGAGAACAGGGAGCGGTCTTTTTGTTTCGCGTCCCCCTCCCACCTACGCCAAGGCTTCGGTGGGCAGGCCGACTCCCCCTGTGCTCAGGGGGAGGGAGCGTGAATAAATCGATTCAATGTGCTACCCCTCCCCTGACCACAGGGGAGGGTATGGGTGGGGACGTGAGTCATCTTGACACTTTCCCTTCAAACCTCTACACTTCCGTCAGTAATATTCCTCACCAATAACCTCCTATGGCACATAAGAAAGCGGGTGGGTCTACCCAACTTGGGCGTGATTCGCAGGCGCAACGTCTTGGCGTGAAGATTCACGACGGAGAAGTTGTAAAAGCCGGCCAAATCATCGCTCGACAACGTGGAACCAAAATCCACCCAGGACTGAACGTCCGAAAAGGAAAAGACGACACTTTGTTTGCAGCGATCAACGGCATCGTGAAATTCACACAAAAGAAAGTGCAGAATTTTCATGGAGTCCTCGGAACGCGCAAGTTTGCAAACATTGCATCACCAAAATCTGAATAGTAAACAATACCACCCTGAGTTCATCACGTCGTTCGCGAACGACGTGATATATCGAAGGGTGGTTTTGTTTGATGGAATACTAAAAAACCGATATACTTTGATCGCTATGGAACAAAAAATGGAAGAACGCATTGAAGCCGTTTTGGCGCAGATTCGTCCCGCGCTCCGAATGGACGGCGGGGGAATCATGCTGGTTAAATTTGATCCGGTGACGGGAGCGGCTCATGTGCGTTTGCAAGGAGCATGCGTCGGATGTCCCATGTCGCAAATCACTCTGAAGATGGGGGTTGAGGCCGCACTTCAGGATGCAATTCCTGAAATTAAAGAAGTTATCTCGGTTGAATAACATGCGTCTACAAAAACGGTTACAACATTTTTTTTCAGACATGTACGAAATGCTCAAGCTCCCGCGTTTTTTGTGGAGCGCGATTTTGGCGTTTATTCTTTGTGCATTAGATGTTGCACTGCCGATTTTGCGCATCGTTCCGCTTCGCGTGGCACGGCCATTCATTCCACTTCATTATAATATCTATCTCGGAGTTGATCAGTTGGGACCGTGGAATCAAATTTTTGTTTTGCCGATTCTTGGATTGTGTTTATTTTTGTTTAACCTTTGTGTTCAGACCGTTGCGTTTCGTCGAGAGAAACTGTTGGCACTCATAATCGCTGTTGCAACAGTGATCCTTGAATGTGTTTTTCTTGGCGCAATGATTCTCATTGTTCTTTTAAATATCTCCTATGCCTCTTGAATCCTTCGAACTCGTTCGCGTTTTATTTTTAAGTGCGATCGCATTTTTATTTGCGTTTACCTGGGCACCGCTTCTTTTGCAATCGTTGAAGAAATGGAAGATGGGCAAATCGATTCGTGCAGCAAAGGATGCTCCAGTGTTTGCCGCCCTTCATGCAAAAAAACAAGGGACGCCGACCATGGGCGGTTTGCTTATTTGGGGAACGGTTCTTTTTCTCGCAATTCTTTTTTCAATCGTTACACCCTATTTTTCAATAGATTCTCTTTTGTCGAATCTTAATTTTCTTTCACGCTCAGAAACGTTGCTTCCACTTGGTGCCCTTGTTGCCTCGGCCCTTGTCGGATTACTGGATGATTATTTCAATGTTCGAGGAATTGGTCCCAAGGGGGGAGGATTACGCATGCGACATCGATTGATGGTGTATACCGCGATTGCTCTTGTTGGGGCGTGGTGGTTCCGCACAAAATTAGATTGGGATTTTTTACACGTTCCGTTTCTCGGTGATTTTCATATCGGCATGTGGTACGTTCCGTTTTTTCTTCTCGTGATTGTCGCGACCGCATTTTCGGTGAACGAAACAGATGGACTCGATGGTCTTGCGGGCGGAACACTCATGACATCGTTCGCTGCCTACGCCATCATTGCGTTTTCGCAAGGGCGATATGATCTTGCTGTTTTTTGCGGAGTTATTCTTGGTGCACTCCTCGCGTTTCTCTGGTTTAACATTCATCCTGCGGCATTTTTCATGGGAGATACCGGTGCAATGTCGCTTGGTGTCACGCTTGGAATTGTTGCGATGCTGACAAACACGGCGTTCATCCTTCCTCTCATTGGTCTTGTGTTTGTTCTCGAATCGCTTTCCGTGATCGTACAATTATTTTGGAAAAAAGTTTTCAAACGAAAATTATTTCGTTCTTCACCGTTTCATCATCATCTTGAAGCGATCGGTTGGCCGGAACCGCAAATCGTTATGCGCTTGTGGGTGATCTCGATGGTCGCGGCTGCATTGGGTGTCGCCGTTGTGTTGCTTGATGCGTTGATTTGATTTCGTTCAGTTTTTTCATTTTACATCACAGGGCGGGCACAAGGCCGGCCCCTACTGTCGAGACAATATGCAATCGTGTGGTCAAGGTACAATGGATTATATTTTGTTGAGCATCGTTTCCGCGATTATTCTTTTTGGTCTGATTGTTCTTCTCTCCGCTTCGTCGCCAAATGGATATCATCAGTTCGGCGACAGCTATTATTATTTGAAACATCAGGTCATCTTTGGATTGATTCCGGGGATTGCTGGATTGATTGCGTTCTCGCGTATTCCATACACGTTTTGGAGAACGCATGCATGGAATTTGTTGATTCTCTCGATCGGTCTCCTTGTTCTTGTTTTTATTCCGGGATTTGCCGCGGGGATCGGAACATCGCACAGTTGGATTAGTATTGGTGGAGTCTTTTCGGTTCAGCCGTCTGAAATTGTGAAGTTAACATTTTTGTTTTACCTTGCCGCATGGCTCGGTGCGCGTGATGAACACGGTGTGCGGGATGTTCATTCAGGTTTTATCCCGTTTCTTCTTTCGCTCGGTGTCATTGTGCTCCTCTTGATTTTACAGCCGGACACAGGAAGCATGTCCATTATCGCTGCAATGTCTTTGATCGTTTACTTTGTCGCAGGCGCTCCGCTTGGCTATCTTGGAGGATTGATTGCTACGGGAATCGGCGGACTTTGGTTGTTGATTTCAACATCGACTTATCGTGCCGCGCGCATTACAACATTTTTGCATCCGGAGTTGGATCCGAAAGGAATCGGTTACCATATTAACCAAGCGTTGCTTGCACTCGGTTCCGGCGGAATCTTTGGATTCGGATATGGACGCTCGCTTCAAAAATTTCAATACTTGCCCGAAGTCGCCGGAGATTCCATCTTTGCCGTGATCGGTGAAGAGATGGGATTCGTTATGGCTGTGTTTACGATCGGCTTGTTCATGGTTCTTCTTTGGCGATTGGTTGGCATTGCAAAACGCGCGCCGGATAAATTTGCAAAGTATCTCGTGATCGGAATCGCCGCATGGCTCGTCACGCAAGCCTTCGAGAACATCGCCTCAATGGCCGCTCTTATGCCCATCACCGGCGTCCCGCTCCCATTCATCAGCTACGGTGGAACCGCGCTTGCGATCTCCATGTGCGCGATTGGTGTGGTGTTGAATGTGTCGAAGTTTGAAAAATAGATTATGAAAATTCTCTTTACAGGTGGAGGGACACTGGGTCCCGTTACTCCGCTTCTCGCTGTCGCTGAGGCATGGCGAAAATCAGATTCTTCGATCGAGTTCGTTTGGGTTGGAACGAAACACGGTCCGGAGAAATTTTTTGTTGAGAAGGAGGGAATTTCGTTTCGTTCCATTGTTGTGGCACGTTTTCCTCGTTACGTTTCGATCGAGTGGCTCCTGCTTCCATTTCGATTCGTCTTCGCGTGTATTCAAGCATGCGTGATTCTTGCACGCGAGCGACCGCAGTTAATTGCATCGGCAGGAGGATATACAGCTGTGCCGGTTGTTCTCGTTGGAAAATTATTCGGCATTCCGTCATGGATTCATCAATCGGATGTATTGCCAGTGATGACGAATCGTTTGCTCGTGCCGTTTGCTTCGATGATCACGGTTGCATGGAAACAAACGCTCGATGCGTTTCCGAAATCGAAAACGCATCTCGTCGGAAACCCTGTCCGCTCATCGATGTTGAACGGCTCGCGTGAACGTGCGAAGAAATTATTCGCGATCGATGAATTGAAACCGACGGTTCTTGTCTTCGGAGGCGGCGGCGGTGCGCGATGGTTGAATCATTTGATGAAAGACATTTGGAAAGATCTTTCGAATTTCGCAAACGTGATTCATGTTACGGGAAAAGGAAAGGGGATCGCGAACGAATCGTCCGTCGCGCATCATTACCACGTCGCGGAATATCTCGCCGATGAAATGAAAGACGCTCTCGCTCTTGCAGATCTTGTTGTGTGTCGCGCGGGAACAGGAACGATCACGGAACTCGCCGCACTTCACAAAGCAGCAATTCTCATTCCGCTTCCGCATCACACTCAAATTGCAAACGCTGGAGCTGTTTCGAACGCTGCCCTCGTCCTCGATCAAAACAAAATCACGTCCGAGGACGTGTTGAATGAGATTCGATTGTTGCTCGTCGATGATGTAAGACGTGAAACGATGGGAAAATCGATTCACACACTGTTGAAAACGGATGTCGCATCTGAAATTATTGATCTCTTAAAACGGCTTATAAAAAACAGCACGCGATGACGCGTGCTGTTTTTTTATGTCTCTTCATCAATCATTCCTTCCGGAACGCCGAGGTCGTCTCCGTTGTCCTCTTCCACATCTGCACAGTCTTCACACTTTTCATCGCTGTTGATGGCGACGTTGTCCGCGCCGCAAACGCCGCAAATTCCTGTCTCTTCCATAAAATATCAAATTAGAAAATGAGTAAAAAAATTTTATCAGAGGATCGCAGATGGTGCAAGTGTTTACAACAAAAAACATCGAACTATTTGTTCGATGTTTTTTGTGGTGCGCCGGGCGGGGATATTGCTTCGCAATATTGCGTTCGATCGTTCGGGTAAAACCAAAGTGCCTTTTGGTTTTACCACTCTCTTCTCTCACGCATCGGACCCTTCACAATAGTAATTAAAAAAACACCAACAGAGTTGATGTTTTTTTGGTGCGCCGGGCGGGGATCGGACCCGCGACCTTGGGCTTAAAAGGCCCCTGCTCTACCACTGAGCTACCAGCGCATGTTTATTTATGTCTGTTTTCATCCAGCCATTTTCTTCCTTGTCCAGATTTGAGAAATTTTTCTCGTTTTATTGCTTCCGTACGTGTTTGAAACGATTCTGTATAAATAATCTTCCATGGTTTACGACCAGACGTGTAACGACTCATGCCTGCATTATGTTCTTGTAAACGAATTTCGATATCCTTACAAGACCCGATATATCTTGTTTGATGTGATTCGCTTAAAAGAATATACACGTAATACATATTGAGTCCGCTTTCCGCCAGAGGCGGATCCGCCTCTGGCGGAAAAAGGCCCCTGCTCTACCACTGAGCTACCAGCGCATATGCGTCTAACGAGCGAAAATATATCAGGTTGCGAAAATTCTTGCAAGCCTCGCCGCTATAATCGTTTTTCGAGAATTTTGTAAACGACAGATCTGTGTTCGATCATGAAAATTTTTACGTTTTTCTTTTCGATGCGGAAGATGATCCGATAATCGCCGACACGGAGTTTGCGATATCCGTTTAAGGATTGTCTAAGTGGTTTTCCAAAAAGTTCCGGGTGGTTCGTAAGTTTTTGTTCGATCGCGGTTTTTATTTGTTGTTTTAAAAGAGAAGACAGTTTCGGAATGTCTTCTTTGACAACGTGATCATGATAGTGGATTTCAAAATTCACTTCCATGCATTTTTATGAGAAACGAATTTGGCATTTTTTGTGTCGCGTGTTGCTGCGAGTTTGTTCCAAACAGCATCTCCTTCTATTTCCATTGCGAGTTTGATAAGCTCAAGGGCTTTTGTGGCGCAGGGAACGGCATCGCGTTTCGCAAGTGAGATCAGATGTTTTTCCACATCCGCTGGCATGCTGACATTGATGCGATATTTTGTTGTTGGCATAAAGACAATCAATTAAGTGTATCTCAAGTGTATCACCTTGAAAGAGAGGTGTCAAAACAGAACATCCGAAAAGAAAAAACCGTCATCGGATCGATGAACGGCAGAGGATCGGAATCAGTTCTTCTTGAAGATCTCGAGACGGGCTTCCTCGAACAGACGGACGCGGCCGGGGCCGTGCATGGTCTGAATAGTGTAGAGCGCGATCACGATCGCTTTGATTTCCGCACGGCGGTCGAGCGGTGGCGTGGATGCGAGAAGTTCGGTTGCGGCCGGGTCGGTGAGCCAGAGGATTTCATCGATCGACAGAAGCGACAGAAGATAGTCACATTGCAAGCGCTGTTCCATTTCGAAGTCGGCGTGCGATGGCGTGGAATGTTCGGGTGTCGACGCGGATGGCGGCTGGGTCATGGAAAACCTCGCGGGGGTGGAGAAAGAACGATGAGTCGCGATCAGTTTGTCATAATTATGCCGTAGTGGCAATTGATTCGATGTTCCATTTCGGTGGAAAAAATAACGGTTCGATCGTACCGTTTGAGTGAAACGTTTGTTTGATTCTTGTTCGATTCGAAATTCCCGCGACGTCGGGATGCGCGACTCGCGAATACTTACTGACTTCGCAGAAAATATTTTGTGCGTCGATGAGGTGTAACGGACGGCTGAATAAATTTTGGAACGGAAGTTTGAGTCGGGCGAATTGTTCGTCTTGGGTTTCGATCATGAAGTGAATCACGTCCGTTTCACTTCGTCCGGCGAGATCTGTGAAACATTTTCGAATGCCATCACGCGCTCCCGGACCGGCAATCGTAAAATCATTTTCGGAAAAATTCGTCACGTTGCTGTAATTGATGTCGATCGCGAATTGGTACGCCAAAAAATCACCGATGCCGGAGTAGCTTCGAAGGAGTTCGAACGCGTGTTTCATCGAAGGTGTTTGTTCGAGTTTGTTCGTGAGATGATCCCGCATCATCATTTCGAGAAGTCGCAAATGTGTGCGATGTTTTCGCGGTTCGTTTCGAAACGCGGGCGGCATGATGTATGCGGCGGAGTAGATGCGCTGATTCTCAACCATGAGCCGATCGAGAATCTTCGCATATGTTTCGAAATCGAAATCGCACCACGTCGGCGCACCGATTGCGTCGACAATAGACTTCCACGTTTCAATCTTGTTGAAAAATTTGAAAAGCAAAATGCGAAACATCACTTCGTCGTTCGCTTGCGAATACTTCGAATCGTAAATCACATCGCGAATCAGAAATTGACTGACGCGATCCGTGGAGCGATACACATTCGTAAATTTATGTTCGCGCAAAATCGAATCTGACGTCCATGGAGCAACATCGCCCCGCAACCGTCGAAAGAAAATTTCCTGACGTTCAAATGCGAATCGCCAGTAGGTGTCAAAGACGGGAGTTGTTTGAAACGAGCGTGACATAGGAATCTGCGGTATCGAAACACACCGTATCGATTTTTTATTCGACGATCAAATCTGTTAATACGTTAAACGATTTTTCCGTGGTTGCAAATTGCGATTGTTGATTCGAATCCAGTTCGATAATTCGCTTTGTCCAATCTGGTCCGTACAAATCCGCGGCAACGGATTCTGCGGCGATCGGTCGGAGAAGTTCCGGACGTTTTAGAAATTCGACGGGTGTTTTGGTTTTGACGGTTTGAACGATCCATCGGTCTTTTTTCTCCTCGATGATTTTAACGTCTTTTCCAAATGTAACGTACGGATCATTCACGGGTTGATACACGTAAACCGTTGAATCATCTTTAAATTTTACAAGTGTGTTTGCTCGATAGGAAACATTCCCCATGAACGGATAAGAAGCCACTTTTTTCGCATCGAATAGAGAGACGGTTTTGAAGGAATCAAACCAGGAATAGTATGTGTGTTCGTTTGGAATGGAAAACTTTACTCCGTTTCGCAAGAGAAAAACGGCCGGGTTCGTTTTCGTTTTCATTGCGGATACGGACGACTGGAAATAACTTGGGTGTAAAAACGCCATGTATAGATTTCCATCGTATCCGATCCATGTGAGCTTTGTTTTTTCCAAAACAGGTTGTTTCCCGAATCCAACGGATAGTGCTTTCTTCGTTCCTGCAATCACCGGCGACAGATCCAGCGTAAAATCTCCACCCGGGGTTGATCGAAGACAGAGCGTTTGCGTGTCTGTGACAGAAACGCCGGAAACAGCGTCTTTGAATACACTGCACGGAGATTTTTCTGGAACGGATAAGAGCGTTTCTGATGGAGTCCGTATCGGATATCCGAGAGCCTTTGCTGGATCCGTTCCGCGGACGGGGATGAATTCATTATCGGTGTACCAAAAATGTTGATCCGGAGCTGTGGTTGCGAGAAGATGTCCGCCGACGATTCCGAGTGATTGAATCGGTGCATCGAGGGTGTATCTTGTTACATGAAATAATCCGTGATCCCACACGGCAGATGGGTCCGTTGCCGCAAACACGATTGATGGGTTCGAAGAGATCAAGATACCTGTGAGGATAAAAAGAGATTTCAAAAAAGAATTCATAATGTTATTAGTTTATCATCTCGTTGCGAAAAGAGGAAAAAGTGCCTATGATAGGTTCATCTATGAAAAATCCAACTATTTTTGCGAGCATCAAGAAACAGTATCAGTCTCGGGAAGCGGATCGCCGTACTGTGATGTCAAAATCAAATGAAGCGTTGAGTAAATCAAAACGCGTGATTTTTGCTTTGCATCGCGATGATTTGAAATCAGCTGTCGCATTGATGCAGGAGGCGGATGCATTATTTTTGCAATGCGAAAAATTATTCAAGGTGAATGTATCGCTCAAAGAAGAAGGATCATTTCGTGCCGCTCTCGAGGAATATGCGGAAGCGCAATTGTTTTTGCTCTACACCCAAAACGAATCCATTGATAAAATTTCCGATCGCGCCATGGAACCGGCCATCTATCTCGGCGGACTTTCAGATTGCACGGGAGAGGTTGTTCGCTATGCGATGAAAGAAGTGACAGCGGGAAATGTGAAAGAAGCTGCTCGCGCGCGCGAGATAGTCGCGATGATTATCGAGTTCATGCTCGATCTCGATCTCACTGGTTACTTGCGTACAAAATTTGATCAAGCAAAAAAGAACCTGCGTTCACTCGAAGAGATGATGTACGAACTTGCATTGCGCAATAAATAAAACATGTGCCACACGATCCAGATCATCCATGGATGTTTCATCGAAACGAAGTCGATCTTCTTGAAGAGGATGTCGATGAAATTTATCGTGTGTACGGACAAGAGGGTTGTAATGATGACGCGTCTGATCCGTTCCTTCTCACGATGGAACAGGGGTTGATTCAAGAACAGATCGAAACGGAAGAACAAGCGGAGGCGGAATTCTCTCAAAATACGAATCCACTTTTATTGATTCGGTCGCCGATGCGTGAAACGAATGAAGATTTCAATGAGGGGATTGTTTTAACAGATGAGCTTTTTCAAGAAACAAAACGCCCGCCATTTTATGAACATGTGTTTCTGTGGGCGACGGAAGTTTCTGAGATTGCTGACGAGCTTTATAAAAAACAGGGCGTCTTTCGGGAACCGGCGTTTCGCATCTACCTCAATGTTAAATTGATTCCCATCAAATTGTCGGTCGTGATCGAAGAAGAGGGAAATGAGGAACCTCTCGCGCATGAAATCGCGGAAAAGGAATGTCGACTTGCGATTTTATATCTCGAGCGTGTTCTTGAATCTATGTCGATCATTTCCGCATGCGATCCTTCTTTGTTTGAGACCTATGTGAAAATCGGTTTTCAGATGAAACATATTTTAAAAGAAACATATACGCGCATGAAGCGGCGTCGCCAAGGATTTATTCCCGGATCCATTTGAATATGTCTTCTGTCACCGCCATTATTCCCGCGTACAATGAAGAACAAACGATTGCGAACGTTGTGAAAATCGCTTGCGGATCATCGTTGATTCGCGAGGTCATTGTTATCTCGGACGGTTCAATCGACCGTACGGCAGAAGTTTCGCGAGAAGCCGGCGCAATGGTTTTTGAACTTCGCCCGAATCGAGGAAAAAGTCAGGCGATGTTGTACGGTTTCGGAAAGACCGACGCAGATATTATTTTATTTCTCGATGCAGATTTAATCGGATTCACTTCGAAGCACATCGAACAACTTGTCGAACCCGTTCTTCGCGGCGAGTGCGGAATGAATGTCGGGATGCGAGATCGGGGAAGATTTTTCACGGCGATTGCACATTTATTTCCGCGCATCAGCGGAGAACGAGCGATGAGACGCGAGATTTTCGAAGCGGTCCCTTCAAAATTGATGAATGGATTTCAAGTGGAGATTGCCTTGAATCATTCTTGCCGATTGCTCGGCGGCCGATTAAAAACCGTTGATCTTCGCGGATTGTCGATTCGAAGAAAATATCAAAAGGTTGGGATTGTAAAAGCTGTGGTACAATATCTGCGCATGTTTATACAGATTGTTCGCGCGATGTTCATCGTTCGATTTGTGAAATAGTTATTTTTTATGTTAGATCTCTCAAAAATCGAAAATTTCCAAGACGCCATGGTAACCGTGATGGGTCTTGGACGATTTAAACAAGGAAGCGGTGTTGGCGCGGCCAAGTGGCTTATGCGTCACGGTGCACAAATCGTGATTACAGATTTGAAATCGGAAACGGAATTGAAAGAATCCGTGGAAGAAATCATGAAGTGGTACACGGAATATAAAAATTCACACCCAACGCGCGATGTCTACGCGCCTGTGTTCGTTCTCGGAGAACATCATGAGGATGATTTTACGAACGTGGATCTTGTGATGCAAAATCCGGGTGTTGCGCGCGAGTCCGAGTTTGTTCAACTCGCAAAAAAAGAAGGGATTCACGTCGAGAGCGATATTTCGCTGTTCTTTCGTTACTGTCCGTTTCCGATTTATTCGATTACCGGCACGCGTGGAAAATCGACCACGACGGCTTTACTTGGTGAGATTTTGCGTCGCGTGCATCCAAAAACTGTGATCGCCGGGAACATTACCCGTTCACCGCTTGAGGATCTTGATTGGTTGCTCGAAGAAAAATCTCCTGTGCCAATTGTTCTTGAGTTGTCTTCGTGGCTTCTTGAGAGTATTGAAGATCTCGGCAAAGGTCCGGACATCGCCATTTTGACGAACGCGTATCAAGATCACTTGGATCGTTACGCATCGTACGAGGCATACATCGCCGCGAAGGAAATTATTTTTAAAATTCAAACGCCGGAACAAATTGCCATCGTAAATGCAGATCAGGAGATCACGCAAGAAATTGTTTCGCGCACCACATCGAAACGCGTACATTGGTTTTCGAGCAATCCGCTTTCTAATGATAAACTCGGGGCATATCGCGACGGGGACACGTTGAATTATCGCGTCGATGGAAAACCCGTGACATTCGCAAACGTTTCGGATGTCGCTCTTGTTGGTGAACATAACATTTCGAATGTGCTCGCCGCTTCGCTCGCCGCGCACTTGATCGGCGCGAGTGATGAAGATATTCGAGAGACACTGAAAACCTTCGCAGGACTCCCCGGTCGTCAGCAAGTTGTCGGGGAAGTCGAAGGAGTTATGTATGTGAACGATACGACAGCGACGAGCCCGGAAGGAACACTTGCCGCATTGAAACGATTTGGAAACGGCGGAAACATTATTTTGCTCGCGGGCGGTTCGACAAA
>CAYHDY010000003.1:36835-43173 GCA_964355525.1 uncultured Gammaproteobacteria bacterium | reverse complement strand
CCCTCGATCTGTCTGTGAGTTTTCCTCCCGGATTTCACCTCACGTCATCGATCCCGCCCACAGATGATAAAAACATATGGAAGATCGGGGCTCTTACCCCAAAGTCAGACGGCACGGTAACATTGAATGGAATGTTTCTCTCGGAAGTTCCAAGCTCGGAACGCATTCAGGCGCTTTTCACCTATAAACCCGCAAACTTCAATTCCACATTTCAACAAATTGAAACCGTAAAAGCGGATATTACAGATTCTATTCTGAGCTTCGTCATGAAGGGACCGGAAAAAGCATTGCCGGGCGATGAAGTGCAATATGTCATGACCGTCGGTCAAGCAGAAAAAAGTCCCGCATTTAATCTGCGAGTGGTCCCGAATCTTCCCGAAAATTTTACCGTTACAAGTACAGATCCTGCGTTTGAAACCGTACAAAAATACTGGAACCTTGCGGAAATTGATCCCAACCAGCCAAAATCTTTTTCCATCAAAGGAAAATTCACCTCCGCAGCTGTGGGCGCTCAACCCGTTAACGCAAGCGTCGGATTCATGCAGGATGATATTTATCTCAAACAAAAAGACGCGAGCGTAAACACGGAAATGCAAGGCGGATCGGTCGGATTCCATTTGATTGTAAACGGATCAGACAAAGATCAAACGATCGATGCGGGAAAAACAATTCGTGGATCTCTCGATTATGCGAATCAGGGAACGGACACGATTGGCGATATAAGCTTCGCGCTTTCGATCGATGGAAATGGAAAATCCATCCCGATCGATTGGAACAAAGCGGATCTGCGTAATGCAAAACGCGATGGAAGCGAATTGAATTGGAACAGTAGTACGACACCGGACTTGAAAGAATTAAAACCGAATGACAACGGCATCATTGATTTCTCTTTACCCCTTTCTCAGAGTACAAGTGATTCCGCAGACCATCTCACACTCACACTCATTACAACGATCGGTAAACTTGCGGACGGTTCAGCTCCACGCATCATTGAATCAAATCCAATTGTTCTCTCGATTAATTCAAACGTTGGATTTCACACGGAAGCGCGCTACTTTGACGAAGAAGGTCAGCCTGTTGGAACCGGTCCGCTTCCACCACGTGTCGGACAAACCACAAGTTATCGTATTTTCTGGGACGTCAACAACTCGCTTCACGATCTTACAAATGTAAAAGTCACAGCAACCCTTCCAAAAAATGTAACATGGAAAGACAAAAAGCTTGTAGACATCGGAACCGTTGATTTCAACACAACCACACGCGTCGTCACATGGTCGATCGGAAAACTACCGAAATCAATTCCAAAAGCAGGTGCATGGTTTGATGTTGCCATCACACCGAAATCGACAGATGTTGGAACGTTTATCACTCTCACCAACTCCACAAGCTTTACAGCAAAAGATACGAAGACAAATACAAATCTCACAAATTCCTCTTCCGCCCTCACAACGGAATTGCCAAGCGATTCGCTTGCGAATGGAAAAGGAACCGTGAAGAAATAGGAAAGAAAAAACTCGGCCTCACGGTCGAGTTTTTGCTTAAAAAAAATCCATCACTTGAAATGATAGATAAGGTCTAGTAGAGACAGTCGGGGCATTCTTCTTCTTGTAGCTTCTGTTGATTCGTAAACTCGATGATCGTGCCGGAATCGTGGATTCCGATTGCCATCTGAGAAACGTGTCCGCACATGTTGAATCTTCGAAACGGACCTGAACGACCGAATGCGTAAATATCTTTTGCTCCAAAGTACCGAACGACTGTCGCAGGGACAAGTCGAGACTTTGAACGAGACCTTGGAGTACTGATCTGCGCAGTCTGGCACACACGCGAATTTACAGATCCGTTGTGAAACGTTCGAATGCGGTTCGTAACTTTCGACATGACCCTTTCCTCCTTAGTTTCGATAATGGATCACTAGTGAAATGAGCAATGCGTTTATACACGCCGCAGACCCGTTACTCACGAGGAGAACGAAGTTGCGTTTGAAGAATCCGTCGAGAGAAAATGCAACTTGAATTCCGAAAACGATGACAAACGTGGCAAGCGAGATATCCTTGGTGTGATGTGTTTGAACAACATCCCAAATTTGCGGCACCAACGCGAATGCATTGATGATTCCCATCAGCCAAATGATGAATGGCCAATGAATTTTTTTCGCAAACCGTTCACGGGAAATTTTTTGCGATTCGCGAGTCACAATCATGAATCCTCCAAAGGACGTTGAGACGAACTCAAGCGAGAATGTAACAGAAAAGAACGTATGCGTCAACCGATAGAGGAAAACAAAAAAGAAGTCTCACGACTTCTTTTTTCGTATAAATCGATTCATCTTTCGCGCGAACTGGTACAACAGATATCGCCACGGTTTCAATACAACATCATATGTCCAAGGATTCCAAGAATTTTCTGCATAGGAAATTTCCTCTCCGCCGAATCCGCGTTTGAATCGACTGATGCCCGCCCATGGGTGATTCGATTCCGCATCGAGAGGAGCAACTCCCCACCAATCGTAGAATCGAATTCCTTTCGACTTCGCATCCTTCATCAATTCCCAGTGCAGTAGATACGGTGCCATGAAATTTCGTTTCACATTCGAGGATGCTCCATGCAAATATGTTCGTGTGTCACCGAAATCGATCATGATGTTGGCTGCGAGAATATCATTCTCGTGTTTCGCAACCGCGATAAAAACACGACCACCCCCTGCCCCCTCCTCAAAGGAGGAGGGGGTTCCGAGTTTTTCGAGCATTTTTTGATAATATTCTTTTTCGTGCAATCGAAATACATCGCGTGATGCAGTTACCTCGAAGAGTGGCCAGACATCATCAAGATTCGCAGTACCGATTTCGATTTGTACTCCTTTCTTTTCCGCGAGACGAATGTTGTATCGCGTCTTCTCATGCATGTTTGCGAGAAGTTGATCATTCGAAATCGAAAGATTTGTGATGAGTGTGTGAGCGGGTTGAAGAGGTTTGATTCTGTGTGTCAAAACAGAATTGCGATGACTTGTTTCTATATCAGTTACATTAAATCGTAATGCTTCCACTCGTACAAAAAGATCTGTTGCATTCGCCACGTTCGCGGCGTCAGCAATCAAGTCCTGTTCGGGATGCTTTTCGATCGGCCCACGCGGAATATACGCATACGATCCAAAATGCGGAATCTGTTTTCGAATCACCTGTGCAATTGCTTGAATGGGCGGGACATACCCCTCCCCTGCGTCCGACTTCCATACGACACGGTCCACATGCTCCCCAACCGTTTTCTGGAATTCACCCCAGCTCCACGATTGCAAAAATCGGCCCGATCGCGGGCCGTATTTGAGGACAAATGCGTCCCAATCATTCTTTGTTAATGCGTTGACTGTTTTCCCCATATAGATTTTGAAAATAGACTCTCTTTGCTTTTGTAAGAATACTCAATTCAATCAACAAATCTGCGATCAGCAAAATGATTGTACTCACGAAAAACGTAAAAGATGTCCCAAGTAAACTAAGGTCCCTAATTAGCAACAACAAAACAATATCAATTACTCCAACCAATGAAAAGACGACCCATGTATAAGACGATACCGGAGAGGATAAATTACTGATGAGTTCCTGTCGCTGAAAAGCGATCTCACGAGTGATGATCAGTAATTCCCCGAAAAGAGCTTCATCTTTTTTTGTTTTTGGAACATACGAATAAATCTTATGCGACAAAAGACGAAATTGCGCATTTGATTCATGATACTGAGAAAAATCATGCATGCTAATCCGTTGTAAATATGTGACGATCAATTTTTTTATTTCCTTTTTCCAAACGCCATTCGCGTTCATATTCTCAATGAGGTGAATGATTCGTCTTGTTCGAGAAAGTTCAAGAGCAACATTGACATGAAGAGCGCTATTACGATCCATCGCCTGATTAATCAAAAACCCTGAAAGGAAAACAAACACAATTAATCCATAAAGTGGATTTGCCACATTTGGTATTTTTTCAAAAAAGAAAACAGGAACAAAACGAACTATTCCAAACGCCAGAAAAAAAATAACGAACAATCGAACGAAGTAGGAAAAACGAAAAAAAGTTTTCATATTATTTTCCAAGCATTTTCAACGCCGCGCGAATGCGTTCTTCCGTTGTTTCTCCTTCGACCGTCGATAAAATCTGTTCTGCATCGCGACGGGAATATCCGAGCGAAGATAATGCGCTGATAGCGTCTTCATCGAAGACGGATGCTTCCGGCACGTCTGCGAGAATTCCTTTTAATTCTAAAATAATTTTTTGTGCTGTCTTTTTTCCAATCCCGGGGACGTTTGTAAGAAATGTCAGATCGCCCTTCGAAATTTTTCCTTTCACGGATTCGATTTCCTCGGAATACACAATGCGTTGTGCACTCTTTGGTCCCACTCCCGAAACAGTAATCAATTTCCAGAAAAGTTCGAGGGCTGTCATCGAAGTGAGTCCGAACAAATCATGATCACTATCTCGAATAACTTCGTGCGTGTACAAAAGCACGCGATCGTGAAGCGTATGTGCGACATCCTCCGGCAAAATCACTTTGTAACCGATATCTTGAACGCGGACAATCACAAATCCGACTCCGTGATAAATAACGTCCCCTTCAAGCATCGCGATCATAGACCCGTTTTAAAAACCGTTTGATAATATCGACTCGCACGCGATTCGATTTCTTTTTTTTGTTTTGGATTCAATTTTGGCATTGCATCTTCTCCAACGATCGCCGATTGAATTTGTCGCAGAATGTTTCCGAATGCGGGTCCCGGTTCCATCTCAAGTAATTCAAGCAATGCAACACCGTCGAGTCCGACTTCTTGAAACGCTCGATTTCGATTTCGCATCGCGTCATACTGACGCAACGTTTCTTTTTCCGCACGACGTTCCGGCGCAAAATCATGTTCCGATTTGAAACAATGAACAAGTGAAATTGCATCATGTTTACATCCGCGTTCACCCAATGAACAGGATCCGCAAACCATATCAAAAAAGAGACATCCCTGCAAAAGGTCGATGAAGTCATCGGAATCGTATCCGCGCTTATTGGCGAGATGAACGAACCGATTAATCTTGTTTGGCTTCACATCCAAAAAATCTCCGTTGAATCGCATGTGATTCCCGATCAGATCCTCAAGCATATTGCGATCATGCGGTGTCAGACGATGTGCGGCGCAAAAGCGATCGAGAAGTGCACTGTACACGGGTGTGTAAATTGTTTCCGCATGATGAGGATAATGAATATCGATTTGATACACTTCATGAAATCGTTTTTGCATCTCACTCGCGGTTTCATTTCGATGTGCCAGAGAAAATTCATGAAATAATTCACGATAGGCATCGCGCAATTCCATGCGTGTTTTTGCGTCCACATCAAACTCATACGTAAGCGGTGCATTGAATCCGAGTTCCTCTCCACGAGATCCTAGAGGTGCGCTAAAAACAATACATGCCCACTTTGCCGCATCATGCATGAGTGCAAATACTTCAAAGAGTCCGACATTTTCTTTGATCGTCTCTTCAAGTTCATCAATCTCCCCCTCATATCCTTTCATCCGGCGAAATTCCTCAATGTCGATCAAATGCAACTTTTCTTTTTGAATGGCATATAAAATACAGAGCATGGTACGAACATGCGCACGCATGAACGGACCCTCCGCGTGATGACGAACATCTTGCGGCGTCTGAAGTGCATCCGCCATGAGTGGCTCCGATTCTGCGGCACCTGTAAGTAATGCATCGGCAAGAATAGAGACATCCGCATCGTGCATCACGCGAAGAATCGCATCATCCAAATACTCGGTTTCATTTTTTTTATGTGTAGGTGTTGTACGAAACATAATATGTGCATTGTAACAGAACGCACAATAACCATGTAGGGGATGGTCGTGACCATCCCAGCGCAATAAAATAAAAATCGACCGGCCGTTTGGCAGATCGATGACGTTACGCGGAAGATTTTACGAGGACGACGTAGGTGACTCCGGACATTTCCGTTGGGTTATGTGAATCTCTGAAGTATTCGACAAGTGGTTCCGTTTTGAGAAACGCACGAACAGCATCGCGCATTTTTCCAGTGCCGCGACCATGAATGACTTTTACTGTATCGTGTCCGTTCGCGAATGCAGAATGAAGAAACAGATCGAGTGTGTGGATACCGGACAACACATCGAAACCATGAAGATCGACCAACGGCGCATTGCCGGAAAGTTCCGCTCCGAATATCTTCGATTCACAAGTGTTATGGGTGGGGTCCCCAGACCCCGCTTGTGAATTTGTTCGCGCCTGTTTCCAGAGTTTTGGCATAGTTTACTCCAAGATTTTTTTGACCTCTTTCAGTT
>CAYHDY010000003.1:14532-36735 GCA_964355525.1 uncultured Gammaproteobacteria bacterium | reverse complement strand
TGTTTCCAGAGTTTTGGCATAGTTTACTCCAAGATTTTTTTGACCTCTTTCAGTTCGATCTGTTTCTTCCCGGGTTCGTTGTGATATCCCCAGTTATGATCCAAACCGAACGTAAAACCACCAAACGCCTTGAACAATTTCATGGCGTGGGGAGATTCTTGCACATAAATGAGTTTCCGTCTACGTTCGATGATGATGAGTGACGTCGGTTTGCCGAATTCAACCGCAACAATACGCGAAAGTCTGGGTCGCAACGAAAAATCTTTGTCTGATTCGACAATGAAATATCCGTTCCATGATTTTCGTTTGTCCCACGCATCAACCGTCCACTTCTGTTTTCGTTCTTCTGTTTTCGGATCGCGAAGAGAAATGGTGAGTTCATCGTGAAACGCAAGAACACGTTCTACCTGTTTCTTTGAATACCCTTCTTCAAGCAATGCCCATACGAATCCGCGATCCATAATTCCGATTCCGCGAACGAGAAAGGAATCGAATCCGAATTTTTCAATGCATGTATCGGTCAGACGAAACAGTTTTATAAATTGCTCAAGCGAAGACAAAAGTAGTTTTTTTGTTTTTACATCATGCGCACGATCGAGACCCGTGTAATGATGGTGATCGATGATCGTCAATTTCACGCCAAGTTTTTTTATTTTTTCCTCCGTTTTTTTTCCCGGTAATTCAACAACAACAACTTCTTCGCACCCGCTCTTCTTAATTTTCGCGACAATGCCCGGTTCAACATCAAGTGACGCACCGTGTTTTTGATGCGACAAAATCATTGACAACCCGATCGCTTCCGCAATCTTTGTAATCAAAATTGCTTCGGCGTCATTTGGCGGGATCACAAGAACTGTTTTCGAGATATTCATACGCGAACAGTATAACAAAAAACCGAGGTGCTTTGCAGCTCAAACCCCGGTTTCTTCCAAAGCCGAAAATCCAATCTCTCCCTCAAATGTTTCACCGAGACAAGCATCATCGGTGAAACCGCCGTTTTATGCATCTCTCCTTGCATTCCGCAGTGCCGTTTGACGATCGAATGCGATGAATCGCACATAAAGTTGATCGCCTGCACGCGCACTGAAGTGGCATTATTTTTCGATGAATCCATCTATCGTTCCTCCAAAGCTGATTGTGTCAGCTATAAGTGAACAGAAGAGACTATCATGAAGAAAACATCTTGTCAAGAGTAAGAAGTCTAAATAAATATATTTGACTAAATTGAGTGATAAAACTTGTTAACTAAAAATGGACAACACCATAATTCGATTAAATAACAAGCCACCACTCAGGCTTGACAAATCATCGATTCTCTGCTAAACTCTCCCGTTCGGCTTGAAAAAACGAACTGCTGAGCCAATCAGGCGCAGTGCCACCCGGTAACTTTCACGTTCCCGTCGGGTTTCGAAGGTCGACCCCGATCCACTAGGAGACGGCCATGAACACCTAGTACCCACCAACAACACAACAATTGGAAACAGGACGCAGAAGAACTGCGTCTCCATGAAGAGGTCTCAAATAAGAAGTACGCAACAGCGCAAACCTGGGAGGAACATCGAAATGCGCCAACGAAATTGGTCCGACATGATTCACATGCTTGCCAAGATCTTGGCACAAACAGCACAAAGAGCATTCGCACACGCGTGTGCAATTCATTCGCTGTCATTCGAAACCACCTAGGAGGTGACCATGGGCACTTGAAACGCCCTAACTGCCCGCGCTGTGAGCTCTGTTCGCCCGGCTTGTACGGACGAACATCTCACAGAGTGCGGAGGATTCAACACCAACTTTTCATTTGTTCTTTTTTCCACGCGGCACCCGATTTCTCTCGGGTGTATTTTTTTTGCAAAAAGAACAGGTCTTGCACCTGCTCTTCTACACGATTTTGAAATAATTAATTTCCTGCATTCACTTTTGTACAGATTCTCCAGGCAGCTTCGAATAATACACGAGCGGTGTCCGCAAACGGTTGACTCTCGATGATGACCGCCATGACTTTTCCCGTGAACGCAACAAAAGCAACACGATTTCCATACACCCAAATGTCTCCGTGGAAATCTCCAAGCTCTGGTAACAGTTCACACACCTCCACATGTTTACGCGGTTCTTTACGCAATTTTCCACGATGCAAAATACGCATGTGAATTTTTTCCGGATCCAAAACCTTTTTCACTTCCGCAAGATAATCCGCATCCAACTGATCGTACACATCATCCATGTTTGAAACCTCATCCATGTTCTTTGGATTCACTTGCGCGACATCACTAAACAAAGAGAACAATGCTTCACGTCCTTCATAAAATCGCACGGTCGGACGTTCCCCGCCCGCAATCATTTTCATTTCCGGAATCGCATGATTCAAATCATCAAGATGCGCCGTCATCTGCGCCATAGAATCTTTAAAATGTCGAATAACACGTTCCGGTTCCTCTGCCGCAAAAAAACGTTTCTTTCCCCGTGAAAAGGTAGAAATCAATCCACGCTCTTGAAGAGCACCGATTGCCTCATACGTTGCCGTGCGAGAGAATCGTGCTTTCTTTGCAATCTCTTGAACCGATGTCGGTCCAAGTTCGAAACTCGAAAGATACACACGCGTTTCCGTCGGCGAGAGTCCGAGGGATGTGAATAGTTTGAGAAAATCAGTTGCCATAGTGGTGTGATTGTAACATGAAGTGAGAGAAATCGAGAAGAGTGATTATTTTTTCTTCTTTGGTGCTTTCAAAAAGTTTTGCTTGGTCACAATCGATCTTCCTAATTTCTTTTCTAATTGTTTTCTCGCCCCGCCAGCAATATCCCCTCCCGCTTTTGCATCCGATTTCAGTTTCGGGACACCTTTTGAATCTTCATTGCGATGAATCTCTGTTGTTGCCCGCTCACCGAGCATGTTAAAAATTAATTCAAGTTCTTCCATATGATCACGCAGATTTTCTCGCTTCAATCCTTTCAATTTCTTGTATTCCTGTGGTGTAACCCCGAATGTCGCTTTCGAAATTTCCGCAGTCAAAATTTCATAATCTCTCCCCTCTTCTGCACCGCGTTGTTTCCATTCATCCGTCAGCTCCTCTCGAATGGCAATGCCGCGCATGCGCTTTTCAATCCATGCGTCCGGATAGCCTTTCAGTTTATAAAGTATTCGAGTTCGTTTTGTTGCTAACTCAGGATTCTCGATTTCTTGTACGCGCTCATATCCAACCTTAGCCAACCATCGTTTAAATGGTTCGGCCTTGGGTGAAGGAATAGATTGGATTATGCGAAAAATTCCTTCTGTGTTGGCGCAATCCGTTTCATACATCTTTCCGTCAGCCGATTCTAATTTCAGTTGTCTACAAATTGTAGACAACTGAATTCTATCAGAACTTTTAACGCGAACCTTCATTGCTTGCCAATAAACACGAGGTTTATTGCTGTCCGTCAAAGCTTCCACAACGTCTACAACCGAAAACCACCATTCATTTTCATGAATGCGTTTACGGATCTGCTTACCTTTGAATAAAACAATCTTGGCATCGAGGGTATTCGGCATAGAGTTTTCTATTCAAGTGATTTAAAAATTAATTTGGTTATAAACGTCATCGATACACAAACGGATTCTCCGCATTCTCTTCTTCTTTGTTCAGGAAAACAAGATCGATGTGGATAACAAAACAGACTCACGAATCATGAGTCTGTTTTAAAATTTTGATTACGCATTCGTCTTCGATGCAAACGAAAACAATCCATCAAAAATTCCCGTCAAGGCATTCGCGATCGCC
Source organism: uncultured Gammaproteobacteria bacterium (assembly GCA_964355525.1). Taxonomy (GTDB): domain Bacteria; phylum Patescibacteriota; class Patescibacteriia; order UBA9934; family GWF2-40-263; genus XYB2-FULL-45-11. The sequence goes on along the minus strand of CAYHDY010000003.1, from coordinate 32,980 downwards.
TCATGTTGAATGGTCATCACGAGTTTCAATTGCGGAAATACGAATGCTGCGGTGTTGCCGTAAATAAGAAACATATCTTTGAATGGAACAACGGTTTCAGAAATAAATCGACGATCCCAAATGCGCTTTTGAAACAAGGCCAAGTTTTCTGTCGAAAGTTTTTTCACAGGAATACTCATGGCTTCTGTTATAAACAATGCCTTTGTTCCAATGTTACGTTCCGCAATGCGCGAAAAGAATGTTTGCCATTGTTCATCGTCCCCCATTTCGAATTCTGCTTTCATGGCGACACTTCCTTCAAAAACTCGAAACGAACTTCCGACAGGAAGTGAACTGATCGTGTCATAAATCTCATAAAATCCTTTGGTCGATTCTGTAATACGAATAACCGGTGTTTGCGATTCCACACGATTCAATGCATCCAATTGCGGAACAATGGATTTGAAATCCGTTGTAAGCCGATCGAAACGATCTGCGAGCTCTTGTGGTGGCAGGGCGATAATCAACCGTTTCCCTTTTACCCGGGATTCCTTCAAAATCCCCTTTTCGAGCAGGTTTGTGATATGAAAATACGCTGCCGTACGAGTTTTACTCGACTTTTTTGCAATGATGCTCACGGGCGTTGGACCTGCCGCCAGGGCAATAAGATACATTTCCGCCTCTTGTTCTGAGAGGCCAAATTGAATCAAAAGATCTTGCGGTTTGATCATATGCCTACATCATACCCGATTTTCCCTAGTTTGTCAAATATTTTTGTCAAGAGAATTTTAGCTCATTTTAGAAAAGAAAGATAAATAGTTTAAAACTAGTATCTATATACGTTGACAAAAAGGCAAAAATCGGGTATACTGTGTTTATGAGGATGAGGACAGCAAAGAGATCGCCCTTCACAACTTACTGGCGAGGAGAGAACACGCCCTATCCGTGGCCAAAACGATAGGAACAAAGAAAGCTCATGATTTGATGTATCTCTCGATATTCCAAGTAATGAGCTTTTTTGCTTGAATCACCAAAGGGTTGGCGGTTCGATCGAAAAAGGTTCGAAAACACAAGGCAAGCCGATGGCTTGTATGGAGGAAACATGTTCGCTGCTGATTGGGAAAAATGGAAGAATGGTCTTGTCGAACAGGGGTACGCCATCCTCAGCATGGATGATGTACGCATCGTTACCGTAGACAATTACGGACAAGGGTGGCAATGGCTTATTTGCCGCATGGACTTCGGTGAAGACAAAGGCGTCCTGGCCGGTGTGGAGCAGCGCCATATCCCCCCGATGAACCTCGAAACGGAAATGCGTTTCTTTGAAGAACGTGCGATGCTGGGAATGGAAAATCTCTGCAGAGCAAAGAGGAATCTGCAAAACAAACAATAAACTCTCTCACCCGTCGTTGTCTAACAATGACGGGCCCTTTCTTCCGGGGATCAACAATGCGTTGGTCTGTGGAAAATCGGTTGAGCAAGCTGAGCGCTTGCAGGGAGAAAAAATGTACGTTCAACTTCTGAATCTGGTTTATCAAATGATGATGCGGATCAGCCCGAACGGAAAAACGGCAAAGAAATTCAAAAAGAATTTCATGCAGATCACTGATAGGTATCTCTTCCAAGAAACCTATGCCTATCACATCGGAGAGGATCTCCATGTCCTACGCAGTTGGACGGCTCCTGGGTATTGGATCGGTCTGTATGAAGGGGCAAAATGGATGGGATACTACCAGTGCATGTGCAAAGAGTGTGTTTCGCAGGAGATGATCGATAAGATCATCCAGACGGGAAAAAAAATTGGTGTGAAGAGAATCGTGATGTACAACTGCAAAACACCGATTGTCGATGGGATTGAAATCGTTTCCTTTCGTTCGCTCTCGCAAAAATTCGGCCCGTATCGTATTGCCGAATGATCCACAATTCTCTCGCCCGTCGTTCTGAATGAACGACGGGTTTTTCTTTCTCGAAAATAATAAAACAGACTCTCGCGCGAGAGTCTGTTTTTGTTTACGAAATTTTCTCCTCAACAACTTTCCCTTTCTTCATTTCCAAATCCATCCAAATTCCCTTAAACACCTCACGCAAGTTTTGTGCGAGCACCGCATCATGAATCTCAACCAAATAGTTTGGTTGCTCCGTCAGCACGATCGATACAATGTAATCCCCCATGATCCAAAGCGTAGCCGAAAATTGAATCGTATCTTTCCAAAACGCGATGTTGCGATTTTTATATTTCTTTGCCGCCATCTCTTGTTCTGCTGTTGAACTATTGCTGATCAATTTCAGATCGATGCGCTTATCAACGCGATTCCAATACCAGTCGATCCACTTGTTATGCTTCTCCACAAACAACTGTTCCTGAAATCCCCAATAACCAAAATCCCCTTTCAAAATACTCGCATCCCATTCATCTGCACGCTGATACATGAAGTGCTCGATGCGATCCTCTGTCACGAATTGAATTTTTGGAATCACGTAATCTGCTGTCTCTGCAATCTTTGCGAGTTCATCAATCACAGAATTCGCCGCTTCTTCTTTTTTCTTTAATTGATCCGCCTCGTCCCTCATGAGCAATTTAATATTTTCTGTGGGGGCGATATGAAACAAACGTTTTTGCGTTCCAAGATCCTCGACGACCAATCCTTTGGCGATCAACTGCTTCAAAATACTATAAACCGTTGTGCGATTCATTTTGGCAGAACGAGCCAAATCCGCGGCCGTTGCCTTCCCCGTCTTAGACAGCTTCAAAAACACAGAGGTTTCCGATTCCGTAAAGCCAAGCGTTTCCAATGGTTTTGTGAGATCTAACATGGTTTAATCATACCATGTTGTCGAAGCTTCGTCAACACTTTCAGTATTTAGGCTTAATTTAGATTAAATATGAACGGTGAACTATTGACAAAAAGTCTAAATTCTGGTATACTGTGTTTATGAGGATGAGGACAGCAAAAAGATCGCCCTTCACAACTTACTGGCGAGGAGAGAACACGCCCTACCCGTGGCCAAAATGATAGGAACCTAAAAAGCTGATGATTTGCCGTATCTCCCCTGATATTCCAAGCCATTAGCTTTTTTGCTTGAATCGCCAAAGGGTTGGCGGTTCGATTGAAGAAGGTTCCGGAAACGATTTCATCTAGCAAGTCCCGACGCACAGCGACCGGGCAAAGGAGTTTCCATGAAAATCAAAGTTGATCTTTCGCAGAACAGCAAACGCATTGCTGACTGGCAAGATGGATGGCAAGTCGAGGAACAGGCGGGAACCTTCGAGCTGGATCTAGACCAGATTCAGTTATGGAAGCCGACGGTAGCACTGGAGAATTTTCCGGTCTGTGGGTTCCGCAGCAAGAGAATGCTCGAAGAGCAAAAAATCAAAGGACTCCCCTCGGAAGTCATGTTCTACTTGTTGCGCAATCAAAATCTGATTCCATCGGAGTGGAGAGAATTCGGCCATATCATTTTCCCCGGCACTGAATATGATGATCCTGACTTGTGTCCCGTCATCATGGCAATGACCTGGTACGAGGAAGATGACAGATGGCGTTACGAGCGCCGGTATGTCGCTTCTTACATGTTTTCACATCACCGCGTTGCATTCCTCTAGTCTGTATCCCATCCCCCTCTCGCCCGTCGTTGTCTAACGACGACGGGCCCTTTCTTCTGGAGATCAACAGTGGGTTGGTCAACGGAAAATCGGTTCGAAACCAGGAGAAAAAATGATCACCGTCGATATCGGAAGCAAAATCGTCAACATTCACACGTTCACCGTCGGTTCCCAAACCTTCGGTTTGCCGGTATATGAGACCAACGAAGGCACTCAATTTCATGTTCGAAAAAATGGACAGTCGGTGAGCGTAGTCTGCTTCTGCAGGAAGTGCGGAAACAGGAGCGAGCTCTATGGAGCCCTCTGTGCAAAAGCAAAAGCCGAAAATATCTCCTGTCTCTTTGTGCGACACGCACCGGAGCTTGGAGGAACGCTGATTCCTGTTGTAGAGGCTGACACCCTCAATTATCGAGAGCGAAATGCTCTCAAGGAGGATGGAATCGACGAGATTTACATCTAACAATTACTTTCTCGCCCGTCGTTCACATGAACGACGGGTTTTCTTTTTCATCATACAAAAAAACAGACTCATAAAGAGTCTGTTTTAAATCATTACACTTTCTCAAATCCAACAACCATATCAAACTCATTCGCTCTAAACGCTTCCTGAATCTCTGGCACATCACCATCGACACGAACGCTTAAAGCGAGGGTTCCGTGAAGCAACACATCGCGATGTTCTTCTACTGCTTTCAAAACCTCCGCCTCACCGGTTACATATAATTCAATACGATCTTCGATCGTGAGTCCTGCGTTCTTTCGCATTGCATTCACACGGCGAATGATTTCACGCACGGTTCCCTCTCGAACAAGTTCTGGAGTGAGAGCAAGATCAAGCTCGACTTGATAATCTCCTTTTTGGATCGTAACTTTTTTGACGTTAATTTCATCTTGGATCACCTCTACATATTCTTGTGCCAATTCTCCGGATGGAATTGTGACCATCGCTGACGCAAGAGCTTGTCGAACGTTGATTCCCGCTTCTGAACGACGTTCAAGGGCGCGTGAGACAACGGAGCGTGTTCTTCCCATTTGTTCGAGGATAGATTCATCGATCAAACGCTCGTTTGCGATAGGCCATGCCTCCAAATGAACAGACTCCTTTTTTCCGCCAGATTTTTGATAGACCTCTTCAGCGAGAAAAGGCACAAACGGTGCCATGAGTTCAGAGAGAGTAATCAAACATTTTTGAAGGGTTGCGATCGCAGACATTTTATCTGCTTCATCGTTCGATTTAAAACGATCGCGTGATCGACGAACATACCATGTGGAAAGATCCTGAACATATTCTCCTAATTCACGAACCGTTTCTGTAACGATATATCCCTCAAGACGTTCTGTTGTTTGTTTCACCAGTTTATGAAGTCTCGCCAAAATCCATTTGTCCAAAACATGTGTTCGTTCCGCGGTTGTCTCAATAACTTCACCGGAAAAAATTTCGAAGAACGAAACGACGTTCATCAGAATCCCAAAATTTTTCTTTACCATGTCAGACAACGTCTTTTCATCGAATCGTTTTGATTCTCCCGGTTGATTGATCGTGTACATGTACCATCGAACCGCATCTGCACCATACACATCAATCATTTCCATCGGCTTCACGATATTTCCGAGGGACTTACTCATCTTCTTCCCTTGTGCATCAAGGACATGACCTAAACAAATCACATTTTTGTACGGACGTTCTTTTCCAAGAAGCGTTGCAACGGCAAGAAGGGTGTAAAACCATCCGCGTGTTTGATCAATCGCTTCAGAAATATAATCTGCAGGATAGGCGACGTTGTTATCGATCAATTCCTTATTTTCAAACGGATAGTGCACTTGTGCAAATGGCATCGCACCGGAATCAAACCAGACATCACACACATCTTTCACGCGTGAAAATTCTTTTCCATCCTTCACCAAAACAATTTCATCTACAAACGGTCTGTGCGGATCGAATTGATCTCCAACGAGCGAAGGATCTTTTGCAAGTGATTTCAATTCTTCGAATGAACCAATACAAAGGCGATCACCGTCTGCAGATTCCCAGATAGGAAGCGGTGTCCCCCAATAACGTTCTCGTGAAAAGGCCCAATCTTTGACTTCACGCAACCACTCACCAAATCGCCCTTCTTGCAGATGATCCGGCTCCCAATGAATGGATTTATTTTGCAAAATCATTTCATCTTTCAAATCATTCATGCGGATATACCAAGAATCTTTTGCGTAATAAATGATTTTTGTTTTACAACGCCAACAGTGCGGATAAGAGTGTTCATATTTTGCTTTTGAAAACAGAAGTCCTCGTGTCGCCAAATCTTTAATGATATCGATTGCGACATCTTCTCCTGCAACAAATCGTCCGGAAAGAAAATCCATTCCTTCAACGAAGGTTCCATTCAAATTCACGATATGTTGTTTTGGCAATCCGATTTTATTTCCGAGTTCAAAGTCTTCTTGTCCATACATGACTGCCGTATGCACAACACCGGTTCCGTCTTCGGTTGTCACAAAATCTGCCGCATGAATGCGATAACCCGTTTCATCCATTTTTGTTTTATTTTCTCCTGTCACCATTTGTACCATGTACGGATAAAGCGGTTCATACGCGAGTCCAACCAACGTTTCTCCTTTTACTTCTTCTATGATTTCGTATTCCCCTTCAACAACAGAAAGACGTTCTTTTGCTAACCACAAAAACTGATCATTCAATTGAATCTTCACGTAAGAAATATCTTTTCCAACAGCAAGAGCAACGTTTCCCGGCAATGTCCAAGGCGTTGTCGTCCATGCCAAAATATATTCGTTCTCTTTTCCAACCAATTTAAACTTTGCCGTGATCGTGAGATCTTTTACATCGGCGTATCCTTGTGAAAGTTCGTGAGAGGAAAGACTGGTTCCACAACGCGGACAATGCGGAGTCACACGATAATCTTTATACAACAAATTTTTCTCCCAAACTTGTTTGATGATCCACCACAAAGACTCAATGTATTTTGAGTCATAGGTGATGTAAGGATCTTCCATGTCCACCCAATATCCTAAACGATCCGTAAATTCTTCCCACTCCTTTTTATACGTCCAAACACTTTCTTTACATTGCTTGTTAAATTTTTCAATTCCATACTCTTCAATCTCAGATTTTCCCTTAAATCCAAGTTGTTTTTCGACTTCAATTTCAACAGGGAGTCCGTGTGTGTCCCAACCAGCTTTTCGCATCACGCGATATCCCTGCATGGTACGAAAACGAGGGATACAATCTTTAAATGCACGTGCTTCCACATGATGAATGCCGGGTCTTCCATTTGCCGTTGGCGGACCTTCGTAAAAAACAAAAGATCCTTTTGGAGCATCTTTCTCAAGGGTCTTTTTAAAAATTTGGTTATTTTTCCAAAATTCAAGTGTTTTTTTCTCTTGTTCGGGGAAGTTCATACACAGAGAGTATGCCAAGATTGACAGGAAAAATCAATAAATGTGATAGAATATCTCCACTATGAACAAACCAACCATTTACGTCGGCGGAGATCATGCCGGCTGGGAGCTGAAAGAAATACTGGAAAACTATTTAAAAGAAGAGGGATATAAAGTTGTGGACATGGGGAATGCGAACTTGGTCGAGGGTGATGACTATCCGGATTTCGGACATGCAGTTGCAAAACGTGTTGTGAATGACCCAGGATCACATGGAATTGTGATCTGCGGAAACGCGCAAGGAATCTGTATGGTTGCAAACAAAGTAAAAGGCGTTCGCGCCGCAACTGGATTCAATGAAGACATTGCTCGAACGGCACGTGAAGATGATAACTCGAATATCTTGTGTTTACCTGCACGATTCATCAAAACGGATGACGCAAAAAAAGTGACGGATACATGGCTCAATACAGAATTCTCCGGAGCGGAACGTCATGTACGAAGACTTGAGAAAGTGACGCAAATTGAAAACGAAGAATTCGGAAATTAAAAACAGACACGCGAGGGTGTCTGCAAGAGTCTGACTAGTGACGGATGAGAACGCGGAAGCCCGTGTTCATGTCCGGTGTATCTTCCGCACCACTACTCACCGCCATCATGCCACCTTCCTCACGACCGGAAACGATCAAGCGACACTCGTCGCGATACTGATTGCGAACCCATTCCCATCGACGAATGCCGTCGTTCAGATCCGGAAGATCATCGCGTCCATTCACTTCATCTTGAAAAGCGAACCATGCCGCGATGAAATGCCGTTCTTCGAGACTCGGAAGCATGAGCTGATCCGGATCGATTAAGGACAATTGCTTTATCGGACCATCAAAGTTGAGATGATCCGCGATGCGAGGCAACAAATCGTCAATGATCCTGTCGTGACCATGAACCGAACCATGGTACGTGTGGCCGAACCGGGAAAACGCGAGATCGAGAACCGGATCGCATTTCAGACGCAGACCGTTCAATCGACCGTTGCGATCGAGTTTGGATTCCGCTGCCGCACGACAGGCATGCAAGTCGATTTTCTCAACGCTCACCCAACCGGGCAAAAGCGAAAGCTTTTCCGCGTGCGTGTCATCGATGTAGCGCCGACGATTCGGCCTTGCGATCTTGCGCGGCAACTGATCTTCGCGGATATTCGGGATGTACACGAGCTCGAACGCCGGATGTTCTTTCAGTCGAGCGAGTACATGTTCATCCGGATCCGTCGGGATGTGAATCGGACGTTCGAGAAATTGTGAAAGTTCCTGCTCGAACTGCTGACGTACACCCACGGGTGTTGGCGGACCCCACACTTCACCACCTGCCATCGTTTCCTCCTCACTGTTCTGAACCTTTCAATGAATCACTTCACCTTGAAGCCTCGCGAATATAACAGAAATTGACTTAATCGTCAATCAATCGAATCATTCTCAATCCAACAACTTCCCCATCCGACACTCCACCACTCCATAACTCCACCACTCTGTCTCTCTATCCTATGATCGAAATTGTCCCCGCGTTTCTCGTTAAATCTGAAAAAGAATTTGAGGAAAAACTTCGTCTTGTCGAGAACGATTGTAAATTCATTCAAGTCGATGTCCTCGATGGATCGCTTTTCGACAATGTGTCTTGGTTTGATCCTGTCGCAATCGGTGAACTCAAGACAAATGTCGAATTCGAACTGCATCTGATGGTGGAAAATCCGATTCCGATCATCGAAGCTTGGCAAAAACATGTTCCAACATTTCGTCGAGCGATTGTGAGTGCGGAAATGCATCGACCGAACGGTGCGGTGACGTCCTACATCAAAGATATTTTGAAACTGGAAGTCGGTGTCGCCATCGATCCGGAGACTCCTCTCAAAGAAATCGAAGATGTGTTGCACGAGATCGATCAGCTGACGATCATGGGTGTGCACCCCGGAAAATCCGGGCAACCCTTTGACGGAGAATATCTTCTTGATAAAATACGAACAGCAAGACATCATCGACCGGATCTTGTCATCGAAATGGACGGCGGTGCAACGAACGAATTGATCGGACCGCTCGCGAAAGCCGGCGTAAATCGCATTTGCGCGGCGTCAATGATTTTCAACGCGAAGGATCCGACGGAAAAATTGCGGGCGTTGAACAAAATTCTGGAAACAAATTAATCAAAAAAGGGCGGGCACCGTCCTTCGCCGGGCTACGGACGACAGGCAAGACCCGCCCCTACGAATTATTTATGACGAATATCCTTTCCAAATTTTGGATTACCACAATCAGTATTGCATTCGCGACATTGTTCACAATCACTGCGACAGCTCACGCCGCGACAACTCCCCTCTCAGCATTGAAATCTGGCGATCTCCTCCGCGGAACAGTTTCTTCATCTGTCTATTATTTCGGCGAGGACGGCATGCGATATGTATTTCCGAATGATAAAATCTATTTCACATGGTATCCAGATTTCAAAAACGTAAACTGGATTGACGATGCGGATCTCGCGAAAATACAGATTGGCGGAAACGTGACGTACAAACCCGGATCAAAGCTGATTCGATTTGCCAATGATCCGCGAACATACGCCGTTGATAAAAACGGAACTCTTCGAGGAATTGCGTCAGATGCGGTTGCAAATGATCTGTACGGAAAAAATTGGAATCAACAGATCGATGTTGTGTCGGACAGTTTTTTCCAAAACTACATAATCGGCGGAATGATTGAACTCGCCTCACAGTACTCGATTGCTGCCGAACAAAAAGAAATAACATCGATCAACATCGACAAATCGCTTCACCCTCCAACAATCGTTCACATCACCAATAACGGATACATCGATCCGACTATTCATGTTCTTTCCGGTCGTGCCGTCCACTTTGTAAATGACGATTTATCTGATCATTCCGCAACGGAATGGAATCATATTTGGGGAAGCGGAACACTGAAACCCGGCGATGCATTCACAAAATATTTCATCACAAAAGGCACGTGGTCGTATTATTCAACGTACGATGAAAAATCAAAAGTCGGCGGAGCGATTGTCGTTGAATGATCTAACGTGTTATCATTTATACATTCTTAATTCGTACGGTACGGTCACAACCGTCCCCTACCCTTATTTTACCTATGACAAAACGTCTTGTTTTGATCGGTGCGTCTGCAGTCCTTGCCCTCGGTGTCCTTTTTTCCGGTCTTGTCACCATGACAAATTCAGCAAATGCTGCGTCGCTCATCTCTTTGAGCAGTTTGAAATCCGGTGATCTGATCCGTGGTCAAAGTTATTCTGCTGTATACTTTTACGGCGCCGATGGATTCCGCTACGTATTTCCAAACGACAAAACGTATTTCACATGGTACACAAACTTCGACAGCGTAAAATGGATTTCTGACGCAGATCTTTCAAAAGTCCAAATCGGTGGAAACGTCACATACAAACCGGGAGCAAAGATGATCAAGATCAACTCTGATCCACGTGTCTATGCTGTTGCAAAAGGCGGTCTGATTCGTGCGATCGGTTCAGAAGCGATTGCAAAGGCTCTTTACGGTGCAACATGGAACAAAATGGTTGATGACGTACCAGATGGATTCTTCTCAAACTATAAAATGGGCACAACGATCGACGTTGCCACCATGTTCAGTGTCACCTCAGAAAAAGAAGAAGCAATAAGCATTAACGTAGACAAATATCTCATTTCACCTACTGTCATCACCATTACAGATTCCGGTTACAGCCCGATAACAGTTACAATCAAAGCAGGAACTGTTATCAAATTCTACAATGATGGCGCCGCAAAGCACTCGGCTTCAGATGACAACGGCGATTGGGGAACGGGAACCCTCAATAACAATGAAAACTTCTCCCGTTACTTCAAAGTCGCAGGAACCTACACATTCCATGACGCGTACGGAACCGCAAAAGGAACAATCATCGTTCAGTAAGATTTTAAAACAGAGCTTCGGCTCTGTTTTTGTTTGAACAAATAAAAAACTGGTCGTCAGAGTGAACGATCAGTCAGGGTTTTTGTTGGCAGACGTGGGAGTGACTTCATCCCACAGATTCTTCTGCATGATTCCACTCTCGAATGAGTTCATCGGCACGACCGTTTCTTTCGTTTCCACATATTCGATCGCGACGAGATCGCCTTCGCGTGCGACAGGCAGCCACTTCATTTTCTGCACGGAGCCAGTGAAGACATGTGAGGAACCTTCGAGAATGACATGAAACGTTGTGTTCCCTTTCGTGACTTCCGAACCGATGCGCTTGATTGCGCCGTTCAGAACGGTCAGTTTCGCGTACTTGGACGGAACGTCTCCATTCCCCGAATGCAGAAGCATCTTCTGGTATGCGGCGAGCGCTTCGTGTTTGTCCGCGGCGACGACAACGGTTCCATTTGTCGCATGCACGAGTGCTACGAGTTTGAACAGACTTCCCGAAATTACGGGAACGACCCACGTCAATTCTCCGTAGATGTTGTAGAGGATCGGCTGCGCCGCCTCATACGACGGGTAGTTTGCAACTCCCTCCGCTCTCGAAACGATTGCGTCGACGCCGGCCTCATTCGCCCCCGAAAGGTTGTACTTGCGTACGTTCCCCGTTCGCGAATCCATGAGCACGAAGCCGATCAACGCATTATCCTTCTTGCTCGGACTTGTGATGCCGGTAAACCACTGCGCGCGACCGTTGTCCGTCCAGACCAGTTTCAAATCTGACTGTGTCGGCACGACGACATCCTTTTCTCCCCACCAACTCGCAAGCCAACCGTGAATGTATTTCCCGTGATTCACCAGCCGATCGTGTGCGAAATCCTCGGGTAGAATCCGATCGACCCATTCCGGCACTTCATCCGGTATGTAGTGCTGAATGTAACCATCCGTCGGATTCACGAGCAGAACTTCTGTCACTTGCTCGCCATAGAATCCAATCGTCGGTTTATACACCGTGACGACCCAGTACGGTTTCAATTGGTCATCCACTTCGAAGGTGAAATCCGTGATGCCTTTGAACTGGTAGCCGTGTTCGTACACGTACCGCTGAAGTTCGTCGCCGAAGTACGCGGACGGCATGTACCGAAACTTGTGGTTCGTCACGACGGTCGGGACGAAACTCGGATCCTCTGCGTCCACCATCACAAATCCGGGCGTCGTGTCGTAGCTCGACCACGAACTGAACCCGTGAAATTCGAGCGGACCGACCCACATCATTCGATTGCCGACCTTCTGAATGCTAAGTGTTCCGACTTCGTAATTGCTGCCGAGCGAAGTACCGTTCTGTCCGAGCTGAATGTTCGCGCTCCACACGGCCTGCTGTTGGGTCATGAGACGAATGTGCGCGGCGTCGACTGGAGCCATGTCTGCCTTCCATTCCTTCACTTCGTAGTTCGGGATCATGGCGCGGTATGCTTCGTTTCGAAGTAAACCCGATCCCATGATGAGCGGAATGATGCCCATGACTATCAAAGCAACGATGAACAGGATTGTGAGACGCTTCGCCTCATCTTTGTATCTATTGTCGTTATCCTTCCACGCACACACAACGACACGCAGAACGAGAAGAACGATCGTTTCCCAGATGATCGATTCGCCGAACCACGGTCCGACGAGTGCGGGAACCGCGAAGTAGTTGATGCCCGTGAACACGAACGTCATCGCGATCAGGTACACGATCCAGTTTTTCCACCAACAATCTCCCTCGAACGAAACGGGGATGCTGGACAGAAGCGCCGGAATCAATCCGGACAAAAAGAACGACAACATGGTCACTCTCCCACGCGCGAGACTGCCTCGCGCAAAAAAGGCGATTGCAAACGGAACCGTTCCGCAAGCAAGACGGAATCTTCACACAAAATCCCAAAATCGTCAACGGATCCTTGACATTTTCGCGTTTTTCGACTAGAGTGCACGCACGTTTCTCCGATCCAGTTTCGGAAAAACAGCGGCTTTTCCAAAGGAGAATTCGATGGCAAAATTGAGGACGATCGAGGAGTTGGTACAAATGCGTCTCGACATGGATTCGACGAACCTGTCACAGATCGACAAACTCATCCACTCTCTCACGAGATTTCTCGCGCATTGCTTGCAGACCAACGCGTCACTTGTCGATGTACATGTGGAGTTGAAAGCACTCTGGTCCACACTCTGCGATCTGTTCAGCGCCGGAAACCACATCAACGCGCAGCTCGGCGCGGTCAACGTCCTGATCGCCATGATCGAATCCGATTTCGGCTTCTCCCAGTCGATCGATATCAAATCGGTTCGTTGTGACAAGGATCTGATACTCACCCTTCGAGTCTTGAACCATGATGGACAGACCCTAGCGAATAGATTTCATCCCGAAAATATCAAGACACTGGTAGATCTCAGACTCGCACGCCGTTCACGATTCGGCAAAACACACATGCTGGAAATCACAGATCTCGGCAAAGAACTTCTCATCTTCGTCGATGTGCAATATCGCTTCATCCGCTAACAGATCTTCCGATCTGTTTTTTTATTTTGATCATTAAATTCAAACCCCTCTCCCCGACCCTCTCCCGCGACGGGAGAGGGGGTGTTATAATCATTTCACTATGCTTCCATTCTCTCTTGGACCGAAAGTCCGCCAGCCGTTGCACTTGCATGATAAAAAATTGAAGACGCTTGAAAAAAAAGCGCAGGAAATTCGCGAGGACTTGATCGACATGCTCGTCGAAGCGGGTTCCGGACATTCCGCGGGGCCGCTTGGCATGGCCGATATTTTTACGGCGTTATATTTTCATGTGATGGTGCACGATCCGAAAAAACCGATGTGGTCGGATCGTGATCGTTTAGTTTTATCGAACGGGCACATCGTTCCGATTCGTTATGTGACGATGGCGCACGCGGGATATTTTCCAAAAAAAGAATTGATGACGCTTCGCAAACTTGGATCGAATCTGCAAGGACATCCGGAATACATGTACATGCCGGCACTCGAAACAACATCTGGCCCCCTCGGTTCCGGTTCATCTCAAGCCGCAGGCATGGCGTATGCCGCGCTCATGGATCGTTCTCCGTGGCGCGTTTATTGTTGCATGTCTGATGGTGAACTCAATGAAGGACAATCGTGGGAAGCGATTCAATTCGCAGGTGCGAACAAACTTTACAATCTCACAATGATCATCGATCGCAACAATATTCAGATCGATGGGCCGACCGAAGAAGTCATGCCGCTTGAACCGCTCGCTGCAAAGTTTGAAGCATTTGGTTTGAATGTGATTCATTGCGCGGGAAATGATATTCGCGATTTCGTCACTGCCGTCGAACGTGCACACGCAACAAGCGATAAATGCAGTGTGATCATCGCCGACACGATTCCGGGATACGGCGTTGATTTCATGGAATATGATTTCAGCTGGCATGGCAAACCGCCAGCGAAGGGCGAGGAAGCTAAAGATTCATTGAAAGCGTTGCGAACATTGTGGGGAAAGATTGAAAGTGAACACGAATAATATGAGCGCAAAAAAAATTCAAAAAGGCCTCAATCCCGCGATGTACCTCGCTCGCAATCTCTTCGACACAAAATCGCTCAAACAAATTCCAACACGTAACGGATACGGCGAGGGTCTCATCGAAGCGGGAAAAAAGGACAAAAATGTTGTCGTGCTTTGTTGTGACCTGACCGAGTCGACACGATCCGAGATGTTTAAGAAAGCGTTTCCGAATCGATTCGTTCAGATGGGTGTTGCGGAACAATCGCTTGCGTCAATCGGCGCGGGCATGGCGATGGCGGGAAAGGTTCCATTCATCTCGAGTTATGCGACGTTCTCGCCGGGTCGCAATTGGGAACAGATCCGTACAACGATTGCCCTTCAAAATTCGAATGTGAAAATCGCAGGTGCTCATTCGGGTTTGTCTGTCGGTCCGGACGGAGCAACACATCAGATGCTCGAAGACATCATCATCACTCGTGCAATTCCAAACATGGTCGTCGAAGTTCCTTGCGATTCAATTGAGACGCGAAAGACAACAGTCGCGGGAGCAAAATTTGTCGGACCTTTTTACTTTCGATTCGCGCGTGCCAATTCGCCGGTATTCACAACCGAAAAAACGCCTTTCAAACTTGGAGCCGCAGAGGTGTTTCGATTCGGAAATGATTTAACGATCATCGCCGCTGGTCCGCTTGTTTATGAAGCACTCCTCGCCGCGGAAATGTTGTCGAAGGATCACGGAATCGAAGCACGTGTGATCAACTGTCATTCGATCAAACCGCTCGATGAGAAAACAATTGTCGCGGCCGCGAAAGAAACCGGGGCGATTGTTACTGTTGAAGAAGGACAAGTTCATGGTGGACTTGCGGGTGCGATTTGCGAAACGCTTGCACTCACGGTTCCGGTTCCGGTCGAACGCGTCGGCGTGCAAAACGCGTTCGGCGAATCCGGCGAGCCGCGACAGGTGCAGGAAGCATTCGGAGTGACCGCTCCATTCATCGCCCTTGCCTGTGATCGCGTTCTCCAACGAAAACTTGGAAATGTTGTTTCTAAAATTCCGGCACACATCACAGCCGCGGAAGAACAACGATTACTTATGCGCGAAGCGGTAATGAAAGAATCTTTGTCTCGAGCACCACTCAAATGGGGCGGGAAAAAACCGAATACAACAATGCGGAAAAGATAATCATTCCATCAAAAGAGAAACCATTGACCATTCAATGGTTTTTTGATACGTTTTGGTCTTGCAGATGTCTGCGAGCAAAGGAAATTTCATGAAAGACATGAGTGATGTCCTCTTGATTACGGTCAGAAATGACGCGGAGTCTTGCCTCATCCATTTGATCGCGCTTCGAGCCGGTATTCGGGTGTTTCCGTCCGCGCAACCGCACGGAGCAACGCTCGATCGGGAAACCGGAATTCTGGATCTTGTCCGCGCGGTCGACCGCAAATACGTTTGGACGGTAGAAATTCCCGGCGTCAACATGGAAACGGTTCTGCGAGCAAACAAGTTTCATCTCATGATCATTGATCACCACATGTATCGCGGGCTCGATCGTGCACATGACGCATTCGGTAAACGTCTACAAAGTTCGCTTGAGCAATTTCTCGCTCTCGCAGAAATAACCGACACAGATCTCGTACAATGGGGATTCGACCCCGTGCTTGTGCGCGGCATCGGCATCATGGACGATCGGTATCTGCAAGGATTGAAGAAATCGAAATACACGCCGGAACAAATCAAATACGTTCTCCGCCATCTCGAAGAATTGGAACAACAAGTCGATGCACATTACGACGAACGGTTGGAAGCCGCGCAACGTGCATTCAGGAATCGCATCATGTCTCCGAGCGGATTCATCGGATACTTCAGCGAAAACAACCTCTCTGTTTCCCGCATGGTGAGCATGCTCGCATCTCAGCACGACGATGGACAGAAACCGTCTGTGATTTACAGTCGTGGCGGAAAACAGATTCTCATCGTCAACGTCAAACCCGAACAAATTCAAACACTGAATCAACGGTATCCAAATCGTCACACATGGACGTACGGAGCCGGCCGATGCTGGGGTATCGACAATGAAAAGAGTCCGGAAAATCTCTGGGTCCGCGACAGCTTCCACACCATCGTCATGCAGCTCACCCAACCGTAATCGCGTTTGGGTCTTTTTTTATGCTATAATTTTGGCATTGAATCATATAAAAAGACAGAGTCGTAAAGTCGTAAAGTCAAAAAGTGATTGTTGGTGCCAGTTTCCAAAAAAACAGAACTTCCTTCACTCCACGACTTTACGACTCCACGACTCTGCAGCCCTCCCCCTATGTTCGACGTCATCACC
Organism: uncultured Gammaproteobacteria bacterium; assembly: GCA_964355525.1. Lineage (GTDB taxonomy): Bacteria > Patescibacteriota > Patescibacteriia > UBA9934 > GWF2-40-263 > XYB2-FULL-45-11. Next base: position 16,200 of record CAYHDY010000003.1, on the reverse strand, counting down.
ATTGGAGACATTAAACTTGATACCTTCGTTGTTCTCGACGATGCATCCGTTTCCTGCCAACTGAAAATGCCGGAATGTCAGCTTTGTCTTGAGTACGGAGCAAAAATTTCTGTTGATGTCGTCGATTCACAAATTGCTGGAACGGCACCGAACGTTGCTGTTGGACTTGCGCGCATGAAATTGAAAACCGCCGTCATGAGCAACATGGGCATAGACGGAACCTATCAACTTGCCCTCACAAAACTTAAAGAAGAAGGCGTTTCCACAAAATTTATTCGTGCGATCAAGGGAGTTCCGAGCGCCTATTCGGTTATATTGATGTTCAAAGGTGATCGCACGGTTCTCGCCTCACAATCAAAACGCATGTACACGTTTCCGAAACCGTTTCCGAAATCAAAATGGGTTTATGTGGGAGAGATGGGAAGTACGTATGAAAAAATGTTTCGGGAAATTACCTCACATGTAAAAAAAACAGGTGTACAACTCGCATTCAATCCGGGCACAATCCAAATCGCGGATCATAAAAAAGAATTATTCGATCTCATCGCACAAACAACGGTTCTCTTCGTAAATCTGCAAGAAGCGCAAGCAATCACCGGCGAGAAGACAGATGAGATCCACCACCTTGCAACAGCACTTTGGAAATTGAAAATGAAATACGTAGTCATCACGGACGGAAAAAACGGATCATACAGCTTCGACGGTCACACTCTGCTTCACTGTCCAATCTTCCCATCCAAAGTCGTGGGAACGATCGGCGCAGGTGATGCATTCGGTACAGGATTCATTTCCGCGATTATTAAGAATTCGAAAACCCACCCGCTCGTTTGGGGCGCCGTGAACTCCGCATCTGTTGTTGGAAAAATTGGTCCGCAGGGAGGACTGATGTCTGACACACACATCCTGGCGCACATCCGAAAAAATAAATCGTTTGCTCCAAAGAAAATTTAATATGCTCGTCACTCTCTCGACAATCCTCCAAAAAGCAAAACGCGGGCATTACGCCGTCGGGGCGTTTAATGTAAATAATCTCGAGATGATTCAGGCGATCATGTCTGCGGCGGAACTCGAGAAATCGCCGGCCATTATTTCAACATCTGAAGGCGCGATCGAGTATGCGGGGATGGATGAACTCGGAACGCTTGTGCATCTTGCAGCGGAACGATCGAAACGACCCGTCGTGTTTCATCTCGATCATGGCAAAGATGTAAAGCTTGTCGAACGTGCGATCAAGAGCGGATGGTACACATCCGTGATGTTCGACGGGTCGAGTTTGCCGTTCAAAGAAAATATCAAAACAACAAAGCGACTTGTCGAGATGGCACACAAAAAAGGAATCTCGGTCGAAGCGGAGCTCGGTGCAATCGCGGGAATCGAAGACTTCGTGTCAGTTGAAGCGCGCGACGCGCACTTCACGAACCCGGAGCAAGCCGCGGAGTTTGTCGAGAAAACGGGATGTGACGCGCTCGCGATTGCGATCGGCACATCGCATGGCGCGTACAAATTCAAAGAAGCCTCCGCACTCGATTTCAAACGACTCGCGGCAATTCGTTCGATTATCAAAATTCCACTCGTGCTTCATGGAGCATCAGGTATTCCGGCAAACATTAAAAAGATTTGTATCAACCATGGATGTAAGATTGAAGACGCAAAAGGAGTTTCGGATGC
>CAYHDY010000003.1:0-14432 GCA_964355525.1 uncultured Gammaproteobacteria bacterium | reverse complement strand
TGCGTCGAGTTTATTGTTTCATGCTATTGTAGATTCACTATGTCAAAGATTGTTTTACTGCACGGCTTTGCTGTTGGTCTTACGGCACCGATTGTCCGTTCGCCGTTTGGACCAAGCGCAAGTATGTCGGCGTTTGATAAACAGGTTAAGACCGGTGATGCGACGGTTTTCCCGTGGGGCATTCGTCTTTCGGTTCAACCATGGGAGTTGCTGAGCCTGTCGCAAATGTACACACTTTATCGAGATGAATTTGATCTCATCCACTCGGAAACACTTCATGAACAGTTGAAACAGTTTCTCGATCAACAACAACCTGCCGTGATTGTTTGTCATTCGATGGGCTGTACGCTACTTCAACTCTATCTCGAACACCACACGCTTCCCTCTTCCGTAAAATCCATTATTCTCATTCAATCGGATCAATCAACACACGTTCCGTTTCGAACAACCGCTCAAATCTATCATCTCTATTGTCCTTGGGATCCAACACTTCTGCTTTCTTCGATCGCGAACAGATCCATTCGTGCTGGATTGAAAAAAAGCAAACAACCTCATGTCATAAATATTCTTTTTCCTCTTACTCGTTTACCAAATCTGCATACGAGCAGCATCCGGGATAAAAAATTGGTTGCACTCGTTGATTCGATCACAACGAACAAATAAAAAATTCGACGCAGTACGCGTCGAATTTTTTATTTGGTGATATAATACAAACAATCGGGCGAGCACAAGACTCGCCCCCCACGCCCGGTAGCTGCCGGGCACAAAATCAATGTATGATGTTCGATTTTTTAACCATTGGCGCAGCGACACGAGATATTTTTCTTGTGTCGGATCAATTTGTTTCGATGAAATCGCGAGCGAGTGAAACGGGGACGATGGAATGCGTTTCACTTGGATCGAAAATTGAGATTCAAACATTTGTCGCAACAACGGGTGGAGGTGCGACAAACGCCGCTGCGACATTTCGATCGTTGGGTTTCAAAACAGCCATCACCTGCCGTGTTGGTGACGATTCCATCGGTCGAGATTTGGTCGAAGATCTTCGAAAATATCGCATTAACACAACTTATCTTAATACGATCAAAGGCGGGCAGACGGCATACTCGACATTGCTCACGATGCCCGAAGGCGAACGTACTGTCCTTATCTATCGCGGCGTCTCTGCGAAATTCACGGACGAAGACATTCATTGGAGTGCGATTCGGAAATCAAAATGGATCTATCTCACCTCGCTCGGCGGGAACTTCGAACTCTCGAAAAAGATTGTCGCATTCGCACACAAGCATCGTGTAAAAATCGCATGGAATCCGGGGACGGGTGAATTGAAAAAAGGAATGAGGGCGTTTGCGAGCGTTCTGCCGATGGTGGACGTGTTCATTGCAAACAAAGAAGAATGTGAATTGTTGACGGGGGAATCGAATTTGAAGAAGATTATTAAAGCGTTGGACCCCTCTCCCCGACCCTCTCCCGCGATGGGCCCGGCAGCTGCACGGGCGGGAGAGGGAGATCGAATTCGATTGATTACGGATGGATCGCGTGGAACAACATTACTTGTTGGAAACAAATCCCATCATATTGGGACGGCAAGTACGAAAGGGATTTCAAAGACAGGTGCGGGTGATGCGTTTGGATCTGCGTTCGTCGCGACGTTTGCGAAATTCCACGATCCCCTTCTTGCGGCAAAAGTTGGGACGATCAATGCGGAGTCCGTCATTCAACATCTCGGAGCGAAAAAAGGTGTCTTGAATGAATGGCCGCGCGAGGCGCAATTGAAAAAAATAAAGATTACGTAATATGCAATACAAGATATTCGTTACACGATCAATTCCAGACGCGGGGATCAACCTTCTGCACGCAAACAAAAATGTTTCGCTGGAAATTTATGAATTTGACAGACAAATTCCACGCAAAGAATTATTAAAACGCGTCAAAGGGAAAGATATCATTCTTTCGATCCTCACCGAAAAAATCGACAAACAGGTGATGGATGCCGCCGGTCCACAATTAAAGATGATTGCAAATTACGCCGTCGGATTCGACAATATTGATCTCAAGGAAGCAGCAAAGCGAGGAATTGTCGTTACAAATACACCGCACGAACGCGTAAACGAATCTGTTGCGGAACACACGATTGCATTATTGTTTGCGCTCACCCATCGCATTGTCGAGACAGACGCGTTCACACGCGCGGGAAAATATCACGCGTGGGGACCGAAGCTTTTGCTCGGAACGGATCTTGTCGGAAAAACAATGGGGATCATCGGTACGGGACGCATTGGTTCATCGGTCGTCAAACGTTTGTATGATGGGTTCGGCATGAAAATCTTGTATTCGGATTTGAATCGAAATAAAGAACTTGAAGCGGCAACAGGTGCAAAACACCGAACGCTCGAAAAACTCCTTGCTGAATCAGATTTTGTTTCGATCCATGTTCCTCTTCTCAAATCGACACATCATCTGATCAGCACAAAACAATTGAAGCAGATGAAACCAACCGCATTTCTCATCAACACTGCACGCGGTCCAATCATCGATGAACATGCGCTCATTCATGCGCTCAAAAATCGAATCATCGCCGGAGCAGGACTTGATGTCTATGAAGGTGAGCCGCTCATCGCAATGAATCCGCGTGATATCAAAGAGTTGCGAAAAATGAAAAATGTTGTTTTGACTCCACACACTGCTTCTGCCACAATCGAAGCAAGACAAGCCATGAGTGAAACGGCGGCAAAGAATATTCTCACATTTATCCGTGGAAAAGTTCCACTAAACGCCGTTAAATGATTCTATGCAGGATCTCGAGACCCCTCACGATTCATCACACACACATTCTCACAGCGATCCCGAGCATCGCTATGCGTTTTATGCTGTGGTGATTTTCATGGGTCTTCTCGCGGTGATTCTTGCAAAGGACGCGTGGCAATCGCATACAAAACAAAAAACAGGTTCTGTCACAACAGCATCGAAACAACAACCACTTGAGCCGGAAGCAAATTTAATTGAAGCGCGAACGGTTCATGCATTTCCTGAATTACAGTCTGCAATGACCATTATCAATACATCGCAAGGTAAATTGCCGGATACGCTGGGAACAGAATCATTTTCGAACGGAGTCGTAGAAGCGGAAGAGGAACGTGTTGTCTACTTCGCAACCGTCGCAACTCCATCAAATGATGAAACCGATACGGGCATCTATCAGATGAACACCGTTTCTAAACGTTGGCAACGCATGTACAAACAAACGTTCAAAAAGGATCAATCAGATCATTTTTATCGAGTGATCGGCAGAAAAGGAAATGAACTATTACTCTTCGAAGACAACAAAAATAGAAAAGACGTTCCCTGTGAATCCTTCTGGGTGACAGGACAATCAAAACCCTATCAAATCTTGTCTCTCGATATTCTCAATCCATACAATCCGTTAAAACCGTGGGCTGTTCCGGACGGACTGATTGCAAGCGAGAAGGAACGTGTGATGGAATGCCAAAAATAAAATCATCTCAGAAATTGAGATGATTTTTAATTTTTATTTTGATCGTAAAATCTATTTTACCTGTTCCTTACGAACCAAAGCATAAATATCGATAAACACGAAAAGTAAACTTAGAACAAGTGGGCCCATGAGAAATCCGATAGGTCCAAAAAAACTGATTCCGCCCAAAATTGAGAGGAGAATAAGAAACGAATGAAGTTTCATTCCTTGTGACGCAAGTTTCGGTCCTAGAAAATTATCAATGAGTCCGACAATTAATACCGACCACAAAAGAAGACCAAAACCTGAAAATGTTTCTCCGCTAATAAATAAATAAAAAATTGCAGGGATAAGAACGATCGCAGTACCAACTCCGGGGACCAATGAAGCAATCGCAGCGCCTGTTCCCCACAGAACAGCATTCGGGACTCCGAACAAAGCAAATCCGATTGTTGTGAGGATTCCTTGCGCAAGGGCAACAACTAAACTTCCTTTCAAAATTGAATTCACGGCAAGTGCAAGTTTATGTAAAATTGTTTCATCGTATTCATCTCGCAAGGGACTCAACAGAACAACAGCCTTTTTCAATTGATGACCATCTTTAAACAAATAATAAAGGGCCACAAGAAAAATGAAAATATCCAGTAATCCTTTTGCGACATCTGCAAAAAATGGCCCTAAATTTTGAACCAGCCAACCCAATCCTTGTTTCAAATAAAGGTTCACGTCCAAAGATAAATCGATTGGGACAGGAGAAAATCTCGCAAGACTTTGCAAAGCATCACCAAAACTACGAGAAAGATTGGTCGCACCATCATTAAGAATAAGAAAGGAATAAAGTTGTGAGGCTTCCTGAAAAATCTGTATTCCCAAAAATGAAAGTGGAACGACAACAACAACTAAAACAAGAATCGTTGTTACCAAAGCGGCAATCGCTTTTTTTTCTAAGGTTATCTTTAAGATCTTCTTGTGAACAGGATCGAAAGCCGTGGCAAGGACGATTGCTAAGATAAGCACGTACAGAAAAGGCTTAAAGATAAAATAGGCAAGAACAGAGATCCCCGCAAGAAGAATATGCATGAATGAAAGTTCTGTTTTTTTTTGGATCATATAATATTTTTTCGTAATGTTTTTCTATAAGCAAATTTGCGAATTTCTTCAACAAGAATGATGAACCCGGCAACAGGGATAATTGTAAACCATTCTGAAAATGAAAGCGAAGTGGTGTGTAAAATTTTCTGCATAAATGGTGTGTAAAGCGCCATACATTGCAAAAGAATGACAATCGACGTTGCACCAACAAGATATTTGTTCGAGAACGGATTCATTCGAAATATGGATTCACTTTCCGATCTGCAGTTCCATGCATTAAACCACTGAAACACAGCGAGCGTTGTGAGTGAAATCGTCCATGCTTTTGAAAGGTTCATATCACTGATTGTTGCGAGTCCTCCTGCATCCGTCACATATCTGTGAAAAAGATAAAGCGTTCCGATTGCCATCGGTACGGACATTGAAAATATTCTCTGCGCCATAAGTCCATCCACGATCCATTTTTTTGGCCGCTCAAACGCTCCTTGCATGAGCCCTTTTTCTTTTGGCTCCATCGCGAGCGCAACATCGAGGAAACTATCTGTAATCACATTCAACCAAATGATTTGAATCGCAAGAAGAGGTAACGAATAACCCAATAGGAGTGCTCCGATGATAACCAACACTTCGCCCGTATTTGTCGAGAAAAGATAGAGAATGACTTTTTTAATCGTCTTATAAATCCCCCGACCTTCTTCTGCAGCAGAAACAATACTTGCGAAATTATCGTCGAGAAGTACGATATCGGAAGCTTCTTTTGCCACCTCTGTTCCAATTTTACCCATCGCAACCCCAAGATCTGCAGCCATCAACGAAGGAGCGTCGTTTACGCCATCTCCTGTCATCGCAACTGTTTCACCTTGTTTACGATACGCCTGAATAATTCGAAGTTTGTGTTCTGGTGTGACTCGAGCAAAAACACTCGTGAGCGAAAGTTTTTCTGTCAGTTCCTCGTCTGACATAACATCGATTTCTTCACCCGTGAGCACTAAATCCCCTTCACGCCAAATATCCGCCTCTTTCGCAATCGCTTGAGCAGTGATTCGATGATCGCCCGTGATCATAACGACACGCATATCTGCAGATCTTACTTTTTGAACAGCTTCTTTAACTTCGGAACGGAGGGCATCGTGTATTCCAAAAAACCCGACAAACGTAAGTGGAGGCAAATGATCTGGATCAAAACTCTGTTCCGTATCTGGATTGATTGCATACGCAACAACACGGAAACCATTTTCTGCAAGCCTCATAAATTCCGCTTCGAGTTCCTTTTTTTTCTTTTCATCAAGTAATACCTGTTTATCTTTATGCCAAATTTTATGACAAAGACGAATCACATTTTCTGGTGCACCTACAACTGTCAAAAAATTTTTCTCTTCAATAACTCGAACCGTTGCGTGATATTTTCTTTTGTAATCGAAAGGTAGTTCAAAAATTTTTGGTGTCTCCTGTTCCAAAGACCCATGACGAAATCCAATCTTTTCGGAAAGCACCAACATAGCAGCTTCTGTCGGATCACCCGCAATCTTCCATGTGCCAGTCTCATCAAGAAACGAAAGTTTTGCGTTCGCGCAGAATGCAGCGATTCTTCCACTGAAAAGAAGATCGGGATGATTAAGAGGGTCAATCACTTTATGATCCAAAAGAATATCTCCTTTTGGATCATATCCGCTCCCTGTTATTTCAAAATTTTTTCCATCAACGTAAACACACTGAACAACCATCTCATTTCTGGTGAGCGTTCCTGTTTTATCAACAGCAATCACTTTTGTTTGTCCCAAAGCCTCAACGGCTTGCAATCGTTTTACCAGAACATGATGTTTCGATATTCTTCGCACACCTGTTGCAAGGACAAGCGTCATGACAATCGGCAAACCCTCAGGAATAATAGAGACGGAAAGAGCAACGGCTACGGTGAACATTTCGAGGAGACCTTTTCCCGACAGAACCCCCAGAATCATGATGAGAACAACAATACTCGCCACAATAATAAGAATAAAACGAGAAAGATAACGAATATTTGTTTTCAAAGGAATTTCTGTATCAACAACAGCAATTTTTTGTGCGATTTTTCCAATTTCCGTTTCCATTCCTGTTGCGACAACGATCGCTGTTCCACTTCCACTTAAAACATAAGTTCCCTTAAAAACGATATTCTTCTGATCTGAAATAAGCAGATCATCTGACAGCAACATGGTTTCGATCTTCGTCACAGCACTCGATTCTCCCGTAAGACTTGCTTCATCTATCTTGAGTGTATTCGAAAAAATAATACGAGCGTCTGCAGGAACTCTTTCTCCTTCTTGTAAAAGAATAATATCTCCTGGAACAACTTCTGTGTCTTGAATCACAATCTCTTTTCCGTCTCGCAATACTGTCGCGGATGTTTCTGTATATTTTTTCAATGCAAGAAGAGCATTTTGTGCTTTACCCTCTTGAAACGTTCCAATAATCGCATTCAAAAAAAGGACTGTGAAAATAACCAGTGCATCAAAAATTTCTCCCATCAAAAAAACAACAGCCGCGGCAGCAAACAGGACGTAAATCAAAGGACTCTGAAATTGCCGTAAAAAAATGAGAAACAGACTATCAACGTTCCCTTCTGAAAGTTTATTGGAGCCAAATTCTTGAAAACGTTCTGCAACTTCCTCCTTTGTAAGACCATTCTCACGAGAATGAAAAATGACGAGAATATCCGGAATTGTTTTTGTGTGCCAAAAAATTTGTTTTCTTTCCATAAGATGGTTGTCATTCCGTTGTGCTTCCAACATAAAAACGATCATTCAGATCGCTTTTTAGTATAACATTTATATTTGATGGCTTGCCATCCGTAGCTCTTGCCATGACAAGACGATTGCGCGTCCGTCCTTCGCCAAGGCTTCCTCCGTCGCTACGGCTATGGAGGACAAATCGGAGGACATCCTACGCTCTGGATAAACATCAAGAGCGTAGGATGGTGGACCAACAGGGACTCGAACCCTGGACCCTCTGCTTGCAAAGCAGATGCTCTACCAACTGAGCTATTGGCCCGAATACGTTAGACAGATCAAATCGACCTATATAGCGACAAAAGTATAACAATTGTCTGTATGAGTGTCAACCGAAATAACGTATAATAAGGATAATTATGTCCACACCTTTTACCCGTTCATTGAGAGAGTTTATTTTCTGTTTTTGGATGATTTCCATTCTTTTCCATCCGCAATTTGCGTATGCACAAAAAAAAGAAACGATAACGATCGATATTGGAACGAAATCCATCATTCTTTCGAGCGAGAATGCGGCTGCGGGTGTAAGCCTTGCGGTTGCAGATCTTGGAACCGACCACATTCCGGAATTGATTATCGGAAACGGACTAGGTGCTGAACCTCGTGTTCATGTCTATCGTCAAAATGGAACCGAAGTTGGAAGTTTTCTTGCGTACGATAAAACAATGACTCGAGGAATCAATGTTGTCGTGTGTGATGTGAATGGCGATGAAATCAACGAAATCATTGTTGCACCACAGCGCGGAGGAGGACCGCATCTGCGCATCTTCTCGAATAAAGGCGTTGCAATCGACGACGGTGGCATTTTTGCCTATAACAAATCTTTTCGGGAAGGAATAAATCTTGCGTGCGGAGATTTGGATGAGGATGGAATCTCGGAAATCATTACAATGCCCGGCGCGGGTAGCGACTCGATGATAAAAATTTGGAATCTTCATGATTCAACGATCGAACATAAGCAAGATTTTTTTTCCGACGACACTTCAACCAAAAATGGTTTCGTCGGAGTCGTACACGATGGACAGTTATCCATTGCAGAGTCGCAAACAAAAAATCCGAATGTTCGCACCTATGTTATCCACAGCCCACCAAAATTGATTTCGGAAAAAAAAATTTCATTAAAACATGATGGTGTTGCCTCCCTGTTTATACACAATCATCATCTTTTTTTATCGACAACATCCGATGCAATGATCATCGATACGGAGACAAAAATAAATCGCGTGTTCAAAAAAACGATCGGAAGTGTCATTGCGATTGAATCTGATTTATTGAACGATGGAACAAAACAACTTGTTATTGCCCCATCAAATCCGACCTTCATCGACACAAAAGACGATCAAACCATCATTGTAAATACATCAACTCAGCGTCTTTTCGCGTATGAAAAAGGAATTCTTGAAGAGACATTTCTTGTTTCCACAAGTTTAGAAAAAAATGCGACACCGATTGGAATACATCATATTTTAGATAAAATTCCTAAAGTGCATTATGCATGGAGTTACGGAAAAAATGATCCGCGCAATTATGATCTCGGTTGGGTTCCCTACAATTTACGATTCGCTCCGCACATCTATCTGCACTATGCACCCTGGCACAACAACTTCGGATATCGTATGACGCATGGATGCGTGAACATCGCGCTTGAACACATGGAATGGTTATACGGTTGGGCAAATGTTCATACCGTTGTTGATGTCATAAAATAATTTTAAGACAACAAATTATATTTTATCTAAAAAAATATTTTGAGAAAAAATTATTAAAATAAAATAAATAAAAATGAAAAAAGTTTTACAAAACTCTTGACACAAAACAAAAAAACTCTTGTCATTTTTTTTAGACGCGATATAATAGTTGTAGTCGTAACGTTAAGCGCGTAAGCGTCTACGATCCTTATCAGCACACTCGCGTGTGTTGTGCTCGATCGAGCAATTAATAAAAGGATCATGAGGAGGAAACTTAACTCGGATCCACTCCCACAAGGAGATCAACAAACAAACAATATGGCAGCCAAGAAAAAAGCAAAAAAGGCAGTAAAGAAAGCAGCTCCAAAAAAGAAAGCAGCAAAGAAACCAGCAAAACGAAAAGCAGCAAAGAAGCGTTAAATTTAGAAAGCAAAAAATAAAAAACTCTTGGACGCGCCAAGAGTTTTTTATTTGAACACACGAATCGATCCGTAAATGCCGTCGTATCCCGGTTGTTTCAACACGTTCCCTTCTCGCATGCGTTTAATCGCCTCAGCGATTGCGGGATTAGATACCGATTTCGCAATCGTTTCTATCGGTGTGTCGAGCAAAAGGGTAAGTTCATCCGCAACATTCGATGTGAGCCGCATATATTCCTCCACGACTTTTTTCGAAGAAGAAGATTTCACTTCAAAGACTTCGGCCAGCATTTCTGCAAGCGGAATAATCGATTTAAACGGAATTTTTCGTGCTTCGACGATCGAAGCATCACGATCCGAAAGTTTCTCCACGCGATTGTGAACACCAAGCGTTAATTTCTTTTTGCATTTTGGACATCGTTCACCAAGTTTGATCGATTCCTCCGGCGAACAGCAAAATAAATCTGTTGCGCATCCATCGAAGTGATACTTCCCTTCCTCGGGATAGAATTCGATTGTGTATTTGAATTTCGATCGATCTTGTTCTTTAAGTACTCGAACGAAATCATCATACGTCGGTGGCGTGTCGAACTCGAATACATTCGCCTCACGTGCAAGATTCTTCGGCGAGTGCGCGTCGGAATTCGAGATGAGAACCACTTTATCGAGTTCTGACCATTGCCAGTTCATCCGAGGATCCGAAGATAATCCGGTTTCAATCGCATAAATATACTTCGACATCGATCCGAAACATTCCTCAATCGAATTAAATCCGGATTTTGAACCGAAGATCGCATACCACGGTGTCCATGCGTGTGCGGGAATGACGATGATTCGTTCATCAATCGATCGCAACAGTTTATATAACTCTTCCGAATCAATACCGAGGATAGGACGACCATCGGATTTCAAATTAAATCCTCGTCGAATCAATTCCTCATTCACCTTTCTGCACGTTTCGAGAGAAGGCGACCAAACAAGATTATGCACGCGTCGCGTCTGTTCTCCTTTTTTATAAATCTGTGAAATCTCGGTAATCAACATGAATTCCGTCCCCCTCCTCTGGTCACCTTTGGTCGCCTTTGGTTTCCTTTGTTCACCTTTCAGCGAATAAATCCCCTGCCGAGCTTCTTCGAGGTTCTCTTCGAGATGCTGAAACCACTTCGGGTGCGTCCAATCCCCCGTCGCGACGATATTAATTCCCTTTCGCTCGCACCATTCCGCAATCTTCGGCAATTCCAAATCCTTCGAGCAGGCTCGAGAATATTTTGAATGAACGTGCCAATCAGTGATGTAGTGCATAAAGTTTATTCAATTTCCTTCGTTTGCAACTCGTATAATTCCGCATACAATCCTTTGTGACGAACCAACGCGTCATGCGTTCCTTCTTCTTTCACACGTCCATGTTCGAGAACGACGATGCGATCGGCAACACGTACACTTGAAAAGCGATGCGAGATGACAATCACGGATTGCTCTCGCGTTTTCTTGAACAGCTCTTGAAAGAATTGATATTCGGATCGCGCATCGAGCGCGGCGGTCGGTTCGTCGAGAATCAGCAGCGATGCATCTTTGACGAGTGAGCGTGCAAGTGCAAGTTTTTGCCATTCCCCACCAGAAAGTTCTGTTCCGCCTTCGCCGAATTCATGACCAAGCATCGTTTCATACTGATTCGAGAGTCCAATGATCTTTTGATGGATGCCGGATCGTTCCGCGGCGAGTTGTATCGCGACGACGTCATCCATACGAGACAACTCGCCGACGCCGATGTTTTCTTTGACAGTGAGCGAGTACTGTTCAAAATCCTGAAACGTCACGCCGATTTGTTTTCGCAATGACTCGAGCGTGTACTCACGATAATCTTTTCCATTGACGAGAACTTTTCCACTCGTCGGTTCGTACAATCGCATCAAGATTTTCACGAGTGTCGACTTCCCTGCACCGTTCTCACCGACAATGGCGACACGTTCCCCTTTGTGAATCGAGAATGAAACGTGTTCGAGTGCATTGATTGTCGTGTCAGGATAAATGTATGAAACATCTTCAAGCGCAAGCGTTTCGATCGAATGCAGAACTTCGGCACCATCGCGTTCAACGATCATCGGTTTCAATTCCTCAAGCGCTTGAAATGAATTGAGATAGTTTGTGTGCTCGAAGAGTTGGGCAATCTGCCACGCTTGGCTCACCATAAATCGTTCGAGGCCGACGAACGCTCCAATGTATAACGTGAATTGACCAATTGTAATTGAATGCGACAAAACAGATTCAACAATGCTTATATAGACGAAAACATAAACGGTGAATGTACAGACGTTTGCCACCAAACTTCCAAACAACTGACGATGTGCGATTTCTTGTTCTTTTTTTATCACCACGGAATACGCCTCATGATAACGATCCGAGAAATGAAATCCGATATTGTGAATCATGAGTTCGACAAGTGTTCGTGTGCGGCGAAATATGCTTTCGAAGTACCAAACCCTCTTCATATAATTCGCTTTCCCCCAAGAAATATTCATTCCGATATATGTTGTCCAAACAGAAATCACAACACTTGGAATGACAGCAACAACGAAAAGAACTGTGAACCATCGAGAAAATGCGGTTGCAAGAATGATATAGGAAATAGACGCGGCAAGATTCCCAATCGTCTGAAACAGAATATAAACCATCTGGTGCGGTCGCCATTGTTGATCTTTCAAATACGTTATCAATGTATGAACAGATGGTTTCTCAAGAGTTGGAAGATCGAGGGTTGCGATCATTCGATGAACGCGATCATTCACTGCGAGCATCAATTCTCCTTTTAACATTTCTGTGATGGAATCATTCAACAAAAAAACGACGCGTTGCAGTCCAAGTAAAAATAATGAGGCAAAGATGAACCATGTAAGCGAAGAACTCCAACCCCCATTCGTCGAACCATGCACGAGGATATCAATAATTCGCGCACCGAAATACAACTCCATCGGTGGAATAATACCGATCAACAATTGTACGATCGTGACCTGAATCGTCTGTCGCGGTGCAATCCGAAACACGAACGCGAGTTCGCGGAAGAATGTTTTGGCGAGCGTGGTGACGGGAACACGGTCGGGTTTGGACATAAAAATTGATTCTCCCCTCCTTTACAAGGAGGGGATGGGGGTGGTCGGACTGCGTTTCGAAAAAATCTCCTCAGCGATCTCCCTCTCCTCCGGTGTATTAATCCCAATCGCCTCCTCCGGCGGAATCGACACGGTTGGAATTTCGATTCCCTCATCGAACGCCATGCCGACAAGATCGGTCAAATAATATTCTCCCTGTGCATTCTCATTTTTCAATTTCACGAGACGATCCCAGAGCCAATCGGTTCGGAAACAAAACAATGCCGGGTCGCGTTCGAGAATTTGTTTTTGTTCTTCATTTGCATCTTTGAATTGTTTGTTCCCGATCACCCGACCCGATGAGTCACGCAGGATACGTCCCCATTTCTCAAATGCCTGATACCAACCTTCGGTCGATGGAATCGTCATCGTCCCCATCGTAATAGGTGGGGACTCTAGACCCCGCTGTGCATTCGAATGTGTCGATACAATTCGACTCAACGTCGCCGACGAAAGAAACGGATGATCGCCGTAAAGCACGATCAACGCCTCAGCATCTTCGACATGATCGCGTGTACATCGAACTGCATGACCCGTTCCGAGTTGTTCCTCTTGGATCGCATACAAACAATCGCGACCGAATGTTTCTGCAAGTTTTGTCGAATCATTCGCGATCACAATAACCGGATTCGGATCGATTTTCGAATCATCAATCGACTCAAGCAAATGCTGCAAAATCGGTTTCCCCCCAACCGGCGTCAGCGGCTTCGGAATCTCCGACATCATCCGTTTCCCTTTTCCCGCCGCGAGAATCACAATGCGAAATTTCATACAGTCGGATCGATCCATTTTATTTCAAGCGTTTTATATTCCTGTCCTTTCGGAAAAACCATAAAGTGCAAATGCGAGCATTCGCTCCAACCCGTATTTCCAACCTCGGCTATTTGTTGACCAGCCTTCACAAAATCACCCAATTTTACTTTCGAAGATGCATGTCGAAGATGTTCATACTCCGAAATTTCGTCATTCGCATGAAGGATCTCGATAAAGTTACCATCCATTTCGTATTTCTGATCCTCACCTCCGACAGATGAATCATCTTTTACCGAAACAACAATTCCATCGAGTGCAGCGAAAACCGGCGTTTTTTCCGGCGCATCGTAATCAATCGAATGAATCAAATCTCCGACATGTGCAATTCCAACCTTCGAAACCGACGTTGTCTTTGAGAGATCGATCGGCAAATGATAAATATTTTTTGTTTGCATACGATATAGTGCAAGCAGAATAACAAATCGACGGGCAAAAAGAAAACCCACGAAGTAAATCGTGGGTTTCTCGTTGCGTTTGAACGCATATATACAATGTCCTGGCGCCTACCTACTCTCGCCCTATCGGACTACCATCGGCCCGTCGACGCTTAACTGCTGTGTTCGGGATGGGAACAGGTGTGACCATCGTGGAAGAGGCACCAAGACATTGTATATATGCTGTTCAGTACGAACAACAATTGAAGACCAACAGAAATTGGTTGATTTTTTGATATCTTTGTATTGCTTGCTCGAAACTCTCTAATTCAAGAGAGGTTGTAGAGCTCGACCTATTAGTACTGCTCCGCTCAACACATTACTGCGCTTACACGTACAGCCTATCAACCTGCTCGTCTCGCAGGGGTCTCAAATGAAGACTTATCTTTGGATTGGCTTCACGCTTAGATGCTTTCAGCGTTTATCCAAACCGAACGTAGCTACCCAGCAATGCCCTTGGCAGGACAACTGGTGCACTAGAGGTTCGTCCATCCCGGTCCTCTCGTACTGAGGATGGGTTCCATCAATCTTCGACGCCCATGGTAGATAGGAGACCGAACTGTCTCACGACGTTCTGAACCCAGCTCGCGTACCGCT
>CAYHDY010000002.1:50354-53637 GCA_964355525.1 uncultured Gammaproteobacteria bacterium | reverse complement strand
AATATGATGGTACGTGATACGCACGCAAAATTTCTTGAATCATCGGAATCTGTGCATACAGTTCCGGTGCCTTCTTTTCGCGCGTCGCTTTATACGACTCGGTCGATTCATGTCGAAACGTTTTTCCCGGCAAATCCCATGCCACGCATAAATAATCGGGTTTAAACTGCGAACGAATTTTTTCGATCACATTCGTAAACCCATAAGCCGCATTCACAACAAGCCCTTCCTTTGTCGTAAGCGGAGGAACCGCATGCCACGCGCGATGTAAAAGCGCATTTCCATCGAGAACGTAAAGAGTTTTATTTGAGGATTTCATGTAAGGACAGTTTAGCAGGTGAACAGAGGTGCGCAAAGGTGAACAAAAGAAAACAGAGGATTTTATCCTTTGTTTTCTTTTGTTCACCTTTGTTTACGTTTGTTCACCTTTACTTACTTCTCTCCACCCGTCTCCGCCTTCTCCCAAATCAAATCAAACAACGTGCGATAGGTGAGTGCCACATCACCCGAAGCGAGTAAGATCATTGTGTTTTCTTTTCGCGTCGTAATAAATGCAACTTGATCGGCGAAAATGATCACCGTAGATGGAAGTTTGATGTTCGCAGGCAGGAATCTCGACTCGCGTAATTCTTCTTTATCTTTTTCGACGATCTTTCGTGCATCACGTGAATCCGGAATCAATTGTATGCTCAGAATCTTTTTTTCCAATCGCTCTGCAATCACACGCTTCACGAGATACGGTTCTTTCACATAATCGAGAAGCCCTGTTCCACTTGTGATCAATCGATATTCCTTTACTCCGGAACCAATGATCGCTTTCCAAACGCGCTTGAATCCATCCGTGCCTTCATAAAATGTCACGCCAGGTCCTTCATGCGCTGTGTCTTGAATCGTTTCGAGAGCTGGTAATGTTTTCGTGAACAAAGCCGCACGTTCATCAAGATGTCGTTTCAAAACATCCGGCAATTCAGCAATGTAAACCGTTGTGCTTTTTTGTTTTCCGACTTTAAACACTCCTTGATGTTCCAATCGCTCGAGAATCGGATATAAAGTCGTTCGTGGCAAATTTGTACGACGCGATAATTCAAGAACACTTGCCGTTCCAATCTCAAGACCCGCGAGATAGACTTTGACTTCTTTCTCGTCAAGACCAAATGCACCAAGTCCTTTGATAATCTCGGTTGAATAATTCATATGCATATATTCTAGGATCTCATGCGAAATATCGATAGTCAAGATGTTGTCGAAATCTACGACAACATATCTGTGACAATCCTGACCAAATGCTATTTTGATGGTACAGACAGTTCAGTCGACAAACTCAATCGGAGGTCATCATGTCGAACATCTCTCTGTTCGATCAAACACGAAGACCTGTTTCCTCGCTCGCACCTTACCTGCGAATTCCGTTGCAAAACGGATCCCTCATTGACCCAAACCGTCTCGATCCGGCTGTACGCCAAGGATATCCTTGGATCGGCTGGGGGATTGGTAAAGGCGTCACTCACTTGCGTAAAGACATTTCTGTCTTCGCTGTTCCAAAAGAACAACAGAGTGGATTGCATTCACACTTGGTTCAAGGTCTCGAAAACGTAGACCCACCAGAACTTTGTTACAAACCGAATCACATTCACGGGTTCGACGGATTCATTCGATGGATCTATCTTTCGTGCCCGACCGATGCATCGCAAGATGTGATCGGTGTCGATTGGGGAATCGGTCCGCGTCCGACAAGTGGAATCACAACGTCCGTGTTGTCTGTCGCGGTTCTCTGTCGCAACATTCTGCGTCATGGAATATCGTCAACAACGCGTGTTGCCCTTCTCGATCCCAACTTGAGCGAAATCACATTCAATCGAGAAATGATCGAGATGCATCAATTATTCACTGTTCAAGATTGGGCTCGAAGTGAGTCGACAGCATTCTGCATCGAATCGAAGTTCTGTCCGAGATGCGGCCTGAACACATTCGAAAATCGTCAGCATCGATTCTGTTATCGATGCGGCGCAAACCCTCAAACGATTCGCAAGGAGGTTTACAATGATCAATCCCATGAAAAACGGGAGTCCGGATTATCACAGTTCAGCCACTCCGTACGTCTCGCCGCGTAGCGTTTGTGATCATTCGACAATGCAACCGACGCGTCCGCTCCCGTTCCAAGATCGTTCCGGACCACGCTATACAACAACCAAGTTCTGCAAAGAGTGCAGTGCCGCACTCACAGACACATGGAAACTTTGTCCGATGTGCGGAACCGTTCCAGAAACGCCGGTCAAACTCGTCTCGCTCAAACCGACGAGATGCGTCTGCGGAAAAACAATTCAGGACGATTACAAGTTCTGTCCGTCGTGTGCACAGCCAATCGATGAGTCGTGGAAAGACAAGCCGACGTGCTCGTGTGGGGTCATCTTCACCAAAGACGCAAAACATTGCGTCGGGTGCGGAAAAAAGATCCAGTGTTCCTCGCATCGTCCTTTGTCCGGTCAGGTCACGAGTCGACGCGCTCGTCGTAATACTCGTCAGTCGTAACGTCTTACCTCACATCTTGTGAGGTTTTTTAAATAAATCTTTGGTTTTCTTGTTGTCGAATCTGTCGACATAGCCTCTTTGTCTTTTCTACACATACGCTATTCTGATTATAGAAGCCGTACATTTCACAACACACTTCGACAGGCTTAGTGCCTTCGGGGAGGGCATCATGTTTATGCAGTCATCGTCTCACGTTGCAGCGCCCACGTCTCACGCAAAGAGCATCGCAAAGCGCATTCGCGCGAAGGAGTTGATTCCCATGTGCATCATCCGCCTCGACAACGCGAATCCGTCCATGCTCGAACTCGCCCGCCGTGCAAAACGCGCTCTTGATGCGGATCTCTCGCACGAGCTCGAGGTCGTATTCATGGGACTCAGTCCCGAATGCGCCGCACATCTCACCGAATGGCGTGAAACCTACGGAGTGCACACGCTTGGCGATTGGACACGCACATTGCGCACCATCTTCGCCCACGGGTCTGATCATTGTCCGAACTGCGGACTCATGACCTTCGCGGATTCAGATACAGTTCCGATCTATTGCTCCGCGTGTGGAGCCAATCCCGGCACCGTGTTCGAAAACGCCGGTGGCGTCTTCCTCGCTCGATCGACGTAGTCAACTCTCACCTCACAAATCTTTGTGAGGTTTTTCTTTTGTCGTGCATACATTCTTGTGTCACAATGATCACACTATGCGAGAACCTTCCCCATTTGAATCCTCTCCGATTGCACAACGTCGAAAAAAAATTGATCG
>CAYHDY010000002.1:48917-50254 GCA_964355525.1 uncultured Gammaproteobacteria bacterium | reverse complement strand
CTCGGGGCGATCGGAGCAACACACGAACCACAAATTGAACGCGCAGCACATCAAGGAATCGAATACGCAAAACATGTCGAATTAAAATCCGAAATTGCTTTCGGAAAATTCGTGACATCTGTTGAAGCATTTATTGCGCGCAACAAACCATTTGGAAAAGAGGCTTTTGGACTGGAAGGTTCGCAAAAAAATAAAAATGGAGCGAGAGAAGGAGATGGAACGGGAGATGAAGAAATACAACACACAAAAGCCCAACAAGATAAATTGAACCGTTTCGCAAAAGGAAGCGGATTAAAAATAACCGAAGTAAATCGAGAACGGGCACTGAATCTCATCGAACAGATAGAATACGGATGGGTGAACAATAAAGATTTTTTTCTGACGATGGAGCTCATCCACGGACAAATCACGCAAGAACAATTCGACGAAGTAAATCAAAAACTTTGGGATCTTGAATCAAGATTAACAGAGTCTCTCTCCGAAACCGATCGCAAATCACCCATTCGAGTCGCATTTGAACTTGCAAAACAACGTACAACCTACATTCGCGAAAAAGCGG
Organism: uncultured Gammaproteobacteria bacterium; assembly: GCA_964355525.1. GTDB lineage: Bacteria > Patescibacteriota > Patescibacteriia > UBA9934 > GWF2-40-263 > XYB2-FULL-45-11. The sequence continues at coordinate 49,695 of CAYHDY010000002.1, read as the reverse complement.
ACATGTATTCAATCGCGATGAATGGTGAAGGGAACTGCGAAGCACTTGTTCGTTTTTTGCTTGCGGAAGTCCCTAGGGTTATGGGAACAAATCCTGTAAGTATGGCGGTTCAGGTATATACGGATCATGTGCGTTTTCTCGTGAGAAACGATGACAGCCAACCGTGGGAATGGATTGACGGACATACACACGGAGTGCTCACAAAAGAAGAGATGGAAGGAACGCTTATCATAAGTCCGAAAGAGATGATGGAGCAATCTCTCGGACTGAAAGATCGTGTTCAAAAAAATGAAACAGGGGATCCGATTCCGGAAAAATTCATGGGGTACAAAACAAATTCCATGTTGCGATGGGAAACACGCGATGCGCGCAAACCCGGACGAGCATCATCACCCGACGGAAATATTCCAGAACGCGCCGATGAAACAGCAGATGCGAAAAAAGATTTCGCGAGTGCGATCAAAGCACCGAAACGAGAACACATCGAATATATCCAAGTTTCTCCGGAATTTTTTCCGGGATCCATTGAAATACAAATTCCTCAACCAGAAATAAAGGGAGAAATAAAGGCTGTTCGTATTGCCCCGGCAGAATCTTCTCTGGCTTATTATCTGCAAACAGGAAGTGTGAGCGGAGGATTCAACGATCTTTCTCCGCTTGGAGGAATCAACATTCGAGAATTGAATCTACAAAATCCAAGTTACTACAAAGAAGGTGCTGCAATGGATATTGATTTATCTCCGCTTAATGATTCCGATTTAACTTCCATTAAAATAGA
>CAYHDY010000002.1:40438-48817 GCA_964355525.1 uncultured Gammaproteobacteria bacterium | reverse complement strand
TATGAAGTGAATGCGACCGTTACATGGACTTTTGACGGTGCCACGAATAAGTGGACACGAACGAGTGACAATGTTGCGGCAGGAGACTATCTTTCAGAAGATCTTTCGAAGTTCATCTCCGATAATCTAATCAATCCGGCCGAATTAACGATCCCAAGATCTGTGATATCGATGGATTATCTTATAACTGAACACGTTGCGTTTGATAAATTAAAAACCGTCACGATAGATGAACCGACCACTCGATACGAAACACGTCAGGGCACGATCATGGAACTTGATTTTCACGCACTTGAAGCGGCAAAAAATTTGGATACGATTATTATCACGCTTCAATCAATCTCCTCAGATAATTTTGATGCTTCCGCACTCGCAAAACTGCATTTTAAACATCTCATTCTTAAAACAGACAATACAGATGTACAGGTGATCGGAGGATTGAAAGAAAAAGGAGTTCGTATAACCGTTACAAGTTTGGACCAATAAAAAAACCTCGCAAAGATTTACGAGGCAGAGGGCTTTCTAGATTCCGATCACTGAACGCTGAGCGGATAGCTGGTGTGAAACAGTGCGTTTGAACATATTTTCGAACTTCGAACCGAAGGAAGAGGGATGATCGAACCGCAAAAACGCAGAGGTGTTGCGACGATCCGCAAGAACGATCCGACCGCTGCGCGCAACACGCACGACAGGGGAAATGATCTCCTTGTCAAAATCCTTGAAAGAAATCCCTTCCACTACACTCGGACTCAAAGCAAGATTGTCCCTGTTGAAATGAACGATCATCGGCGCGAGACGAAACTCTCCGTCCGCGAGCGTGAGAATCACCGTATCGGATGTACCGTCGACCACAGCGAAGTCTTCGATGCTGTGTCCGATCCTCTGAGCCGACCACATCAAAACCGATTCATGGTCCGTGAGATAGTCGACGAGCGAGTCCGCCTCGATTCCGTAAATCGTGTTGCCTTCGAACGCCGCGGTGAGCAAGATGTTCCTGCCAACCACCACATGACGCGATTCCGTCGCGCTCGCAAACGGACTCGGCAACATCCGATACGTGTCTTCGCGACCCGCGATCTTGGCGCACAACGTCCGATCCCCATCGCGACCGATGAGAAGCAGAACGTGAGACAAGTCCTCGGACAATTTGAGCTGATTCGCGTGATTGAAGAACATCTTGAAGAACATGTCCGTGACGAGCTCTCCAAACGGATTCGCGGCGAACGCTTCGCCGAAGTTCACAAGCCGAACACCGTTGTTGAATCCGGCAATCATGTTGGCGTAATCGAAATCACCGAGCATATGGGCGTCCAAAACCCGTTTGTCGATCGATCCCGCAACATCCGCCATGTCATGGTCACTGACAACCACAATCAAATGCACTTCGAGGTCTTCACGCGCCAGATCAGGAACGGCCCCATTCTGACCAATCGCAACGACATCGTTCGGATTCCACTCTTGAACAGACGCATACATCGCAAGAACAGCAAGCGGTGCACGCAAAGAAATGAGATGTCCTCCCTCCACAGGGATGGGCGGACTGTTATGGAACGATTCGAACCACTGCGACACTTCCCTCATGTACAACTCTCCCCACCGCCACCATTTATTGAGACAGTGTCGCTTAGTATGCCGATCAAAATCAATTTTGTCAAGAGATGAATTTCAAAAACGCTATTCACCTTGTCTCTTTATTTCCATTCGCTTACAATTCTCATGTATGAAAATCATGACACTGAATCTTTGGGGAGGAAAAATGCTCGAACCGTTAAAATTATTTTTGAAAAAGAGTGCACAAGATGTCGATGTATTTTGCTTCCAAGAAGTTTTTAACGGAATCTCAAGAGACTCCGTCATGACGGATCGAGTTGCAAATATCTATTCGGAAGTATCTTCCTCACTCCCTGACTACAACGGTTTCCACGCCGTTGCTGTCGATGTTCCACACGAAGAAAAATTTATTCCATATGGAATCGCGATCTTCGTCAAAAAAAATATTGAAATCCTATCACAAGGAAGTGATGAAATTTTTTCATTGTACGAAGAGGTCGATGCGGAACCGGAAATGATTCAACACGGAATTTACAACCGATTGTTACAGCACGTCACGATTCCATTTCACGATTCAACTCTCACAATTTTTAATCTGCACGGCTTTCACAGCGGGCGAGGAAAAGACGATAGCAAAGAACGCTTTGTGCAATCAGAACGCGTCAGAAAATCTATGTCCGCTCATGAAGGTTCAAAAATTCTTTGCGGAGATTTCAATCTTGATATCAACACAGAAAGTTTAGCGATGCTCGAGGATGGAATGCGAAACCTTCTCAAGGAGTCCGGTGCAAAGTCAACGCGAAGTCACTTCTACGAAAAAGAAGGGAAGTTTGCTGATTATATTCTTGCAAGTTCAGATATCCCCGTTGTGGATTTTCGTGTTCTCGATGATGTTGTTTCAGACCATTTACCGCTCGTCGTGGAGATCTCTTGATCTTTTTCGATTCCAACGATATACTCTTTTCGCAAACAGATGGCGGCTATGGTGAAATGGTTATCACAGGGGTTTGTGGTACCTCTAGTGTGGGTTCAATTCCCACTAGCCGCCCCACAAAAAACTTCCGATTCATCGGGAGTTTTTTGTTGTCCAAATCGTCGCCATCCGATATTTGCATATCTTTTTATGCGCGTATGCTGAAGGCAAGAGTTCCAAAAAGGAATCTCCTCTATGAACAAACAATTCACAAAAGGCGGTGTCCTCTTCTTTATAGGGTATCTGCTATCACCCCTTTCTCTGTGGGATGACATCTTTGTGAACATACCCATCTCCTATGTCCTAGCACTGATTGTCCGTCATTTTTCTCCCGTAATGTTTTTTCCATCCATGATTCTCATCTACTGGCTTACAAACCTTCTTGGTTTTCTGTGTATGCGAAAAGGCGTCGCAGAATTTAGACCAATCAACGCACAAGACGCAACGAAATCAAGTTCGTTTACGAATGATCTGATCGCATCCATTGTCTACACCTGTGTTCTCGTCATCCTTGTTAAATGCAATATTTTACAAATCTCATTCTGAGATTCAACCTTCTTTAATCTTGACAAATCCGAAAAATAATCTTAAGGTCAAGCATCCTTTATTCAGTTGAAAACAAAGTGTTGTCAATTGAAATGAGGAAATTCCTTATTTCGCCAGTAGTTTTCAATGTTCAGGAGGAATGATCATGCGTCAAACACTCACCAGTCTGCAAAATGCCGTTCCAATCATCGTCCAATTCTGGGGCGTACGCGGTTCGAATGCGACGTCAGATACACGGATCGGCAATCACACCTCGTGCGTGTCGATCGAGCATGGAGATCAGATCATCATCATGGATTCCGGGACGGGTATTCGCGAATGCGCGCAGTACATCATCCAAGAATACATCATGAAGAAGCGGGAAGTGCACATCACAATCGTGTACTCGCACTTGCATGGAGATCATCGCGACGGCCTGTCCTCGTTTGCTCCGTTCTTCATAAAAGGTGTGAACATTCACTTCATCGGCTACAAGCACATGGCCAACATCGACGGCAAAGAAGTTCTCGAAACTATCGAGCAAAATCTCAAACGCCAAGTGCTTGTTCAACCGGCTTTCCCGTTCGAATGGACTTTGTTCCCGTCCAACATGACGTTCCAAATCGTGGAACCCGGTGTGCCGTTCACGCTGCCGTGTGCGATCGGCGGAGACATCAAAGCGCTCATGCTCGAGATGTACCACCCAGGTCGCTCATTCGGCTATCGCTTCGAAATTGCCGGCCGCGTCATTGCAGGACTCATGGACCACCAGTACAAGCCCGGCGACGAGCGTTGCCAAAACATCGTCCGTCTCGCGGATCGTGCAACGTTCGCCTACTGCGAGGTGCAGTACTCCATGGCGCGTATGACCGGAAAACTGGACAATGTCGACCGCACAAATTGGGGACACATCACCCCTGAAGAAGCGGCCGTCCATTTCAAGCAAGCAAAGCCAGATCTTATCGGCACCATTCATCATGAACCCCTCGCGGGATATGATGAGGTAACGGACATCGCCCACACGCTCGCACAGCGTGCAGACAATCCGAACGTCTTCGTCTGCGTGCAACGCAAGGAAAACGACGGCATCCTCTACCTCTAGCTACACTCGACACATTCACAAGATGTGTCTTTTATTTTTCTCAAACAAAAAAATCGCCGCACGGCGATTTTTCTTTTTTTACTTTTCAATTACTAATGATCGAATCACCGCTTCCGTCTTTTTCAAAAGCGTCGGCGTATTTTTCGATGTATTCATGAACACATCAAACTGATAAATCGTTTCACCTGCGTCGACAAAATACGAGTAGCGCGTCGGCGGCAATCCTTCCGGATAACACGATTTCAAACACTGGAATCCTGTGCGATAAACTGGGAACGTGCCGATCGGTTTTTGCGATTCATCGAAAAGCAAAATATCTTTTGTCGATAATCCGATCTTCGGATTTTCTTTTTGAAAATATTCCACCATGGATTGTCGTGTCGTCTCTGAAACCATTTTGCGATCCGAAATTTCTTTTTTCAAATCCACAGGACGAGAAAACGTCATCAAATTAATTGTAACGGCCTCGTCCGACAAATACGCATCCTCCGGCTTTTTTCCAAAACTCATGTTTCCGTATTGTCCGTCTTCCGGAACTCCATCATATCCTTCGATGATCCAATCATTCGGAACCGTTAAACGAAATCCCGAACCGTTCACTCTCGTTGGCTCATCGTTCGATCGCACAAATGGAGTTTGATGTTGCAATTTTTCCGAATCACTGGAAGACACATCTCCATCCGTGTTCGAATCTGTACTCACAATGTATCCATCATTCGATAATGCGACGGATGTCGAGGTGTTCGCTTGTTGTTGTACGCTGAGTTGATTCGCTGTTCCGCTCCAAACAAAGATGATCGAACCGACGCCGAGTACGAGAATCAAAAGATGCGGAAAAAAATATTTCATAGTGCATCAAATATAACATGTTCGATACCTTTACAAAAACCTCATTTCGAGTTATATTTACGAAAGTTTTCCAACTTCGTCTCGCTTGGAAACAAAAAGTAGATTCCAAATATCATGGCCCGGTAGCTCAGTTGGATATCGCTTCGCTGATATTACATCGCCTCGTTCGGAAATAATCAAGAAAGTTTTAATGAAATGGCCTGGTAGCTCAGTTGGATAGAGCAGGGGACTTCTAAGCCCAAGGTCACTGGTTCGACCCCAGTCCAGGCCACCATCCTAAAACTTTCTTGATTATTTCTCTCACTCCGGCTTGCAATAGAGCAGGGGACTTCTTCCGCCAGAGGCGGATCCGCCTCTGGCGGAAAGTCCAAGGTCACTGGTTCGATTTCAACTCAAATCATTATTGTAAAAAAAAGAAGCGTGCCGAAATTCGGGACGCTTTTACGTTTGGTTCTGCCGATCGCGATAGTTCTCATCCCATTTGATCCGGCATTCCGGTCGCCACGCGCCGCCGTAGCAGCAGCTCCAGTGTTCTTTCGACAACAGTTCGCATCGATGCAGGAGATCGAGTGCAGTTGTCGCGGCGAAACCGGGTTTGTTCGTGAGCAGAAATCGGACGAAGGCGCGGGCAACATAGACACTTCGAAGATGTCTCGGAATCAAGGAGTGAACCTCGTTCTGAAACGGACCGCAGCCGCCCGGAACGCACAGGCGTGGATTTCCGCGCGACTCTCTGTATGCGATCTTGTGCAAACGACGCATCTGAAGTTTTGTCGCTCCGGCTTTTTGTGCCTGCACATACACTCTCTCCATGTACGCTTGTTTCTCAAGATACGGTCTCGGAAGATCGAGTCTGTCGGCCGCAGTGATGATTTGTTTTTGCGCGAACGCGTCGTATATACAGATCCGCTGTTTGTACGACGACGACTCAAATCGACGCGTGTGCGTTAGATCCGATGCATTGAGTTCAACGCGAATCTGTTTCGGTGTGTCCATATCACAGTAACCGGAACTGTGTAGGACAGCGAGCAAGAAAAAGACATTCACTACGAACCTCTCAGAAAAAAACTTAACGAGCACCGTGTGTGCCGTTTCAGTATCCCTGATTTTTTCAAAAAGTCAAGTAACATTGAATCGATTCAACACTCGTTCGTTTTTTTATTGACTCTTTCCATGAAACTTCTTGTGCACATCCTTCATTTGGTTGTTGGTAATGTGTGTATAAATTTGCGTTGTTGTTATCGAACTGTGTCCAAGCATGGATTGCACAGAACGAATGTCCGCACCATTTAGTAACAAATCGGTTGCAAAGGTATGACGAAGTGTATGAGGAGTAATGTGTTTTGTGATTCCGGCTTCGAGTGCGTATCGCTCCACCATTCGTTGGATGGATCGTGGTGTAATCGGATCAAACGATTGACGTCCGCTCTTTGCACGATCGTGAGAAACAAAAAGAGCGGGTGATGTATCACGGCGTTTTGATAAATAATCTTTCAGAGATTCTTTCGCCGTCGATGACAAAAACACCAAACGGTTTTTCTCGCCTTTTCCGCGCACGGTAAATTCATCGCGTTTCAGATTCACGGAATCGATTTTCAAATTCGAAAGTTCGGAGACGCGAAGACCTGTCGAAAACAACAATTCGAGAATCGCTTTGTCGCGAAACGGAATCAATCCGACTCCGTGTTTCATTGGAACCGCGAGCAGACGATTGAGTTCATCGATCTCGAGAAACTCAACCGATCGCATCGGTTGTTTTGATAATTCGATTTGCTCGGATGGAAGGGATGAGACGTCTTGTCGCGCAAGATATTTCAAAAACGATCGAAGAGCGATCAAATGATAATTCTGTGTACTCTTTGAGAGCGGCTCTCGTTGATGTCCTCCCTGAAGACGATTCAACCAAAGACGATATTCGTGAATCCGATCGCGTGTAACATCCTTCGGCGACGGGTTCTTTGCAAATTCCGAAAATCGTCGTAAATAAAAATCATAATTACGAATGGTTCTTGGAGAACGTCCGCGTTCCACCTCAAGATATTCGAGAAAATCCGTGATGAGTTGATCAAGATGTTTCATAGTCACAAAAATTATACGACACATCGCATGCAAAAAACAGATGTGATACCATATCGTAGTTATGAATCGTGTTTATCCACAATGGATATTTGTTTTGATCCTTTCGGCACTTGTCGTATTGAATCTTGGCATTGCTCTTACAACATCGTGCGGGCAAAAGTTCGTGCGCATATCTGCACAAGGTCCCTACTGCTCCGTGCAACAAACGTCTGCTCCGTCCTCAACACAAAAGTCTGATGATGCCATCGCGATCGTTCAAGAATTTTCTATTCTCCTTTCCTTCTTCATTGTCCTTTCCCTATTCTCCTTTGTCCTTTTTCAAAAAAAACTGCCTCGAGGATTTATTCTGTGGCGCAAGGCGGTTAACCGAGATGTCATACGAGCAGGACCGTCCTCGTTCGGTGTATTCATTCCTCAACTGTTCGCATCACATGATGCATAGGAATGTTTCATCCGATCACCCATGAACTGTCATAAAAAAAATAATTCGTATTTCATTTAATATGGACGAACATAATCACGAGCACCCACATCCTCATGCACCCGCACCAAAACTTCAAAACTTCTTTGACTCAATTCCTTCCCAAACCGCCTTTTGGATCGGATGTGCAACATCCATCCTTGTTGTCGGAACACTCGGATTCATCTTGCTTGCAGGATGCATGCTCACACAAAAATGTTCTGTGAGCGGACTTAGTCTCGGAAGTGCAAAGGGAATTGCCATTAACCAACCTTCTGATGATGCACAGAATGCTGCTGCACCAGCCCCAACAGGAACGGTTCCTTCCGTATCCGCAGACGATCACATGAAAGGAAACAAAAATGCTCCTGTTACATTGATCGAATACTCAGACTTCCAATGCCCATACTGTGGCGCCTTCGAGCCAACACTGGACGCTGTCCTCGCAAAATATAAAGATCAGGTTCGTTTGGTCTATCGTCACTTTCCACTTTCCTTTCATCCAAACGCTCTTCCAGCCGCTCTCGCAGCAGAGTGCGCGTCAGAGCAAGGAAAGTTTTGGGAGTTCCATGATGCTATGTTCAAAAATCAGGATTCTCTCAGCGCAGACTATTACAAGAAACTTGCTGCGGACAATAAACTCAACATCAGCAAATTCAATGACTGCGTCAGCACACAAAAATACTTAAAGAAAGTTCAGGATGAAGCGGCTGCTGGTGGAGCTGCTGGAATCAGCGGAACACCTGGAACATTCGTCATTGGAAAAGATGGCAGTGCAACACCTATCACAGGAGCTGTTCCTGCAGAATCTTTCTCTGCGGCAATCGACAAAGCACTCGG
>CAYHDY010000002.1:35492-40338 GCA_964355525.1 uncultured Gammaproteobacteria bacterium | reverse complement strand
TCACAGGAGCTGTTCCTGCAGAATCTTTCTCTGCGGCAATCGACAAAGCACTCGGTAAGTAATCGATTAATATGATTCTCTCTCATGAATCGTGTGGAATCGGCGGATCCGGTCCATAGCAAAAAGAAAAAATATCCCTGAACCGGGGATATTTTTTTCTTCAAACTTATTTTCTTATGGAGCAACAATTTTAGAGAGACGATTGATCGCGAGCGAAATAAAAGCGGCGACAAAAAATGAGATCGTGATAGAAAAACGATAACTCAGAACCAACAAGAAAACAATGACGAGAATACGTCCGATGTTTAATGACATTTCGCGCAGAACGGTATACTCATCAATGTAGTGTCCCGCATCTGCTGCTTGTTCATAGGTCATCGCATCCATCGGTGTCTGCAAAAAAACAGAACCGAACGAATGAAATGTAGAAGCGGCGAATACACCGGCAACTGTTTGCACGAGTCCTTTCCAAATCCATCCGATCGCATAAATTCCTGTTCCAATACGTAACATGCGTTTCGCAGAAACTTTATCGATTTCTTTTCCGACAAACAATTGAAGGACAAGTGTGATCACAACAATGATTGAAGCAAAAAAACCAATATCTAAATAATTTCCTTTAAATACGGTGTAAAGAAAAATAGGCCACACAATCACACCAACCATATTTTCTGCACCAAATGCCATCATGGAAATGGACATGGAACGAAACTTTTTTGAAAATAACTCTCGAAAACTTTCCCAATAACCAAACTCATATTGAACTTCCGTCTTTGGTAAATAGATGAGTGGGATAAGCGAACTCAGAACTAAAATAAGACCGACCATGAATGTCATGGTATATCCGTATTTGATAATCAAAAATCCGGAGACGATTGGACCGATCACTCCGATCAATTCTTGAATCATGAAAAGAGTACTGACTTGTCGACCGCGTTTTTCTTTTGTAGAAAATTCCGCAAAATCAATATGAAACGGCGACCAATAAAGTGTGCTTGTAAGCATGAGCCCAACGAGACCAAACGCGATCAAAGCAAACGGAGGGAGAGCGACAGATTGTCCGAGTAAGAAAAAGGTAAAATAAAATACAGATAAACCCAGCACACCAATCATCATGCTTTTCGTTAATCCTATTTTTGAAAATAATTTTGCTGCAGGGACAAAGAACGGTAATTTCAAGACTTGATCTGCCAAGTAAAATAACAAGACGGCTTGAATCGACTGATGAAAAAACTCAAACAAAAAAATCGGCATGAAAATACCAATAACACTTGATGCCGCATACGCAAGCAAACGATTAAGTGCTAATGTTGGAAGAGCTTGCGTGTGACCAAAAGAAAATCGATGTGTGCGAAAAAATAAAGAACGAGATCGTGTGAGAGGAGAAATCATAGATTTGTAGTATAGCAAATTCCAAGAAGAAAGATTTCGCGCTATACTGAATGCATTCATAACATCATTCTATGGTTCCCGGACTCCATCATCTGCTAAAACGTAAACGTCTATCAAAACATCTCGAACCTGTTCCAAATCAAAAAGCACTTATCCGCATCGTTGATCGTTTTGCCTATCTTTCCGTAATTGTTCCAATCTTAACCATTCCACAGTTCATAACAATCTTCGTTCATCACAACGCAACAAACCTTTCACTTGTCACTTGGGCAACATACCTCGTCAGCGCAACTTATTGGACCTACTATGGCTGGCTGCACAAAGAAGCGCCGATTTGGTTCCCAAACACATTGATGGTTTTAATCGATTTAGGAGTCGTTGTGGGTATCATCATCTATCGATAGTCTGATATTTGACAAATTCATCTTTCAATCGTATATTTAGCCCATTAATTAACTGGCCTTCGACTCGGTTCAAGGAATGAGCCCCTTTTACTCAGTTGACCGGCACGAAATAGAAACTGTTATGCTCGACGTTAAAAAGAAACTCAAGATCATTGAGAAATTCCGCACACACGCTTCCGACACAGGATCTCCACAAGTTCAGATCGCTATTCTCACAGCAGAGATCGAAGATTTGTCTAAACACTTGAAAGATCACAAAAAAGACTTTTCTTCACGCCGCGGACTCATCAAAAAAGTAAACGAGCGCCGACGCCTCCTTAAATACTTGGAACGCGAAGACCAAAAGGCATTTTTGAAACTCAAGAAAGAATTGGAATTGAAGTAATTTTTTAAACCCCGTCCGTAAAACGGCGGGGTTTTGTGTAGAGACAGAACCTTTTTCATCGTGCGCAACAATTTTATGCGCAACAATTATTCGCACGGGTAGGCATAAGACCTACCCCTACATTTTAGACATATGAAACATTCAGACCAACGTGTCGGCGTTTTTATCGACACACAGAACATGTATTATTCGGCGCGATATCTTTTCAAACGAAAAGTAGATTTCAAAAATATTGTTGAGGACGGAGTCGCAGGTCGCAAATTGATTCGTGCAATTGCGTACGTCATCAAAACAAAAGACGCGTCCGAACAACCGTTTTTCGACGCACTCGAAAAATCTGGGATCGAATTGCGATCAAAAGACTTAATCGAATTCGCATCTGGACACAAAAAAGGAGATTGGGATGTTGGACTGACGATCGATGTTGTACGCATGCTCGATATGCTTGATGTCGTTGTGATCGTTTCCGGCGACGGTGATTTCGGCGCGCTTGTGCAATATGCGCAAGCACACGGTCGCATCGTTGAACTCATCAGTTTCGGTGAAACAACCTCAAGCACGCTTGCGGAACTTGTCGATGATCACATCGACATGTCGCAAAAGAAAAGTCGATATCTCATCGGGCCGGCGGTGCGTCTTCCAAAGTTCACAAAGCCTGTTTACAACGATCAGCCGGAAACCGATGACACAACATCATCACTCGAAAAACAGGAAGATGAATCGGCAAGCGATGAGGAACCTGCAGATGAAAATGCGCAACCTGGATTTTTCATGGAATCAAAAGAAAACGAAGATCAACAAGACATGCGCGATCGCCGATTGGAATTCTAAATGGTTACGCGGTGAGAGGTCTGCAAATGCAGACCTTACACGGATTAATCATAATCGATTCTGCAGAGACAACGAGATCTCGAGATTACGCTCGACTTCTTACGCTTCTGCAGAATCACAAACGTATGAATAAGATTCAGAAATTTGAAACACAGTGGGGAGGAAAGACGCTCTCCATTGAAATCGGCAAGTACGCGAACCAAACAAATGGTTCTTGTATGGTGCAGTATGGCGATACCGTCATCCTTGCAACAGCAACAATGAGCGCAGAAAAGCGCGACAACATGCCGTATTTTCCATTGATGGTGGATTACGAAGAAAAGCTTTACGCCGCAGGTCGCATCAAAGGAAGTCGTTTCATGAAAATGGAAGGACGTCCAACCGATGAAGCGATTCTCACTGCACGATTTATTGATCGTGCACTCCGTCCACTCTTTGATGATCGCATTCGCAATGATATTCAAGTGATTGTCACATGTCTCGCATTCGACGGAGAAAATGATCCCGACATTCTCGGACTCATCGGTGCAAGTTGTGCATTGTCGATGAGCGATATTCCATGGGCGGGTCCAATCGGATGTATCCGCGTAGGACAAATTGAAGGAGAATGGGTCATCAATCCAAGTTACGAAGCACGAACAAAATCTATTCTTGATCTTGCGTTCGCCGGAACAACAGAATCCGTCATCATGGTAGAAGCTGGTGCGAACGAAGCATCGGAACAAGTTGTTATCGATGCCTTCACCTTCGGACAAAAACATTTGGCAGAACCGATCAAACTCATTGAACAAGTAAAAGCCGCCGTTGGAAAACCAAAACGTGATTTACTTTCTGCAAAAACGGATGAAGAAAAAGCTGCAGAAGAAGTTCGCACGAGTGTCGAAAAAATTGCGCGCCCATTCATTCTCGAAAATGTAAAAGAATTATTCTTCGCCGCACCACAAGCAACGAAAGGGGAACGTAACGCGCAGAAAACAGAATTAAAAGCTCGCACGAAAAAATTTCTTGCAGAACAAGGAATTGAAAAAGATCAAATTCATTTTGGATCCGACATCGTGATCGAAGTGCTCGAATCTGAAATCACACGTGCTATCGTCGAAGATTCAAAACGTGTTGACGGTCGCGGACTCGATCAGATCCGAAATCTCGTTGCAGAAGTTGCACTTCTTCCTCGTCTACACGGAACAGGACACTTTATGCGCGGAGAAACCCAGGTTCTCACCATCGTAACCCTTGGTGGACCTGGCGATGAACAAACACTCGATGGAATGGAAACAGTTGGAAAAAAACGTTACTTCCATCATTACAACTTTCCTCCATACTCTGTCGGAGAAGTGAAACCATTACGAGGACCTTCACGGCGTGATATCGGACACGGAGGACTCGCAGAAAAAGCTCTTCGTCCAATGATGCCAGACAAAGAAGTGTTCCCGTACACGATTCGAACCGTTTCCGAAGTCTTCGGATCAAACGGTTCAAGCTCAATGGGAGCAACCTGTGGTTCAACACTCTCTCTCATGGACGCAGGAGTTCCAATCAAAGCTCCGGTTGCTGGAATTGCGATGGGACTTGCATCAGACAATAAAGGAGGATGGAAAGTTCTCACAGATCTTCAAGATCTTGAAGATGGAGCCGGCGGAATGGACTTCAAGATCGCTGGATCACGAGAAGGAATCACAGCCATTCAAATGGACACAAAAACGCACGGACTCAATCCTGAAATCGTCGCTCAAGCGGTGAATCAAGCAAAAGTCGCTCGCATGCAAATTCAGGATGTGATGGCAACAGCGTTTTCGGCACCTCGTCCTGAATGAACTCCTTACGATACTAGGAT
>CAYHDY010000002.1:26496-35482 GCA_964355525.1 uncultured Gammaproteobacteria bacterium | reverse complement strand
ACGCTTCGCATTTTGCCGGCGCAGATTGGAAATGTGATCGGTCCAGGTGGAAAAATCATCAACGAGATTATTGCAACGACAGGCGTTCAAGCGATCGACATCGAAGATGATGGACTTGTGATGATCACCTCGAAAGATGCAGCAGGTGCGGAACAAGCAAAGGCTTGGATTGAACAACTAACGCGTGTTGCACAAGTCGGGGAAGTGTACACAGGAAAAGTTGTGCGCATCATGGACTTCGGCGCAATCGTCGAGTTTCTTCCAAAACAAGATGGTATGGTTCATGTGAGCAACCTTGCTCCATGGCGCGTTGAAAATGTAACGGATATTGTTAAAATGGGTGCGTTGGTACAGGTGAAGGTTATGGAAATGAATCCGGATGGAAAGATCAGTCTTTCCATGAAAGACGCTCCTGGAAATGTTTATCCTGAGAAACCAGAACCGAAGCCGTACGATCCAAGCGCACCAAAACCAGCTCCACGTCCAGCAGGCGGAGACCGACGTCCTCCACATCGACCACGACCATAATCGAAACAGATGGAACGATTAAACATTCAACTCTCGCGACATATTCAAACAACCCGCCGACCTCGGTGGGTTGTTTGGCTTTTAGTTCTCCTTTTTGCCGTTGTTATATGTGTGACGTACTGGATAACAACACTCTGGTTCACACGCGATACCATTTATGAAGCTGCCCCGGCAAATACGATCGTTGCCCTTCGTTTTTTTACAGGAGGAACAAAAGAAGAACATATTTCTTCTTTTTTAAAAAATATCCCTCTTATCACAAATCGTTCAATTGTATTTGATGATCTTCGTCCATTTTTACAAGGAGAGTTTATTGTTTTTTTAAAAAAAAACGGAACCCGTTCGATTGCCATTCGCTCAAATAAGCTCTTACCCCAATCGCTTCTTGATTCTGGACATATCTCTCAACAACAGATTAAAAAAAATATCGTGTTACTTTCAGAACAAACAGAACAAGTACACAACTTTTCCATGAGGCCAAAAATCATCCCAGCGATTCCCGTTCCTGGAAAAACATGGATCGGAGAAATCGCATTGGATGGACAAGCAAGACGAGGATGGATCTTTGATACGAAAAAGAGTGTTATTTTTTCGTTACCAGAAAGAATTTCACATGCGAAATTTTTAGGGGTTCCGGATCATACGATTGCCTTTTTGTCCTCTCCGACCCATTCATCAGCAAAAACAGATCCGTTACTCGCACCGTTTCTTCCACTCATTGATCCAATTATCGGATCGGACGCAAAAGTATATCTCAATCAGCTATCGGACAAGGTTGAAACCGTTTTCGTAACACATGACGAGAAAGGAACAGGATTTTTTTTAACAATTAAACAATCCGCTGACGACAAGAAACTTGATATTCGAAAACTCCTTCAATCCATAAGCGCACTTAATTCCCCCAAAATCCAAAAGGCAACTCTTTCAGACGGAAGCTTTATTCAAGAACTCATCTCAGATCCTGATTCTGTTTCTGTTGAACAAGTAACTGTATTGGGATCATCCCTCTACCGTGTCGAAACAAATCATGAAATGCTTCTTGCTGGAACAATGGATAACACATCTTTTATCCTCACTAATCGTGAAGATTTATTGCGTTTTTATAAAGGACAAAAACAAAACAAAACAAAACAATCCATCTGCGGAGCCAATCGCATGGGATTTTCGCTTGAACAAATGAACGATCTCGCAAAATCACAAGCACATTCCTTGCAATCGTCCTCTTTTGAACAATTAAACCAACGATTTTCAAGTATAGGAATCGTGAGCAAAATGTATTCAACAGATATAAACATCTGCAAAATATGATGTGGATAACTTATGGATAAGTCACAGTAACTGTGGATAACTTTTGAAACAAAAATACTTATTGAACACATCATTTCACAAAAAAGTATTTTTTCACCTAAAATAAGGTTCGAAACATGAATTGACCAAAGGTCATTTTTTTGATACTATATATATGCAACAAACATTGTTGCTTCGTTCTTTCTCACTCTGATGTTTTCTCAATTCCGACATGTTCGGCAAGCACCCCACGCTTGGAAATAATTGAAGAAAACAACACGATCTCTACTGTTCTGATACCAAAACAAAAACAAAAATGAATTCAATCTAGGTTCACCCTAATTATGAAGGTCTTCAAGATCTTCCCAGGGTAAAACCATTGAATGGTAGAGAGAAAAGAGTATCTGAGATTATTTTGTGACCAGTATAGACGTCGAGTCTTAAAACTCACCTTTGTGTGTGTTCTAAAGCCCGACGCCTCTATTGGGCCAATTTGATTTCCTTGGGCCTTCGGGCCCTTTTTTTTTCTCAAAAAGAATGATAAACTGCTCAGGTATGAAAACAGAATTGATAGAAAAAGCGAAGATATTGCTCAACGAAGAAAAAATCCGTCTTGAGACGGAACTTTCTAAGTTCTCGCACAGAAATCCAAACGTAACAGAGGAACATTTTGAAGCAAACTTCCCGAACATGGGTGAAAAAGAGGATGAAAATGCTTCAGAGGTTGCACAATTTTCTGATAATCTTTCTCTTGAAGACGAACTTGAAAAAGCCTTACGCGACGTAGAATCTGCATTAAAACAGATTGAAAAAGGTGAATATGGTGTTTGTAAGTATTGTCACCAAATCATCGATGAACGTCGTTTACTCGCGCGACCAACCTCAAGTTCCTGCATTCAGTGTAAAAAAACGTTGACTCAAGAAGTGTGAAAAGACTGGGAACAAAAATTTATTGGTTTCTCCTTCCGGCCGCTTTACTTGTCATCCTTGATGAATTTGTAAAAGCATTCGCCCTCACAGGGTTCCCGGATGAAAAATCACTGACAGATCGTGATCTGATTAATTTTGCGGTACACAAAAACTGGGGACTTGCATTTGATATTCCCTTTCGTCGTGAGTTGATTTTGATCATTTCAATTTTCATCGGATATTTTCTTGTTCGCATCGCTTACAAAAACATCACTCGACACCCAGATCTTTCTTTTGCGAGCCTCCTTATTCTTGCAGGAGCCCTTGGAAACGTCTTTGATCGAATTGTTTACGGCTTCACTGTTGATTACCTTATCTTCTTCAGTCGATCCGCTCTCAACATTTCTGATCTATTAATTATTTACGGTGTGATTCTTCTTTTACTCGCATCTCGAAGACCAAAAAATCACGGAGAAGTTCATCCGGACGAGCCGAATGAGATTTGACAAAACCAAAAAAAACGAATAAACTTCTTGTATTGATAAACCTCCCTGCGTAATCGTTGGGAGGTTTATGTTTTCTGTCACATCAAGCGCAACCGTCGGCATTGATTCCGTTCCAGTAAACGTGGAAACAGACATTTCATTTGGTATGGGTAACGTCACCATCGTAGGATTACCGGATGCCTCGATTAAAGAAGCTCGCGATCGTATTCGCGCCGCTTTAAAAAATAGTGGATTTCAATTTCCACGTGGTCGTATCACAATTAATCTCGCTCCGGCAGATCTTCGCAAGCAAGGGCCCATGTACGATTTGCCAATTGCACTCTCACTATTAATCGCGCGAGATGAAATTCCCGCGGAGTGTCTCAATAACACGGTTGTTGTAGGCGAACTCGGTCTTGATGGTTCGATTCGACCAATTCGCGGTGCACTCGCAACCGCTCTTATGACGCGCCGTCTTCGAAAAACCACACTTATTGTCCCAAAAGAAAACGCCGCGGAAGCGTCTGTGCTGAAGGAACTGAATATCTTCGGTGTCTCATCGATTCGTGAACTCATCGATCACTTACTCAATCGAAAACCACTTGAACCGATTCGATTTGTTCCTTCACAGACAAAACAACGAGAAACAACTTGTTTTTCGTTTATCAAAGGACAAGATCTTGCGAAACGCGGACTCGAAATCGCCGCAGCCGGCGGACACAACGTTTTGCTTTCCGGTCCGCCAGGAACAGGAAAAACATTACTTGCAAAAGCATTTCCAGGAATTTTACCGGATCTAAACGAGGAAGAATCGATTGAGGTAACGAGCATTGCTTCGATTGCGGGCGAATTAAATGCGACGGATGGATTAATTGAGACGAGACCATTTCGATCACCGCATCATTCCTCATCCGCGGTTTCGCTCGTTGGCGGGGGAACATGGCCGGTGCCGGGGGAAATCAGTCTCGCGCATCGCGGTGTTTTATTTCTCGATGAATTGCCGGAGTTTCCGCGTCATGTGATTGAGCATCTTCGTCAGCCGCTCGAAGATGGCGTTGTTACAATCTCGCGTGTAAATGCGACAGTGAAATTCCCTGCACAATTTCTTCTCATTGCCGCAATGAATCCTTGTCCATGCGGATATGCGACGGATCCGAAACGACCGTGCATTTGTTCGCAATCGCAAATGCAAAATTATAAAAAGCGCGTTTCTGGTCCATTACTCGATCGATTTGATCTTCGCATCGAAGTTTCAAACTTGTCACAAGAAATTTTATTAAGCGAAACTCGCGCGGAAATTTCATCAGCAATTCAATCACGCGTGACAGAAGCAAGAAAAAAACAAGCCGCGCGTTTTTCACGCACAGCCTGTCATTTGAATGCAGAAATCTCTCCATCGCAAATGGATTTATTTTGTCCCATCACACCTGATGCAAAAACTCTGCTTGGTCTCGCAATAGAACGTCAATCTTTATCTCCCCGCGGTTGTACTCGTGTTCGCAAAGTCGCGCGAACAATCGCTGATCTCGCGTGTTCCGAAACGATCGAAGAAATTCATTTGGCAGAAGCATTGCAGTTTCGCGAGCAACCAGCATTTTTACGATAATTAACGCACGTACTCGAGAGGATTCTGAAACTTTCCGTTCTTAATGACTTCAAAGTGCAAATGGGTTCCCGTTGAACGTCCGGTCGTTCCGGTTTGCGCGAGTTTTTCTCCCGCGTTAACGGTATCCCCTGTGTTCACAAAAATTTTTGAGTTGTGTCCGTAACGTGTTTTTAATCCGTTTCCATGATCAATTTCAATCGTAAGTCCATATCCGCTTCTCCAACCTGCATAACTCACGATCCCATCATGCGCGGCTAAACTAAACGTTGTGTAGTCCCCGTCAATATCAATACCCGTGTGCTTCCAACTATAATACTGCGTGATGATATGCCAGTTTGTTGGCCATACCCATCCGGAAGCTGTTGATGATACAGGTTGAACATTCTTCGGTGAAGATTGTACAGGTGAAGGAACAAAAATATCTTTCACGCTTACCGAACGACGTGCGATCGCTTGCGATGGAGCAATTTCTGATGCTCCCGGCAATAAAATTTCCGCACCGATGCGAAGCGTTTGTCCGTCATTAAAACCATTTGCACGTGATATTTCTGTCGCGTCGATACTATATTTACTAGCAATCCTCGAAAGAGTGTCTCCTCGAGAAACCGTATACAGCACTCCATCTTCCGGAAGAATCTTGAGCGTGTCTCCTAAGTGAAGCGTGCTTCGAAGGGAAAGATCGTTTGCGGAAAGAATGGAACTGACGCTTAAATTAAATTTCACCGCAATACGTCCGATCGTATCACCTTCGACAATCGTATATGTTTCAATGCGATCTCGTGATGGAACTGTTGACGGCACGGAAACGGTGCCATTCACATTTTCTTCGGGATAAAAATCTGTATCCGTATGCGGACCCGTATTTTCAATTGCATCGGACATGTAAGACATCGCTCCGCCGGAAAGCAAAACATCTTTTCCTGCAACAACTGTTTCAACTGTTTGTGAATCGTCCACGGACACAAGCGAATACAAAACACTTTTCTGTCCGAATGTTTCCGCACGGACATTACGCGTCTGAATGTTTGCAATTCCGACAACAGCGATCAGAGCAATAATGAACGCATGGATGGAGTAACGATTCGACAAAATATAAAAAAACCGACTTTTTGCAGGAAGAAATATTTTATGAATCCAACGACGGGAAAAAAAGATCCCTCGATACATCGGGACACCGATGACTTTTAATAAAACAAAACCAACCGATTTAAACGGTTGGAAAACATGAGCAGACGCAGGAACAAGAATACGCTTGATCACAATAAGCCCACGGAGGAACCCGAGTGAAGCACGTACAAAAAAATGTTTAATGGAATGCTTGATAAAAAGAAACAGTAAAGAATCTTTGTGAACGAATACTACTGTTTTTTTGGGCATTTGTCAATCAAACAGGGCTGATTCACATTGACACAATCTGCTCTTTTCTCTAGAATACCCACATTGTTTACCCTTTTATCCACTACACTATGAGCATATCCATGTATGCGATTGCGGCAAGTTTGTTAGCGCTTCTTTATGGAGCATATCTTATTCGTTGGATTTTTAAACTTCCGGCAGGAGAAGGAAAGATGAAAGGAATTGCGCTTGCGATTCAAGAAGGAGCAAACGCATACATGGCACGTCAATACAAAATGATCGCCATGATCGGAGTCGTTGTCTTTATTTTAT
Organism: uncultured Gammaproteobacteria bacterium; assembly: GCA_964355525.1. GTDB lineage: Bacteria > Patescibacteriota > Patescibacteriia > UBA9934 > GWF2-40-263 > XYB2-FULL-45-11. Next base: position 28,999 of record CAYHDY010000002.1, on the reverse strand, counting down.
TGAACGTATTTCTCGGAACGTCGCTCGCCCTCGGATTTTTGGTCGGTGCGATTCTCTCCGGAGCTGCCGGCTACATCGGCATGTTTGTTTCTGTTCGTGCAAACGTTCGCACAGCGGAAGCAGCGAAAACAGGATTGTCCGAAGCGATGGATGTTGCCGTGCGCGGTGGATCCGTTACAGGTCTCTTCGTCGTCGGACTCGCGCTTCTCGGTGTCACAGTGTTCTACATGCTGACACATGATGTGCAAGCACTCGTCGGACTCGGATTCGGAGGATCTTTGATTTCCGTCTTTGCTCGTCTCGGTGGTGGAATTTTTACAAAGGCAGCAGACGTCGGTGCAGACCTCGTCGGAAAAATGGAAGCGGGAATTCCGGAAGATGACCCTCGCAACCCAGCGGTCATTGCAGACAACGTTGGAGACAACGTTGGAGACTGTGCTGGAATGGCTGCGGACTTATTCGAAACATATGCCGTAACATCTGTTGCAGCAATGTTGCTCGGATCTCTCACATTCCCAGGCAATGAACAGATTGTCATGTATCCAATTGCTCTCGGAGCGGTTGCAATCGTCTGTTCCATCGTCGGAACATTCTTCATCAAAATCGGCGCAGATAAAAAAATCATGAAGGCATTGTACAAAGGACTCGTCGTTGCCGGCGTTCTCGCCGCAATCGGTTTCTATCCTATTACAACAAAAATGCTTGCGGGAATTTCCGGATTGAACGCGATGAACATTTACTATTGTTCTTTGCTCGGACTCGCAATCACAGCAGCCATGATTCTCATCACAGAATATTACACAGGAACAAATCATCAACCAGTCAAAGATCTCGCAGCCGCATCTGAATCTGGACACGGAACAAACATCATCGCTGGACTTGCTCTTTCGATGAAATCGACAGCTTATCCGGTTATCACGATTGTCATCGGAATCTTGGTTGCTTATCAACTCTCCGGTTTGTACGGTGTCGCGATTGCAGCAATGGCGATGTTGTCCCTCACAGGAATCGTTGTCGCAATCGATGCATTCGGTCCGATCACAGACAATGCAGGAGGAATCGCAGAAATGGCAGACCTCGGTGAAGACGTTCGCAACGTCACAGATCCTCTCGATGCCGTTGGAAACACCACAAAAGCTGTGACGAAGGCGTACGCGATCGGATCCGCTGGACTTGCTGCAATCGTGCTCTTCGGAGATTACGTGCATGCACTTTCTGCAAAAGGTTCATTGATCGTCTTCGAAATTTCAGATCCATACGTGCTCGCAGGATTATTCCTCGGAGGAATCGTCACCTACCTCTTTGCCGCTCTCGCCATGGAATCTGTTGGAAAAGCCGCAGGATTCGTTGTTGAAGAAGTACGAAGACAGTTCCGCGAGATTCCAGGAATTATGGACGGTTCCGGTAAACCCGATTACGCAAAAGCTGTTGATATCGTTACAAAAGCCGCGATCAGCTACATGATCGCCCCATCACTTCTCGCTGTGTTCGCTCCAATCGTTGTTGGATTCGTTCTCGGACCAAAAGCACTCGGTGGACTCTTGATCGGTGCCATTGTCACAGGACTCTTCATGGCGATCAGCATGACAACAGGCGGAGGCGCTTGGGATAACGCAAAGAAATACATTGAAGCCGGCAACTACGGCGGAAAAGGATCCAATGCCCACAAGGCAGCAGTTACAGGAGACACCGTCGGAGATCCATACAAAGACACAGCAGGTCCGGCCATAAACCCGATGATCAAAATTTTGAACATTGTCGCGTTGCTCATCGTCGGATTCTTGATCTAATCGATTCACAAAAACCACCCCGAGCTTGTCGAAGGGTGGTTTTTTGATTCACGGACGAACCTTTGACAAAGTCCATGAAAAATGATTGAATACCGCCTTGTTCAATAGGGAACAAGGGAGGCAAAAACGATGTACCCGGATATGGACGAACGTTTGCGAGCGCTCGAAGGGAGACTCGGGGTCGAGTTCAAAAATCGAACGTTGTTTCTAACGGCGGTAACGCACCGATCGTATCTCAACGAATACCGCGGTACGACATGGCACCACAATGAGATTCTCGAATTTCTCGGCGATGCCGTTCTCGAACTTTGCGTGACAGACCATTTGGTTTCGCGATTTCCCACGGATTGGGAAGGTGAGCTCACAAACAAACGCTCGGCGATTGTTTGCACGGATACACTTGCCATCATCGGCGAAGAACTTCAGCTCTCGGATGTGATTCTCATGTCACACGGACAAGCGAAGGATCACATTCCCGGATCGAAGCCGAGAAAATATATCGTTGCCTGTACGGTCGAAGCGATCATTGGCGCCTTGTACAAAGATCAGGGAATCGGTGAGTGTCGACTACTTGTCGATCAACTGTTTCATACGCGCGTTTCGCAACTCGTGCAGGACACGGTCGATTACAAGAGTCTGTTGCAAGAACGCGTTCAGAGCGAAAGCGGCATCACACCGCACTACGTCCTTCTTTCCGCAACGGGTCCGATGCA
>CAYHDY010000002.1:9735-26396 GCA_964355525.1 uncultured Gammaproteobacteria bacterium | reverse complement strand
AGAAAGAGTCGTCCGAAAGAGGAAGAAGAAATCGATCGCGACCCGGATGATGTCGAAGAACAATCGAGACGTGAGCGCGAACCCACGCAAGAGGAACTTGCGGCGGAACATGTGAGTCGAGAGTTCGACGACAACATGGCGTTCAATCAGTACACCGATCTCGAAGCATATCTGAAGCCACTCAGAAAGTGGACGATGATTCGCGAACAGGCGGACTGGGAACGGTTGTTCCGAGAGTATCATCACGGAAACCGCAAACAAGCGAGGGACGAACTCGTCTATCGGAACATCAAGCTCGTGCTTTCGATCGCGTTCAAGCACACGGGCCGCGGACTGCCGCTGCTCGATTGTTTGCAAGAAGGTGTGATCGGACTCATGGAAGCGATCGAGAAATACGAAATCGAAAGAGGGTATAAGTTCAGTACGTATGCGACATGGTGGGTTCGACAAGCGATCACCCGCGCCATTTCAGACATAGGCACCAGTCGTGCGTTTCGCGTGCCGGTGCACTACCAAGAAAGCGTCGCAAGGGTACAAGCGGCTCTGAGCAAGCATTGGAAAGCGCACGGAGAATGGCCGAACAATTACCAGGTGTTCAAACTCGTTCGCGCAAGCGGGACGGAATCCGGGGCGAAAATCACCCTGGCCGAAGTCGCGCAAGTCATGAAGTTCATCCAGTCCGGCAGAACTATCTCGCTCGACTCGCCGATCGGCGGAGAAGACAGCACGGTGAGTATGGGAGACCGGATCAGTGATCCGCAAGCGAAAACGGAAACGATCGTCGAAGCGCGCAGGTTGCTTCCGCGGTATCAAGAAGCACTCGGGCGTATCGAACGTTCGATCAATGCTCTGCCACCGCGCTACAAGATGATTCTGCTTCTACGATTCGGCTTCGGAGAATTCGACACCATGACGCTCGAAGAAGTCGCCGAACGGTATGACCTGACGCGCGAACGGATCCGTCAACTGGAAGTCGATGCGTTTACGCAACTCGAAACGGCCGGAATCAAAATCTCGGGAGACGAGATCGAACAACTCATGGGCGTGACAGACGAACTCGAGCGCATCTTGGAGGCATCGAAATGAGTACTACATCAATCGAACGCGAAGTATTTTGTCAGCTCGCGGACGCGGAAATTCCGGTGAGCGTCTGCTCGGAAGAGCAGGGCGGGGCGGGATGTATCGGATGCCGTGCGTCGTCACGACGATGTGTAAAATGTCGCGTGACCGCCGTCATCGTCGATGCGAAGGAAGGACTGTGCGCGACGTGTCTCGAACGCGCAAAGAAAAAGGAACCGGAGGTAAAGCCCGGTCTTCCGGGCGGATCCATTGTGGAAGCGCTCGAAGATTTGACGGACGAACTCGAACTCATTGGAACGGAAGGAGATGTGGAAGCGCTGGAAGCTGCGAATGCAAATGCGCTTGCCGAAGATCATGATCCGGAATCCGTGTTTCATCGGCCAAAGATCATGCGGCAAGATCAAATGCTCCTCGCGATCTTGTGCGAACACATCCAAATGCGCGACGAAAAGAACACGGTCGCTGCACCGATAGCCATTCTCGGCGCCCGGGCGCGACTGATTCCGTACGAAGCGGAAGAAGTGCTGCGAAAACTGGTGGCAAAAGGACAGATCGTTCAAACGGACGAGGCGTGGTCGAATATCGAAATTTTGGTCGACGACATTCCGAAGCTGTTTGAGGCGCTCCGCGTTTCTTCCGGAGGTAAACACGGACGAAAGGGCGGACCGAAGCTCAGAATTCTTTCGACGGGAGCAAAATCGGACGTGGAAGCTCTGCTTCCGACCATCGGAGAAATTTACGGGATGCTTTTCGCCCGGCACATGATGCTCGACAATGAGAAAGTGGTGAGCGGTGCGGTTCCACTTCTACAACTCAGTTTCAAGACCGGAGCCGCGATCGTCATTCAGTTCCTCGAGAAGTTGCGGGATGAAGGAATGATCGCGCAGCGAGACGGATGGCGCAGCATCATTCTGCTCACGGACGTGACGGAAGATACGCGTCCCGCACTCGGTGACAAGGAGTTGTCGCGTCTGCGCGCAAACGTCGCGCGCGCAAAAATTCGTTTGCGAAAAGGAATGGGTACGGCGCAAGTCATTGGAGACGTCATCGACGCGATCGACGAATCCGTCACGCAACTTCAAGACGCACACAGAACCATCGGAGAGAAAATCATTTCGCTTCAAGACGTTCTCGTAGACCTGCGTTTGGCGAAAAGACTGGTGGAACAAGCGGACGAAACCGCCGCACAAATTCTGCCGATCGCAACCACCCTCGCAGACAACCTCGAAAAATCCAACATCGGATAACCCTCACGACGCACCCCGCGTCGTTTTTCTTTTCCCCGCGTTCCCCCTCTCCTTTCGAAGGAGAGGGTCGGCCTGTCCACCGAAGCCTCGGCGAAGGTGGAGGAGAGGTGTTTCGCATTGACAGAATCACCAAAAACTCCTACTCTTTTCAGCCGCATCCAAAACAAGATGCGCGTACCTTGGAGGTTCCAGATGCTCGAGACAACATTGCCGATCGCGGGATTGATTCCGCAAATTCTTTCCTCGCTTCGCGCGGGATCGAATCTGATCATCACGTCCGCAACCGGTTCGGGAAAAACCACGCAGGTTCCGCAAGCGATTCTCGACGATGCAACGCTCGGCGTTCGCAAAATCATTGTGCTCGAACCGCGACGCGTCGCGTGTCGTGCCGCTGCTCGTCGCATTTGCGAAGAGCGTGGCATTGCACTCGGAAGTGAAGTCGGATACATCACGCGATTCGATTCCTGCACATCGGAAAAAACGCGTCTCGTTTTCATGACGGACGGATTGCTTCTGCGGCTTCTCGAAAAAGACGCATCGCTTTCCGGAACAGACGTTGTGATCTTCGATGAATTTCACGAACGTCGCATGATGTCGGACTTGTGTCTCGCCCTTTTGCGACGGCAACAAAGTGCCTCATCGTCGATCAAGCTTGTCGTGATGTCTGCGACGTTGCACGAGCAAGATCACGTGAAAGAATTTCTCGCTGCTGAAGTTCTTGCATCGGAAGGTCGAGAACATCCCGTTACGATCGAGTACGCACGCAAGCGTCCAAATCCGCACGAAATCGCTCGCGCGGTTTCCGAACAGATCGTCCGATTACACACGGAACTTCACGCCGGCGACATTCTTGCATTCCTTCCCGGAAAACAAGAAATTCGTCGCGCACAGAAATGTTTACTCGATGCCAACCTGTCGAACGCGACGATTCTGCCTTTGCACGGAGAACTCCGTGGCGAAGAACAGGATCAAGTATTCGCAACAGTGAGCGGTCGTAAAATTGTGCTTGCAACGAACGTGGCAGAAACGTCGCTTACGATTCCGGGAGTCACCATGGTGGTTGACGCAGGACTCGAGCGACAATCTTCGTATCATGATGATGTCGGCATCGATGTCCTCGAATTGCAAAACATCTCGCAAGCCTCCGCGAATCAACGTGCGGGACGGGCTGGACGAGAAAGTCCCGGATATTGTTTGCGCTTGTGGTCACAGACGCAACACAAGAAACTCGATAAACGATCGCAACCAGAAATTCTACGACAAGATATCTCAACCGCGATTCTCGTTTTGAAAGCGGCAGGAATTCGAAACATTCAGGAGTTCAAGTTTCTCGAACGGCCGAGTGCGGAAAAACTCGCGGCCGGCGAAAAATTACTCATGATGATCGGTGCACTCGATGACAAAGGTCAGTTGACGCGAACCGGTTTCGCCATGTTGCACTATCCGCTCTCGCCGCGTCTCGCACGTATGATGGTCGAGTCAGAACGAAACGGATGCGCCGATGAAATCAGCACGATCGTCGCGCTCCTCTCGGGTAAAAGCATCTTTCTCACTCCGCCCGAAAAAGCAAACGCCGCACGCGAGGCACATCAACGATTCGCCATGAGTCGTATGTCCGACTTCGACACACTGCTTATCGTCTTTCAAACATTCGTCAAAAAAGATCGCCAATTCATGTGGTGTCAGAACAACTTCCTGAGTATGGAAGCCTTGTCGGAAGCGACACGCGTCAAATGGTCACTCATGAAAACAGCGAAAGAACGACAGGCAGCGCATAACCGAGGAAGAGTGTCGAGACAAGCAATCATGCGATCAATCGCCGCTGGACTTGTGGATCGCGTCGCGCGGAAACAAGAAAACGGATCGTATCGTCTCGCAACGGGTGCCGCGGTGAAACGAACGGAACACTCGGCCGTCCGATCGGAATTCCTCATCGCCGGCAGTTTGTTTCTTCCGAAGAAAAAAACGGTCGATCGCGTGGCGACCATGTCCATGCTGATGGAAATCGATCTGTCCGAGATCCGACAAGTCGCTCCGCATCTGTTTACGATGCATCTCGAAATTCTCGACTTCTTCAAAACGACGGGACTCGCCCGCGTTGCCATGGAAGAACGGTATCTCGACTTGTGCCTTGCGCAAGCAAGCGGTTCGTTCGTGAGTTTGAAAGAAGCGCAAGAGATTCAGAAAAAAACCGCGGCTCGTGCGCGCGAACTCGGCCTCACTCGTGTTCTCATCGAACGTGCACATGCGAGAACGGAACTGCGCTCATGTGTCATCGACGGCGTCGTCGTTCCCGTTCTCGGCGAACCGGAACCCGGGGAATACTGGGCGTCCGTGAAGCGATACGGAAACGAAATCGTCATCACCCCTGAATGGCGCATCTTTCCCATTCCGAACGATGCAATCGCGTCGACATCCGTCTCTCTCGTCGCAAACGTTCGCGTCACCGATAATTTGGTCGCACGACTTCTGCAAAGCTAAAGCTCACACATGTGGGCTTTTTTTAATTGGCCACGATTGACAACACGGTTGTTTTGTGGCAAATTGTTCGGTGCTGTTTTCGGCACAATCACTCTTCGACCCTTCGACAAGCTCAGGGTTTGCAGCAAGGAGGTGCTCTTGGAACACATCGAAATTCGAAAAATGCTTGCCAAGCGCGTGGACAACATGCTCGCAGACACAAGCATGCCGGACCCGTTGCGAGACTATCAACGCGAGGCCGCGGAAAAGTTCAGAGATTTTCTCCTCGATGAAACAGCGACGAAACGTTGCTATCTTGCACACGCGACCGGACTTGGAAAAACGGTTTGGTTCTCGGGAATCGTTCGGCACTGCAGCGGCATGCGCTGTCTCATCATCGTCCCGACCAAAATCTTGGTGGAACAAACCGCGCGCAAAGTTGCGAAGTTCACGGGCGGCGTCATCGGACATTTGAGCAGTCTCGGAAAAATTCTGAACGATGACGGCGATCTCATCGCTGTGTACGGACATGAGTTTTCCGAAGTCGTTGTCAGCACGGACGAAAGTTTCATTCTGCACCACGCGGAACTCCGCCGTGATTTCGATCCGCACCTCATCGTGTGGGACGAGTGTCACTGGGGATACATCAAGCCCGCGCAAATCGCCCTCAACTCGTTTGAGAAAAGCGTCATTGTCGGCACGACAGCAACGCCGGACTATCTCTCGAACAGCGCAAAAGGCGGATCCGTTCCCGTCATCATGGACAACGGACTCACTATGTACGCACCAATCGATCGCATCGCAAAGACGCACTTTCAAACGTGCATCGATGAACGTTCGATTCGATGGGGTATTGAATCCGGTTGGCTCGCGCCGCTTGCGTGGTCGCGCCTTCAACTCGACATGCCGCTCGACACTCTCCCGATTGTCAATTCGGCGGAGGGCGGTCAGGATTACGATCAAGCCTCGCTTCAGGCGATGATGATTCAGTATTGGCCGGTGCTCACCGAAGCGGTCTGCCGGCTGTACGAAGATCCGGATTACGATCTGTTCAATCATCAAGTCTTCGCGATTTGTCCCAGTGTGAAAATGGCGCAATCGCTCGCCGACGCTCTCGCGAGCAAAGGCATTCCGGCCGCGTGCATTCACGGCGGTACATCCGACACCGACCGTAATATCATGCTCAAGGCGTTCAAGGCCGATGATTTCAAAGTTCTCACCTCCGTGATGGTTTTGCGCGAAGGAGTCGATGCGCAAAATGCGGACGTGTGTCTCATGCTGCGCCCGACGCGCTCGCGCGTCGTGTACACGCAATGCATCGGTCGCGTTCTACGTCCGGGCACGGAAGATAAATACAAAGTCGCGCTCGTAATCGATGTGCAACCACGCAACCCGCGCATGGCACCTCTGTCCGCGCCGATGCTGTTCGCCCCTCCGGGAAGCTACGTCGCTGAACGAGGAATTCTCGTCGGTCCGAAAAAAGGAAGAAAATTCCGACGCGGATTCAAACCGCGCGTCGTCAAGTCAGACACGAGTGAAGCGACGGAAACAAACACGAGCCTGTCTCCGTTTCTTCCGGACTGGGTGAAACCGGTTCTCGTGCATGTAGAAGGAATCGAGATTGATTACTGGGCGGGTGAGGACGGAACGTTCCGTGCGGATGGAGACATTTGGGGACATCCGACCGCTCTCGCAAAAATCGTTCCGGTCAGCATTCCAACCATCACCAAACGGTGTGTGCAGGCGACAAAAGAAAAAACGATTCGCTCTCGCCCAGGACGAGACCTGCGCGGAGCGGTCATTCCGTTCTACGCACTCTCGGAAGTCGAGAAGCTCTGTGAAGATCTCATCGCCACAAAGAAAGCCGGACAACCGATGTGGTTTGAAGATGAAGACGGCGTTTGGGCAAATAAAAATTCTCTGCGGCAACTGCTTCGCGTTGGCGATGACACCGCCGACTTGCTCATTGCATACGACACGGTTCGGAGGCAATTGAAAAAGCCTTCAACCGGCAGTCCGACCTGGTACTACAACATCAATGACATGCGCAAAATTCTTCGCTCGGGCGGAGCCTACGCATAATTTCTCGAACAGGTTTTCACCTGTTCTTTTTTTGAACAAAAAAATCGACGAACATTCGTCGACAGGTTAGAACTCGGTTATGCCTTTGAGAGACAGTCGGGCGTATTCAATTTCGTTGAACAGGAAGTGGGCGATGATGGTGCAAGCGAGTGCTTTCACAAATCTTCCGTTGTTGCCGCCGCATTTGATAAACAAAAGACTGAAGCAAAATCCGGTGACGCCTTGCACAAAGATGTGATCAACACCGCCGTGTGCGTAGCCGAAACCAACGGATAGAATAGCAACAGCCAAGAAAATAAACGGCCACGTGTTGATCGGACGCTGATCGAAACGAAGGATATGAAGACGCAGTAGCAACAAGAGTGCGAGCGGCAGTCTGTACAAGACTTCTTCGATCGTGCAACCACACACAAGGGGGAAAAATGAAAACACAGATACGATCGGTATCCCCTCGTCGTGACTCCGCGAGAGGGGCATGTCGAATTTACGCATGAGCGTCACTGTGAGCAAACTGTATGTGTATCCTGCAACAACACAGATCAGAATCCACATCAACGCTTTTTTCCCGTGTGCTTCCGACTCAAGCCAACGAATCATTCAGACTTCCTCCAAAGAACGGTAAACGCGAGTGTGCGGGAAAAAACGAATTTTGTCAATCGTTTGAGCGACGTAATAAAAAAGCCCTGCATGAGCAAGGCGAGAGATTACTTTCCGGAGGCGATGAGGGCTTGCGTTTTCTCGATGCGAATGCGAATCGCTTCGAGTGTGGCTTCGATGCCGCTGCGCTTCGGCTTCGGAATCATCGACCACGTTGCTTCGAAGTTTGCCGCGCTTTCCTCGCCGAGCGCGACGATCTCGTCGAGAAGTCCGAAGAGTGCCGTCGCTGCAGGTTCCAAGCACTTCGCGAGTTCCTTGCGCGCGGCCACACCCGGCGTGTCTCCGTTCTCCTTCTGTTCCCTCAACTGCTTGCGACGTTCGATGTGCGCCTTCACTTTGTTGGCGGTCAGTCGTTTATAGCTCAGTCCGTGTGAACCAGGAGCATCCCTTGTGAGCTCGTTCATAGTATCCGTCATTTCCGCTTGTGTATCACATCCCTTCACGAGAACCATGCCGGTCGATGCCGCGAGTTTTCCCGTAGCAACTTTCTCTTGTAGCGGCAGTGGCAACTCGTTCAAGAGCAGCGTTTGCTGAACGTGGGAAACCGATTTTCCGGTTTTCTGTGCGATCTGCGCGAGCGTGAGCCCTTCATTCAGATACCGGAGCAAGCCCTGTGCTTCTTCCATCGGAGTGAACCCGCGACGATTGAGATTCTCGATAAAGCTCCAGTTGAACGCATCTATGCCTTTTTCGAGCATGATAAACGCACGGATGCGAGTTTCTCCGAGATCTTTCGCAACCCGCCAGCGCCGCTCGCCGGAGACGATGATGAACTTGCGGTCCTGCTCGAACGTCGGCGATGGCCGGACGTGGATCGGAAGCCGTTGCTTGTTTTCCTTGACCGAGCCTTTCAGCTCATCCATTCCTTCTTCATCGAAAAACTTTCGCGGCTGGTCCGCATCCGTCTCGATGAGTTCCATCGGAATCCAGTACGCAACTTCTGCCTGTTCCATTCCTTTCGCAAAAGCTTGCACATCATCCATGAAGACACCTCCTCGAAGAACTTCGATGAATCGAAGGGTTTTGGGTTGAATTGAGAATGAACGGAAGGGAAGATCTTATGCAAATATCGTGAAATTGTCAAGAGACACACCACAAAAAAATCACCCGAACGGTTCGAGTGACAAGAGGTTTATTTTCCGATTTCAAAGAGCCTTTTTGCAAGGTTTTGCTCGCGATTCGTAACGAGATCCAATTCTCGCTCGAGTTCGTCCGCAGCCGCTTTGCGTTTCTTGAGCTTTCGAAGATCTCGTTCTCGAGACAATTCTTGTTCTTCCATTCGCAAACGTTCGAGTTCGTCTTCCGCCTCATCGATGCGACGACGAAGATCTTTCTGTCGAAGTTTGAGATCGTCATCCGTTTCTTCGACTATCTCTCCATCTGCCGCATGCGTCATCCTGAGCCCTTCGACTCCGCTCAGGATAAACTTCGGTTCGACCGAAGCCGACCTGTCCACCGAAGCTTCAGCGAAGGTGGAAGGATCTTCGAAAGGAGGTGGTGGTGGCGCGGATTTTACTCGTACCGCCATTGCGGGAACCGACTGCGTTTCGATGGGTTTTCCGGCGATAATCGCTTCGAGATCCTGACGCCACTGATCCGTCGAGACGCGTCTTGAGTCTTCCTCTCCGTATATTTCCGTGATCATGGACAATTGCGTTTTTTCTGCTTTCGGCGTGAATCGAAACGTCTGCGCAACCGCGACATCCATCGTCCATTCCGCATCGTTCGACGTCCCTTTCATGATAAGGAACCCGCGACGCCGCAATGATTTCACAAACGACCAAGTCACGGCCTTCATGAGAGAACCGCTGAACGTTCCGTCTGCAATGGCAAGAAACGTTCGCGCATGATCCTGGTGACACCTTGTCGTCCACGCAGATATCACTGTTTCGACAGGTTGTTCATCATTCATCATTTCCTCCTCGAGTTGCGTTGTTGTCGGATGTTCCCCTGTCACCGATCGCAGCGCTTCTGAATCGACAATCTCAGTTTCGATTACATCGAGAAGCCGCCGCTCGCGCAAATCCGCAAGGACGATTTTGGGATTGGGCAGGGGCAAATCTTTTGTTTCCGGTCGACGGGCGACAAGAACATCGAAACCGCGTTGCGCGACGAAGTAGATGTTCGATGTGCGCGTACCGATAACGGCCGATGAAAGAATTTTGGAATCGATCAGAAGACGCAATCGACGTCGAGCGGAATCGGAATGTACCGAACCCCAGAACATGTGTGCGAGTGTGTTTGTGTCTGCGTGTCCGCCGTTTCGCAAAATGTGTTCCATGAGATCCAGATCGCGCGTTTGCAATTCGATCGGACGCGCTCTCGCCGGCTCTGTTCGATGACGTCGCACTTCCATTTCACGAAATTCCGCGCATTCGAATCCGGGCCAACACAACAGACTTCGCCGAGAGCCGTGAAGTCTGTGAATGATTCCCAAGCAACGCTTATTCCCTTCGTAATACCCGATGATCGTCGTGCAAATCGAATGCGCATTCGCGTGCGCAAATTTCTGTTTGATCCAGTCCTCAACGCGCTTTGGAATGTAATCCTGATTTTCGATCAAACCAATCGGATCTTGTTCCAGCTGTCGAATGATCGAAAGAAACAGAGGACTTGCGTATCGATCAAACCGCCGATTAATCAAGACCACATGAAATTTCCGCCAACCGACAGAGAGTAGAAATCTGCGATCGCGAGAAACGCTCGTGATTTCTTGAATCAAATCATGGTCGATGAATCGACGAAGCGCCGCCGTGTACGTTTCCGAAGAGTGCTTCCTTTCCGCCGATTCCTCCGCATACATTCGATAAAAGGCGTCCGGATCCATCGGAAGGGAAAAAATTGAAATTGTCGAGTCGTGCTTGCAAAGCACTTTCCAGATATCGTGTTCAATTGCCGTGAGAAACAAAACACGCGTGGGCACGGTGTCATTTTGCATGTTTTCTCCATTGTAATGGACGAATCGCGACCTTCACGATCGAAAAATCTAACAAAAATTGAGGAAAATGTCAATCTTCAGAGATCGGTTGACGTGAGTGTCCATTTTCGCTACACTTGCGGGGTTATTTGATCGAATTATCTTAAAATTATGCCAAACGTTCAGATCGAAGAAAAAGAAAAAAATGCTATAAAAATCACGTTCACGGTTTCTATTGAAGAACAGCAACCGTTTTTAGAAGCGGCGGCAGAACATATTTCCGAGCACTCATCGATTCCAGGCTTTCGTCCTGGCAAAGCCGGATACGATATCGTAAAGCAACGCGTCGGAGAAACAAAAATCATGGAAGAGGCGCTCGAGAAGCTGGTGCGCAAATATTATATTGACGCAATTTTGGCGAATGAAATCGATTCTGTCGGATCGCCGAAGATTGATGTTGAAAAGATGGCACCGGGAAATGAATTGGTTTTTACTGCTGAAGTTACGCGTATGCCTCGCGTCACAGAACTCGCCGATTGGAAAAAACTTTCCATCGAAGGAAAGGTACCAACCGTTTCAGAGGAAGATGTTGCTCTTGCCCTCAAAGATCTGACACGGATGCAAACAAAAGAAGTTCGTGCCACAGCGGATTCAATTGTAGGAGCGGCGGATAAGGCGGTCGTTTCAATGGACATGAAAAAAGAAGGTGTGCCAATCGAAGGAGGACAATCTGCAAACCATGTCGTGTTCCTCGCAGAGGAGTATTACATTCCAGGATTCAAAGAACAGATTCTCGGAATGAAAGAGGGTGAAAAGAAAACATTCACGCTTCCATTTCCAAAAGAACACGCGCAAGAATTTCTTGCGGGACGCGACATCGATTTCGAAATCGAGTTGAAAGAATTATTTCATCTCGAACCTCCGACACTCAATGATGAATTTGCTGTCTCTCTCGGCCTTCGCGATTTTGCGATGATGAAAGAACTCGTTCACAAAAATTTGCTCGACGAAAAAATTCGCGAAGAGTCGTTCCGTGAAGAAAAAGAAATGTTGGAACTCGTCGCGAATAAAACACAATACGAAAATATTCCGGATCTTCTGTTGAACGAAGAAATCGAAAAGATGATTCGTGAATTGAAACAACGTGTCGAAGAACAAGGAATGGACTTTGAAGATTACGTGAAGAGTCTCAAACGCTCGCTCGCGCAAATCAAAATGGATTTCACACCGCAAGCGCTCATGCGTCTCAAAGTTTCTCTTCTCCTTCGTGAAATTGCGAAACAAGAAAATGTCACCGTGACAGAAGACGAGATGACAAAAGAACTCGATGAGACCGCAGCGCGTTATGAAGACAAAGAGTCCAAACTTCAAATTTATTCTCCGGAATATCGACAGTACGCGGAACAAATCACCTTGAATCGAAAGGTGATCGATCTCATCAAAAAAGAAATGGTAAAAATCTAATGACGTTAAAACCGCCACACGTTCTGTGACGGTTTTTTCTTTTCTGAAACATTCGATGTGTGATACAGTCGATGAGTATTATTTCGAATTTCTATGTTGATTGGCGCACATGTTTCTGCGGCGGGAGGACTTTGGAACGGTCCGAAAAATGCAGGGGAAATCGAATGTGAAACGTTCCAATTTTTTTCGCGTCCTCCGCAAGGAGGAAACGTTCGGGCGATTACAGAGGAAGATCAAAAACTGTTTCGCGACGAGATGAAAAAACACAAATTAAAAAGTTGTTACATTCACGGACCGTACATCATCAATCTCGCATCAGAAAAAGAAACGACACGTTCGAATTCAGTTCGCATTTTGCGCGAAGAACTTGAACGGGGAAGTTTGCTTGGCGTCACAGGAATGATGTTTCATCCTGGATCAGCGAAGAATGTCGGGGAAGGTGAGGGAACAAAGCTCGTCATCGATGCACTGAATCGAATCATGGATGGATACAATGGTTCATGTAAATTGCTCATCGAAATTTCTGCGGGCGCAGGAGCGGTGATGGGCGACTCGTTCGAAGAGCTCGCGATGTTTCTCGACGGGGCCGAGCGCGGAAAAGAAATCGGGATTTGTTTTGACACACAACACGCGTTCGGAAGCGGATATGATTTTCGCACGAAAGAGTTGCTCGATGCAATGTTGAAACAATTCGATAAAACCGTCGGATTAAAAAATTTAATTGCATCGCATGTAAACGATTCGAAAGTTGAACTTGGATCGCACAAAGATCGACACGAACATATTGGCGAGGGCCTCATCGGAAAAGAAGCGATCAAACGATTTGTACAACATCCAAAGTTGAAACATCTTGATTTGTTACTCGAAACACCGCTTGATGATGTACGCGCGAAGGAAGTGGGGATGTTGAAACGATTTCGTGATGCAGTTTAGCCCCCTCCCGGCCTCCCCCTTGCAGGGGAGGAGAAATTATTATGACAAACGAAACACAAATCGCGATTGAGTGCGCGCGGGAGGCGGGAGAATATCTTCGCCGTTGTTTTCGTCATGAAAAACAGATTGTGAAAACGAAAGAGGACACGTCACCCGTCACGCTTTGCGACATGACGAGTCATCACATGATCGTCGAAAAAATCCGAAACGCATTTCCAACGCATAAAATTCTGAGCGAAGAATCTCCGAATGCACTTGATACGGTGATCGGCGTGGAACCGACATGGGTGATCGATCCGCTCGACGGAACCTCAAACTTCATCGCAGACATTCCGCTTTTCGCGATCACAATCGCTTTTGTTGTCAATCACGAAACACAACTCGGACTCATCTATGATCCGATTCATGACGATCTGTTCATCGCAGAAAAAGGAAACGGTTCAATGTTGAACGGTAAATCGATTCACGTGTCGACTCGCGCCACAACAAAAGGCGGAATGCTATTCGCCGGCCGCGGATACAAACAACGCGACCGCGATCGTCACGGAGAAATTATTCTTGCGATGGAAAAAGAGACAACGTATTTTCGCCGACTCGGTTGCGCCGCTGTGATGTTATCATCAGTCGCGGCAGGTCGCGCAGACTCTGTGATTCTCACGGGAAGCAAGCCATGGGATACTCTCGCAGGTGCGTTACTCATCGAAGAGGCTGGAGGAAAAGTCACGGATTATTGCGGTAATCCGTGGAATTATAAGTGTGAAGATCTGCTTGCATCGAATGGATTGATTCATGATCAATTGATGGGGATGACATGCAATATTTCGAAAGCGGGGTCTGGGGACCCGCGCCTATTACAAAAATTATGATCATCACCGTCCACGTAAAACCTCGCGCGCGAAAAAATGCGATCGAATGGATCGATGACGAGACCGCAAAAATTTCTGTGACAGCGATCGCGGAAAAAGGGAAAGCAAATGATGCAGTGATTGAAGTTTTGTCGGATGATCTTGGGGTTGCGAAATCACTCATCGAAATTGTGAGGGGGAAGACGACGCGAATAAAACAAGTTGAAATAAAATAGCGCGCATGGATTTGATTCCATGCGCGCAGTTTTTTTGAAGGATGTCACAGAGTGACATCCTTCAAGCTTCAAACTCGCCGAAAGACTGAGTTGATTCTCATTTCGAAGGAACGATTTCGTGTCTCTCGTTCTCGTATCTCATCTTGTTCGGCTTTGTGTTTTCCGCGAAGAAAACCTTCAGCTTCTTCAGATGAGATTTCCCGACACGACTTTCGTGATCCGGCGTAAGGCGTCTGTTCGTCTTGCAGATACGTGCTTCCACACGTCTTGCAAACGAGAATCGCCTCGCAATACTTCATGCCGGCCCCATCGTCGAACTCTTCGTAATACAAAACGAAAACCTCGAATTCAGAACCGTAATAATTGTAAGAAGGAATCATCGCAGTCATGCTCTGCCTTCGAACCTCCACGGAGTCGTGGTAGTTGGAATAGGCGAATTCTCCAACCTTTATTTTGGTGTCGCACACAGTGCAACCACCGTCGGAACAAAGGCAGTTTTGATGTTGGCACTTGCAGAACGGTTCTGTGTCCTCCCGCCATTTCGGCCTCAACACAATCACCATCCCTTTTTCTCTCGCCGCAATTTTCGCGGCACGGATTCGCAAACCACGCTTGCTCGCCATAGTAACTCCTCGTGGCAATCGTTGAATCACCACTGTTGTTTCGATTCACTCCAATCTCATTTGACCAATCACCCGATTGATCATCCAAGAAAAGAACCCATCATCCGAAGAGCACGAGAGTGTCGTGTGCTCGATTCGGTTTTACGTCCGATGGGTTAAGACAAGGAATCGCTCGAAGAAGAAAGGTTGCTGAAAAGTTCAGTAATTTTAGATCCGGCAAGTTCCTGCGTCAGGTGTGTTCGAAACGTATTGAACTCACCAATCTCCGCACCGACATTACCAAACTTCTTGATAAAAATTTCCGCCTTTCTGACTGCACATGTCTTGATGCCTGAACGAACGATGGCCCGACGAAGTCCGTTCGCATACATCTTGTTGTAATGCCGTGCGAGTTCTTCGTCACACTCAATCTTCTCCCCGAACAGTGTAATAACCTTTTGATACTCACTTGGTAACCGCTTTGCACGTGGCGCACGACAGCAACCACACACGTTGTAAAACACATGGTCTGCGATTTGCACCGATCCCTGTGTGCCGCGATAGACATCATGACAATCAATGAGCGTGGCGATCTGCGGTGCGTCCGCGAAAGCCACAAGACATGACACCGTCTGACGACTAACCACCACAGGAGTGACAATCAGACCTTTCTGACCCAGTTTGGACTTACGCGACGCCTGAACCACACTGATAAGCTTCTCCATTTATTCTCCTTACCTAACCGTCTTACAGTCAGGACTTGTTTTCGAAAGGTCTCTTCGATTCTCGCCTGACCAACACACATTGATCATCCAAGAAAGGAACCCATCAGCTCGGAGATCACGAAGTGTCGTGTGATCAAATCCGAGTGATGGGTTAGAAATCATTTAGCTCTGCGATCTCGTCGAGCCATTCTTGATGTTCCTCTTCGAGGTAATCAAGCTGAAGAGCGATCCAGTCTGTATTCTCCGGGAGTTCGATCGCCTCTTGCTCTATAAGATAGGTAATTTCGACGGCAAGCCAATCCGTATCCTCCGGAAGCTCGCACTCAAAGAAGAAGCAGAGGGTCGAGTTACAGTTCGGGCAGCACGTGGTGTATTTATAGTAACCACCATTTTTCTTTGCCCGCTCTTTGCGGACATTGTTGATCGCAAGGCGACTCATGTGAAAATTATGCTTCGCCTCAATCAATTCAGCCCTGCACATGATAACTCCTTGCCTGATCGCTTTGCGTCAGGACTTGTTGTTTCGATCCTCACCAAGACTCAGACTTCGCAGCCTTGCGACTTCTTGATCTTGATAACATCAGTATACCCGATTTTTGCCTTTTTGTCAATGATTATTAACAAATTAAGATATTATTTTGGCTAATTTTATTATAGACTTGACAAATTTAGAATTCTGTTGTAAAATTTTGACATACAAATATGAGCCATATTTCTACCCTTCAAACCCTCGGATTGACTGAAGATGAGGCGAGAACATACCTCGCTTTACTTAAGATTGGTGGTGGAAATGCCATCGCTTTGGCCAAAGAAGTTGAAGTAAAACGGACAACGATCTATCCGATCCTCAAGTCTTTGCATGAAAAAGGCTTTGCTTCTACCTATTTAAGTAAAACAAAAAAACTTTATCGAGCGGAAAAGCCAGATAAAGTCGCAGGACAGTTTGAAAAGCGGCTTGAATCGTTCAGTTCGATCATTCCTGAATTAAAAACGATTGAAAAACAAGTTATTTCACACGTTGGCTTACGCTTCATTGAAACAAAACAGGAACTTGAACGTTTTTACACAGGGATTCTGATCGAATACAAAGGAAAATCCTACAACGCAATCGGAAGTGCAACGGCTTGGGAGGGAATTAATCCTGAGTTTTTTCAGAAATTTCGATTCGATCGTGCAGATGCAAAAATCAAAACTCGCATTCTTCTATCAGCCGACTCAATCGAAGCAAGTCCGGATGATGCGAAATTGCTTCGAGAAGTTCGAGTGTTGCCAAAAAATCACACATTCAAAAGCACAATGGACATCTTTGACGATAAAATCTTGATTATTAATCCGGATCAGTCTGCTCTTGCTGTTGTGATCGAAGTGCCGAGCATGGTGGATATCTTTAAAGAAATGTTTGAAATGCTTTGG
>CAYHDY010000002.1:0-9635 GCA_964355525.1 uncultured Gammaproteobacteria bacterium | reverse complement strand
GATCGAAGTGCCGAGCATGGTGGATATCTTTAAAGAAATGTTTGAAATGCTTTGGACTGTGTCATCCTGAACGAAGTGAAGGAACTCCTGCGACTCAAAGATCCTTCCTTTCGTCAGGATGACGCAGTAAAATTATCAACATCTTATCCCCATAAGTTATTCACATGTGGATAATAAAACACAGACGGTTCACGTCTGTGTTTTCATTTTGGAATTTCATCAATTCCGCCTTTATTAAACGGATTGCAGCGAATGATTCGATTCACCGCGATTAATCCACCTTTTACAATCCCGTATCTTTCAATCGCCTGATATCCATATTCTGAACATGTGGGATAAAACCGACAGAAACCGTCCGGATAAAAGAGTTTCAATACCCCGTGATCAAAGGACAGAGTTTTTTGATAAATGCGGATCATTTTCAAAATTGTATATCTGGGAAGCGCAGTGAATCGATAAAGATTCATAACAATTTCGCACGTTTAAACATACGTATCAGTTGAGCCTCAAGTTCAAGGGGGGTGAGAATAATCGCATCCTTCTTCACAATAAACATCACATCAAACCCTTTTTGCAGATTCGGAATCATTTTTTCCACAATTGCACGAATGCGTCGCTTTAATCGATTGCGAACAACAGCCTTCTTTGAAACCTTTATTCCCACAACAACAGCAAATCGAGAGTCAGCGAGTTGATTCTTTCGGAACTTGATTCCGATCGCATTATCAAAAACACTCTTTCCACGCGAGAAGAGTGTTTTGATATCTATGTCATTTCGTAATCGATTTACGGAAAGAAACATGTCAGAGGGTTATTACTTTTTGCTTGTTGCTGTCACAGCAAGGGTCTTTCGGCCTTTTGCGCGACGACGAGCGATCACATTGCGACCGTTCTTTGTGCTCATACGTTTAAGAAAACCGTGTGTTTTCAAACGAATCGCCTTTTTTGGTTGATGGGTGCGTTTTGGCATAGTAGGGAGGGGTAGTTCGTAGTTAGGGGATGGTCGTTAGGAACAGAAGTTCGAAGTTAGTATATTTGAAAAAGGAAAAACCTTCAAATACTCTAAATAGGAGCTGTGAACGACTAATGACCCTTTCGCCAAAGATACTAACATACTATCCCCAGTCTATCAATATCTCTATGCACTATCCACACACTTGCCCACCTGTGGACAAATGAATTACACTGAGCGATATCGTAATTCGCAATTCACTTCCGGACACTATTTTGTCGGGTTGTTATCCCCTCGCCGGGATACATTAAAACTATGAACACGAGTGAACTTTGGCAAGTCGTTCTTGGCGAACTTGAATTATCGCTGAGCAAAGCAAACTTTACAACGTGGTTTAAATCCACGTTTATCTCGGAGGTAAATGATACCTCTGTGACCATTGGTGTTCCGAACTTATTCACACTCACATGGCTTGAGAAAAAACATGCCAAAGACATCATCAAATCCATTCAGGAACACACAAACGGAAACGTTAAACACGTATGCTTTCGCGTTGAGACGCGTCAAACACCTGTTCAAATGGTAAACGTCGGAGGAAAACAGGAAATGACCCCTGTCTTTTCTCAAGTTTCCCCACAAGAACAATCCATAACGACTCCGAAAGACTTTTTTTCTGAACAACCACAACAAGCTCAAGTTCAAAGCGGAGAATTTTCCCTCAACGGAAAGTATTGTTTCGAAACATTCATTGTTGGAAAACAAAACGAGCTTGCGCATGCGGCCGCTCAAGCGGTTTCAAACCAACCCGGAGGAATCTACAACCCTCTCTATATATACGGTGGCGTCGGACTTGGAAAAACACATTTGCTTCAAGCGATCGGAAACGAATTATTGCGAAAAGATCCGAATCTTCGCATCCTCTATATTACGTGCGAACGTTTTACGAATGATTACGTACACGCATTAAAAACGGGAAAGATTAACGACTTTAAAAATCGCTATCGAACCGTGGATGTGTTGCTTGTGGATGATATTCAGTTTCTCGGAGGAAAAGAAAGCACACAAGAAGAATTTTTTCACACGTTCAATCAACTTTTCCAAAACAACAAGCAGCTCGTCATCTCCTCCGATCGTCCGCCGAAGGCCATTCCATCTCTTGAACCTCGTCTTTCATCTCGATTCGAGCAGGGAATGCTTGCCGACGTCGGATCTCCGGACTTCGAAACACGCATCGCTATTCTCGAATCGAAGAGTCGAGAAAAGGCTTACCAAATGGAACGTGAAATCCTTCACCATATTGCTTCTGTTGTTCAAACAAATGTTCGTGAACTTGAAGGAGCTCTCAATAAAGTCATTGCCTTCCATCAATTTAAGAATATTCGTCCGACACTCGAATCAGTAAAACCGATCCTCACCAGTTTTCAACCATCATCTCTTCGAAAAAACGTTTCTCCTAAGCAGCTCATCCACACCGTTTCCGTGTACTTCGATGTAAGAATTGAAGACTTGCTTGGAAAAAGTCGTCAGAAAAAACTTGCGTTCCCTCGTCAGATCATCATGTATCTTATGCGAGAGGAAATGAAATCGAGTTATCCATCCATCGGAAATGAACTTGGAGGACGTGATCACACAACTGCTATGCACGCTTACGAGAAAATTTCAGGTTGTTTGTGCGAAGATGAAAAGTTGCAGCACGATCTTGAACTGATTAAGCAACGTTTATACACAACGTAATCCACATCTTATTCTACGTGTACAAAGAAGGGATAAGCACTGGTATATCCTTGTGCAAAAGTCGTGGATAAAAAAATAATGGATTCGTCTCGAAATTCTATACACAAACTTGAGCAACGATTTGCAGTTCTTTTCCACAAGACAAATCCGAATAAAATATCTTCGTTCAGCTAAAATAAAAACTTATTCAGACTTTGCACAGCCTTATTATTGTTTTCTTGTTCTTTCTCTAAACAAAAAAATTATAAGCGTTATGAAAATTTCTTGTACGAGAGAGAATCTACATCAAGGATTGAGCATTACAAGTCACTTAGTGACAAAGAATGTAAATCTTCCGATTCTTCAAAATGTTTTATTAAAAGCAGAAGGAGGAATTGTAAAGTTCACCGCAACGAATCTTGAGATTGCCATCAACTGTGCTGTGCGAGGAAAAGTGGAAGAACCTGGTGAATTCACCATTCCATCAAAATTGTTTTTCGACTATGTTTCTTTGCTACCAAATGAAGTGATTCATATTGAAACAAACGATGAACAGATTTCTCTTGTTTGTGGAGAACATAAAACAAAAATTCATGGATTATCCGCAACGGATTTTCCATTGGTTCCAAAAGTTGAAGGGGAATTCGTTTTCAATATTCCAATTGATGATTTGAAAAAGGCTCTCTCGCAAGTTTTATTTTCAGTCGCTTCAAATGAGTCGCGTCCGGAACTTACAGGTGTTCTCATGCACTTTTACGCTCATGGGAATGAAGGAAGATTAACGCTCGCATCAACAGACTCTTATCGCTTGTCGGAAAAGACGATTCCTGTAATCAATAAGCCAGAACAAGATTTTCGAGTCGTTATTCCAGCAAAAACATTATCAGAAGTTGGACGTATTCTCTCTGTCTTTCGCGATGACGTGGAATTACCATCCTTTCTCACCATGAGTCTTCGTCAGAATCAAGTTGTCTTTACTTATGGGCCTGTCGAACTTGTTTCTCGCACGATCGAAGAGTCCTATCCTGATTACGAACAAATCATTCCAAAACAATTTCAAACACAGACAACGCTTGATCGTGAAGACTTTGTAAAAGCAGTGAAAACAGCAAGTCTTTTTTCAAAGAATGGTTTGTTCGATGTTTCTCTTTCATTTTCACCGACGGAAAAACGTGTCAGTGTAAAATCTGTTGATGCAACACGTGGAGAGAACACAACCAACTGTCAGGCGGAAATGACAGGTACACAGAATTCTGTGACAGTGAACTATCGTTATCTTCTCGACGGTCTGCAGGCATTATCCGGTGATCAAGTCGTTTTCGAAATGATTGATGCATCGAATCCGTGTCTCATAACAGAGAAAGATAAACATGACGAACACCGTTACATCGTGATGCCGATTAAACAATAAACAGTAAACATAAAAACGAGGTTACCACTGTGTCTTCGGGCCGTCGGACTCTTCGCCGCCGTTCCCTACGACACAATGGTAACCTCGTTTTTATTTCATTTATTTTGCGAATGGATCGAGTGAATTTTGTGGATTGAAGATCGGTGCGGGAGATGACGTCCCGTCTGCTGCGGGTGGTGTTGATGGCTGAATAAATCCTCCACTCGAGGCCTTAATTTGAACAATGATTCCTGCTGTTAATATCGTTGTTTGTCCATCTTTCGAATGCGCACTCGCAGATAAGACCCATGATCCGTTCTCGGGAAGTTTCCAATCCACCGTTACAAAAGGTGAAGATGGATTTATTATTTGTCCGACAAGGGTGTTTATTCCTGATCCGAGTTTATCCGCATAAACAGAGAGAGAGGAATAATTTTGTGGATTTTTGAGAGATGTAACGATCGTATAAACATCAGATGTTTTTTCAATTGTCTGTCCATTTTTTGGATCGATCAATTCGATCGAATCTCCAAAGGCATCGGTAAGAATTTGAATACTGACTGTTTCTGAACCACTACTGTCGATGTCATCGTATGCGACTGCTTTGAGTGTATGAACACCTTTTTCGATAGCAGAAGGAATTTGTGTCGTGAGATTGTAGGGACTTCGACTACTTGATCCGATAAAAGAACCTTCAAGGTAATACTCTACGCGCGAAATTCCTCTCGGTGCATTTGCACTCACATCGACATTGATAATTCTTCCTTCAACAGAAGAATTATTTGATGGAGAGATAATCTGAATCGTCGGAGTATTCGCAGAAATATGCAAATCGTCCTGTTCGGTCGGCGGTGCTGCTTGCGAAAGAACAACCCCTGTTTCTTTTTGACGTTTTGTCATCCAATCTGTAATTCCTTTTTCCCATGCCGCATATTGTGGATCTTGTTCGGGGTGTTCCGGTGCGGCTCCGAGAGGATCAGACGGGGTAACATACTGGAGTATTTCATGATAACCGCCGTAGACGCGTGTCTCCTTAAAAGAGTCTGGAGTAAATTCCGTTGCGAGTTTTCCGCTTGCTCGATCAATGACAAATGATTGCAGGGGAAGTGTTCCGTCCAGAACCAATTTTCCGGTCGGATGAATATCCGGTGCGATAAATGGTTCAATCGGTGTTCCTTCAAGTGCACGCTTCATAAAAGCGTTCCATATTGGACCAGCAACAATCGATCCATCTGCTTTGTTTTTCATGGCGACGTTATTATTGTTTCCGACCCAAACACCCGCAACGAGGGAAGGGGTATAACCCATTGTCCAAGCATCGTGAAAATTATTTGTTGTACCGGATTTTGCGGCAACAGGACGATCACCTAACTGTAATGAACTTGTCGGTCCAAAGACAACTGTTCTTGCTCCATTATCCGAAAGAACATTTGAAATCATTCTTGTTGCATTTGAATCAACAACTTGTTTCGGATCTTTCTGCTTCCATTCCTCAAGAACATTTCCGTCGGAATCTTCAACACGCAATACAGAAACCTGTTCATTTCGTTTTCCATCATTTGCAAATGTCGCATAGGCGTTTACATGTTCGACAAGCCGAACTTCACCGCCTCCAAGAACAATGGAAAGACCAAAATTCGCATGATTGGAGAAAGACGTGTAACCGAGAGACGTGGCAAAATCGAGCGCGTTTTCAACTCCGACGAGATAAACTGTTTTTACCGCAGGAATGTTGAGTGACATTTGAAGGGC
Source organism: uncultured Gammaproteobacteria bacterium (assembly GCA_964355525.1). Taxonomy (GTDB): domain Bacteria; phylum Patescibacteriota; class Patescibacteriia; order UBA9934; family GWF2-40-263; genus XYB2-FULL-45-11. The sequence continues at coordinate 3,828 of CAYHDY010000002.1, read as the reverse complement.
ATTTCTGATACGGAGAGGTCCGCGTTCTTTCAAATCGTAATCATGTGGAGTGTAAACTCCGACGTCTGATGAAAAATCTGTCACAACATCCCAAAGAACGGTGTTCGGTGTGTATCCCATTTCGAAAGCCTTTGTATAAACGATTGGTTTGAAGCTTGATCCCGGTTGTCGCAATCGTGTTGAAACATTGACTTGTCCGTCGATGGATTTATCGAAATAATCTTTTGATCCCACCATCGCAAGAATTTGACCTGTCTTTGGATCTTCCGCAACAAACGAAGCATTGTTGAATCCATACTGAGGACCTTTTGCCTCTACTCCTTTTATTACTTCTTCTTCCGCAATTTGTTGAAGTTTATAATCAAGGGTCGTAATGACTTTCATTCCACCTTCTTCCACTTCCCGGCGTCCATACTTGTCTTCAAGATTTGCTTTCACATCCAAAACAAAATGTGGAGCGGTGATATTTGAAATGTGCGCATTGACGGGAGTCTTTTCTTTTTTTGCCTCTTCCCATGTTTTTTTGTCGATGAAATTCAGTTTTTGCATTTCATCGAGAATGTAATCACGGCGTGCAAGTAAAAGATCCGGGTTGTTCAAATAAGTTGTTGTTGCTTTTGGAAGTGCTGCAAGCGTGGCTGCTTCCGCAACGGATAAATCTTTGACTGTTTTATGAAAGAAATTCTGCGAGGCAGCTTCGATGCCGTAATAGGATGATCCATAAGGGATCTCATTGAGATAAATTTGCAGGATTTCATCTTTTGAATATTTTTGTTCAAGCTCGATCGAAAGAATCAATTCTTTTATTTTTCGTGTAAATGTTTTTTCGTTTGAAAGAATCGCATTCTTCACGAGTTGTTGTGTGAGAGTGGATCCTCCGACACGTTTACCAATGAGATTCAGTGCAAATGCCCGTGCAAGTCCTTTAACATCAAATCCGCTGTGCGTACAAAAATTTCGATCTTCTGCGGCAATGGTTGCTTCCGCAGCAAACAATGGAATTCCATCTGCACCAAAAGAAAGTTTTGGATCCATTTTGTCACAATATCCTTGTTGAAGTTTTTTGAGTGTACGATTTTGTGTTCCTGCGATTTCATAAAGGAGATGTTCTCCCGTACGGTCGTAAATTTTGGTTGTTTGTGAAATTTTTCGTTCCGTTAAACTTCCTGGACTTGGAAGATCCTTGCTTGCATACGCCATTAATCCAAGAATCATCAAGGATCCAAGGACACAAAAAAAGACAATAAGAAGAAGAAGATTTTTTCCAATGGGAGTTTTGCGAAACCACCCCCAGAGACGTGCAATGATCGATGAAGAACTGCTACTTTTCCATCCGTGTTTGTTGTAAGTATGTTGTGACATAGAGTACTCGCAGTATACAAGATTTAGAGAAAACACAGAAGATACCCCCAAGTTATCAACATGATCAATTGCGCTTTGTTGAGTCAAAAATGAGACACAGAAGGGGCTTAAACCATTGACAAAACCGTGTTTTGATGGTATAGTGTTGCCACTCCTATATTGGGAGCGTTTTTGTTTCTAGATCCGGCTCCGCCGGAAAGACTCGTACCATTTATTTTGCATAACCAACGCGGCTTCTTTAGGAGGAAGGATGCGTCGGCTATGTTGAATAAAAACAATACACAAGGTTTTACCGATATCCAAAAGGCTTTTAATGGTTTTTTGGACAACGCCTGGCACAATGATCTTTGTTATACGCGAACCGCGTGGATGTTTTTTTCACAAACGCTTATGCGTTTTGATAAAAGCTTTTCCACGTTTCGTGTGAGAGCGGTGAACTTTTCCGTTGTGATTTTTGTCATGACGATCGGTTCATACGTTTTTTTTCCAATGATGGCGAACGCGGATAGTGCAACGGATCCATCGCCCGCAACAAAAAATTCTGTTGCGCTTACGATTGCTTCCATGCAAAATCAAACAAAAGCTTATGGAACCCTTCCTCCTTCGGATGAAGCGAAAGTTCGTAAGACACTTATTATTCCTATCACGGCCTATACATCCGAGGTTGGTCAAACGGACGACTCTCCGTGTATCACAGCATCCGGTTTGAACGTTTGTAAACGCAATCAAGAAGATATCGTTGCGGCAAACTTTTTGCCGATGGGAACACGTGTGCGTATTCCTGAACTTTACGGTGATCGTATCTTTACGGTTCAAGACCGTATGAATAAGCGTTACGATAAACACATGGATATTTGGTTCAAGGATCTCTCCCAAGCAAAAAAGTTTGGATTGAAGATCGCTAAAATCGAAGTGTTCTAAATTGAAAATAAAAACCTCGGGCATCACGCTCGAGGTTTTTTGATTTTTTGATTGATTGTGATGGCCTTCCATCCGTAGCTCTTACGGTGACAAAACAACTGCACATCCATCCTTCGCCAAGGCTTCCTCCGTCGCTACGGCTATGGAGGACAAGTCGGAGGACATCCTACGCTCTGGATAAACATCAAGAGCGTAGGATGGAGGCCTGAGAGGGAGTTGAACCCTCGCATAGCGGTTTTGCAGACCGCCGCGTTAACCACTTCGCCATCAGGCCAATTCGTATCGTTTCAACCGACACGAATGTATCAAATTTCATTTCGATGAGCAAGCCGCGTTACGTACGAGTGACGTGGTTGGGGATCCTGGTATACTTATACGAGATGTTCGATAAGATCTGCTTCACTGAGTTTAACGAGAAGTTTTGGAATGTAACTTTTTACACAAGCACGAACATCTGGGTGAAGTAAGTCCTCGAGTTGATGAACTTCTGGTCCTGCGGCAATAATCAATTGTTCAAACTCATTGTTTTTTAAGCGCTCATGAAGATCTTCTGCAAGTTTTCGGAATAGATGATCTTCACCAACAATTTCATCTTTTTCGTTCACTTCACGAAAATGTGCTCCTCCGGAGGTCATTCCCGAAGTTCTGTCTCCTCCTTCGTGTGACGGATAATCCGTTTTCAATTCTTCAATAAATTGAAAGTCTCGGTCGAGAGCCGTATAAAGTTTTGCATGAACGTGATCGGCGACAACAACAAGGGTCTTCTTGTGAAACGCTGGAAATTGTTCTGGAATTTGCATAGGGATTTCTTATTAAATTTGTAAAATCAGTATACCTGTATGAAATCATTTCGTCATTTAATCGCATCATCAATTCGTGAGCTCGTATTTGGTCTTGAGGATTCTCTTGTTTCGACCCTCGGAACGATTACGGGGATCGCTGTTGGAACACAAAGCACGTACGTTGTGATTCTATCGGGTTTTGTGTTGATCGCCGCGGAAAGTACGTCCATGGCTGCGGGAAGTTACCTTTCATCGCGATCGGCAGAAGATGCGGAAACGGAAACGGAAAAAGAAGACGGAAAAAAATTTCGACATAAAAAAGCACATCCGATCCGCGGTTCCGTTGTCATGCTCATTTCCTATATTCTCGGCGGGTTCGTTCCACTTTTTCCGTACTTTTTTCTTTCCACACAACAAGCACTTCTTCCTTCTGTCGTCCTTACAATCATTACGTTATTTCTTGTTGGTGTTTGGTCATCAAGCTATACAAAACGCTCATCTGTTCGCAGTGGATTTGAAATGGTTGTTATTTCACTTTCCGCCGCACTGATCGGATATTTAATCGGCCTCCTCGTAAATCATTATTTCGGAGTCACTATATTGTAAACATGTACTCGTAGGGGACGGTCGAGACTGTCCCTTTATATTTGGTTAATGATGCACACCGAGCATCAACGATTGACAAAACAGATCTTTTCGCGTACTGTTTTCTTCTTCTGAAGGGGGACAGAATGAACATTCATCACGGAACGACACGTACAGT
>CAYHDY010000001.1:0-53949 GCA_964355525.1 uncultured Gammaproteobacteria bacterium | reverse complement strand
CGCCCAACCGTCCGGTGCGGTGTCGACATGATAATCTCCGCCGAGTCCGAACATTGGCTCGAGAGCAAGACACATTCCATCAACGAGTTTGACGGATGGGTATCGCGGGTCGGTGTAATTCGGAACGTGCGGGTTTTCGTGAACCTCGTGGCCGACGCCGTGCCCGACGAGTGCACGGACATTTCCATATTTGTACGGTGTGACGACTTCTTCGATTGCCTTGCTGATATCTCGAACGTCACCTCCGACATGAGCCGCTGCAACTCCTGCGAGCAACGCTTCTTTTGTAACCCCGAGTAACTGTTTTATTTTCGGCGGACAATTCGAACCGACATAAACGCTTACGGCCATGTCCGTACACAATCCTTTGTACCAACATCCGATGTCGAGTCCAAGAACATCGCCTTCGTGAAGTATACGATCGCGATTACCAAGTCCATGTACGATTTCTTCATTAACCGAAAGACAAATCGTGCTTGGAAACGGCGTATCCGATGGCGAGGATTTGTAATGCAAGAACGATGGCGTCGCACCCTCAGCTCGCATACTTGCTTCACCAATCGCATCAATCTCACGAAGCGTGATACCCGGACGAATCGAATCAACCGCTGCTTTCAACGCTCGCGAAAGAATGTGACCACCTTCGCGCATCGCATCAATTTCTTTAGGTGTTTTCACGAGGGACATAGCAAAAAGATTCAACGGCATTGACTAAACGTTCATGAACTTGTTCCACAGAACCCACTCCATCGACATGACAGATAGGAATACCCGTGCTCACATATTCATCAACGACAGCAAACGTCTCTGTTTGGTAAATTTGCAATCGTTTTTCGATTGCTTCTGGCACATCATCCGCACGAACAAACAATGTTCCACCTTCCGGAATTTTTTCGCCGGCGACATGACCATCTTTCATACTGTAAATCTTTCCGGTTTTATCATCGGTCAAACGACCTTTCAATCGTGAAAGAGATTCATCGTGTGGAATATGGATGATGATCAAATGCGTTGGACGATCAAAATCAAAAGCCTTTGCTTGTGCACGATCACGTGGAAAACCATCAAGAATGTATCCATCTTTTACGTCTAAACTAGATAATCGTCTTTTTAAAAGTGCGGCTGCATCCGCATCCCCAATCAATTTCCCTTCTGCGACAATCGGAGCAAATCGTTTCCCCATATCCGATCCCGTTGCAATCTCATCACGAATCAACTGACCCATACTGAATGTCGGAATTCCAAATGCTTCGGCGAGAAGATGTGCTTGAGTTCCCTTTCCACTTCCTTGTGGACCGAACAAAATCACCTTGTAGGGTTTTGCAGTGAGTTGATGCATCATACGCACAGAGTATAGCAAGTTAAGCCTTAATTCAAAAGAACCCAGTAATGGGTTCTTTTTGTTTGTTTAGAGGTCGTATTCACGCATAGTCAACTGTGCCTCGATCTGCTTTACACTATCGATCACAACCGCGACGATAATGAGAACGGACGTTCCGCCAATCACGAGACTGGCGTTACCTGTAAAGTGCTGAACGAGAAGCGGAAGCACGGCGATAATCGAGAGAAATGATGCTCCGAGGAGAAGTAAACGATTCGTGACCCAGGCAAGGAAGTCTGCCGTATGTTTACCCGGTCTGATTCCTGGGATAAATCCACCTTGTTTCTGAATGTTTTCTGCAACCTGTTCTGGATGGAAGATTACAGCGGAATAGAAATAGGTGAAGAGAAAAACCAAGACAAAGTACGCGATACCGTAGAACAATTGGTTTTGAAAAAGTTGTAAGATCATTGTTGCAGCTTGTCTCAAAAAGGGTGTTTTTGCATTGATAAAAAACTGTGCAAGAACGGTTGGAAACAAAATGATCGAGATAGCAAAGATGATCGGAATCACTCCGCCCATATTAAGACGAAGAGGAATATGAGTGGATGATCCAGCACCTAGTCTAGATCCCTGATTATGACGCGCGTACTGCACGGGAACGTTGCGCTGTGCCTCATTCATGATAACGATACCAATCACTGTTGCAATCACAACTGCAACAAACAAAATCAATGTTACCATCTGACTTTTGTCATAAACAGCAAGTGACTGACTAAGTGTCGTTGGGAGTCCCGCAACGATTCCGGCAAGAATCAAAATAGAAACTCCATTTCCAACTTTTTTTTCGGAAATCAATTCACCGAGCCACATAAGAAAAACTGTTCCTGCGGTCATACTAACCATAGCGAACAAAATCGTAGATGTTTGTGATCCGACAAAAAATTGTCCTTGGCGGGAAAGAAGCAAAATGAGACCGTACGCTTGAAAAAATCCAAGTGGAACCGTAAGTAAACGTGTCCATTGATTAATTTTTTGTCGTCCAGATTCTTCCTTTTGCATCTCTTCAAGAGAAGGAACAATCATTCCAAGCAACTGAAAAATAATGGAAGAAGTGATGTATGGCATGACCCCCATCGCAACAACGGAAAAGTTTTTCAATGTTCCACCAGAAAAAATATTCAAAAGTCCCAGAAATTGATTTTTAGAGAACACTGTCTCTAGTGCTTTTGCATCAATACCAGGAGCTGGAATATGTGCAGCGATACGAAAAATCACAAGCATGAGGAGAACGAAAAGCAAACTGTTGCGCAATTCTTTTGTTTTCCAAATGCGAAGAAGGGTATTCATAATGATTGTAGGGGTGCCCCCTGCGGATACCCGCGAAAATTAGACGACGGATCCGCCTGCTTTCTCGATTTTTTCCTTTGCTGCTGCAGAAACAAGACAACCAGAAAGGATGATTTTAACAGAGATATCTCCCATCGATAAAATCTTGACCTCAGATGTCTCGCTTGCGATCAATTGTTTTTTGAAAAGTTGTTTTGGAGTCACTTTAGATCCATCAACAAAATGTGTTCCTAAATCACCAATCTGAACAATTTGTGGTTTTTCATTCAAACTTTTAAATCCACGATTCTTTGGAGTGGAAAGCAAAATTTTGCGAAATCCTTTCAATTTCAAACCAGAAATACCAGAACGGGCACCTTGTCCTTTAACTCCACGACCGGAATAAGTTCCTTTTGAACCCAAACCACGACCGACACGTTTTTTGCCTTTTTTGGAGTGTTTACTTGGTTTAAGGGTGTGAAGAGAAAGAGACATACAGGCGAGTATTAAGCTGTTTTCTTTTTAACATCGTTCAAGTGTGCAATTGCGTTCAATGTCGCTTGAGCAATGTTGATTTTATTATTTGAATTGAGAATTTTTGTAACAGCATTGGGAACTCCAGCATATTCCAAGACGACACGCATTGCTCCACCTGATTTCAACCCAGTTCCTTTTGGAGCTGGTTTCAAAATAACCATTGCGGAACCAAATTTCATGCTTGTTGCATGCGGAAATGTTTCATCCACAATCGGAACAATCACCAAATTCTTTTTTGCTTGACGGTAAGCTTTATCAACAGCAATCTGAACGTCTGCTCCTTTTGCTACACCGAGTCCAACACGACCCTTACGATCTCCGATGATAAGCGCACAGCGAAACGACATGCGTTTTCCACCAGCTGTCACACGTGTGACACGTGCAAGATCAAGAATTTTTTGTTCGAATTCACGAACAACTTCCTGTTTTCCGGGTTTCTTTCCACCACGACCACCGCGTGCGCCATCTTTTGAACCAAAAGATTTTCCAGCAGATGAGCCAGGTTTCCGTGTATCTCCGGAAGGTGTTTTAGGTCGTGATTGTGTCTGTGCGTTAGTCATAGCAAAGATTAAAACTTCAAACCGCCTTCACGCGCGCCTTCCGCAAGGGATGCGACGCGACCATGATATCTAAAAGATCCGCGATCGAACACAACCGTTTCAACACCGACAGCTTTCGCTTTTTCGGCAAGAATTTTTCCAACCTCATGAGCTGTCTCAAGAGGTTTAGAATCAGTTTTCACATCCTTGTCGGAAGCGGAAGCGATCGTAACACCTTTCTCATCATTAATGAGTTGAGCATAAATATGTTTCAAACTACGTGCAACACTCAAACGAGGCTTCACTGCAGTCCCATGCATGTTAATGCGTGTACGGTGTGCACGTCGTGCACGTCCCAATTGTTTTTTGATAGCGTTCATACGTGAGTCTTAAGCGGCAGCCTTTTGTGATTTACCAGCCTTACGACGAATAACTTCATTGCTATATTTAATTCCTTTTCCTTTATACGGTTCAGGTTTGCGTACTTTTCGGATCTGAGCAGCAACTTCTCCAACCAATTGGTTATCACGTCCCATGATCGTGATGGTATTTCCTTCAACCAGTGCATCAATTCCTTCTGGAAGAGGATAAACAACATCATGTGAATAACCAACAATTAAATTCAAGTTTCGTCCGGAAAGATTCACACGATAACCGACTCCATTCACTTCAAGTTTTTTTGAAAAACCTTGAGTAACTCCCATAATCATGTTAGCAATAAGAGTGCGAGCCGTTCCCCACTGTGAACGATTCACCTTTTCTTCCTCATCTTCAACAGAAACGGAAAGATGTTTTCCTTCAGCATCTTCTGTTGCATGAACAGCCACGAGCGGATGCATAGTCGCAGACAACATTCCTTTTGGTCCGCGAACTTCAACAACTTGGCCAATAAGATTGACTTCAACGCCCTGTGGAATGTTAATAAGTTTTTTTCCTACACGTGACATATCGTTTTTTTAATAGACTTGACAAAGGATTTCTCCACCCAGATGACGCATGTGTGCTTCCTTGTTCGTCATAAGTCCATTCGACGTCGAAAGAATTGAAATTCCAAGACCAGAAAGAACAGATCGAAGATCCTCTGATTTTGAATAGACACGTCTACCAGGAGTACTTATACGTTGAATAGATTGAATGGCTGGGAGATGATTGTTGTATTTCAGAACGATTTGAATCGTTGGAAATTTCGTTTCTGTAACCTGTGTTACACGTTCCACAAAACCTTCTTTTTCAAGAATTTTTGCGAGAGCAAACTTCACACGCGAGTATGGCAAAGCAAGCTCAGCCTTTTTAACGGCCTGTGCATTGCGGATGCGTGTGAGCATGTCTGAGATTGGATCAGTCATCATATTACCAGCTTGATTTTCTTATTCCGGGAATTTCCCCTCGGTTGGCGAGCTCTCGAAAACAGATACGGCACATATTAAATGCACGCATAAAGCCGCGGGTTCTTCCACAGCGCCAGCAACGACGAACCACACGCGTGGTAAACTTCGCTCGCTTTTTCGATTTCGCAATTTGATTTTCTGTTGCCATATTTATACGTCTTTTTTGAGTGGAAGTCTCAAGTGTGTAAGGAGAGCCTTTGCTTCACTATCAGTTTTTGCCGAAGTTGAGATGGTCACCTGAACTCCATGTGTTAATTCCATCTCTTCACTTGAAATTTCTGGAAAAGCCATATGCTCTTTGAATCCGATGGAATAATTTCCATTTCCATCAAATGAGGAAGGTGCTAATCCGCGAAAATCACGAACTCGTGGAAGAGAGATGTAAATCAGCTTTTCAAGAAAGTCCCACATTCGCTTTCCGCGCAAGGTCACCATCACTCCGACCACATTCCCTTGACGAATTTTAAATCCAGCAATGGCCTTACGCGCTTTTGTTGTAACAGGTCTTTGACCTGTTATCCGCTTCAATGTATTTTGCGCCGTTTCCAAAAACTTTGCATCCTTTATTCCAGGACCAATTCCAATATTCAACGTGATTGTCTGTACTATTGGTACAGCATTCACATTTTTATATCCGAACTCTTTCATCAGTTCTGGAATAACGGTTGTTTTGTATGTTTCCTTAAGTGACATAAGTTTTATTCAATATCCTCAACTGCACCTTTTTTTCGCATTACGCGAATTTTAGATTTGACTCCTTCATTTTCTATCACCTTATATCCCACACGTCCTTTTGTTCCCGTCTTAGAAGAGATCAGTTGGACATTTGAAATATGGAGCGGAGATGGAAATTGAATTTTTTGCCCAGGTTGTGATCCGTGTTTCTTCAAATGTTTGGTCATTAGGTTTAACCCTTCTACAACCACACGTTCGAGGACAGGAAAAACTTGAAGGACTTTTCCTTCTTTACCCTTGTCTTTTCCCGCGATCACGCGGATATTGTCACCTGTTTTGATTTTCATAAAAGTCTTATAAAACTTCCGGAGCGAGTGAAATAATTTTTGTATATCCTGCCGCACGTAATTCGCGAGCCACTGGCCCGAAAATACGTGTTCCTTTTGGTTCTTTTGTTTTTTTATCAACGATCACAGCTGCGTTTTCATCGAAACGAATGTATGTTCCGTCCTTTCGACGTGTTTCCTTGTGTGTTCGAACAAGAACAGCTGTTACCACATCACTCTTTTTCACAACAGCATGAGGAACGGCTTCTTTCACTGCACATACAACAAGCTCGCCCAAAAACGCATAGCGTTTTTGATAGCCACCGAGTACTCGAATAACCATGAGCTTTTTTGCCCCAGAATTATCGGCCACCTTGAGCATTGATTGTTCTTGAACCATATGGAAAGTTAAAGTTTGATCGCGTCGTGATTACTTAGCAACGATCCAACGAACCGTTTTAGAAAAGGGTCGACATTCACGAAACGTGACCTTGTCGCCGATTTCATGTTTTCCTTCCGTATGCACATGAAACTTGTGACTACGCACATAACGCTTTCCATATTTTGGATGCACGAGTGTGCGATCAACACGAACAACGATTGTTTTTTCCATTTTATTGGATTCAACAATTCCAGTGAATGTTCGTCGAATTGTTCGTTCAGAAGTTTTCATATTTTATACGGAAGGTTTTGTTTGAAGAAGTGTTTGAATGCGTGCAATAGTCTTTTTAAGAAGGCGAACTTCTCTCACATTTTTTACTTGATGTGAAGAAAGCTTAAATTCAAGCGCTTTCAATTGATCCATGGATTCTCGAAGATCTCGTTTAAGATCATCAGGTGTTTGCTGCTTAAGAGTCTGAATATCCATAAGATTTATTCGAATTCGCGAGAAACGATTTTCGTTTTAACCGGAAGCTTATGTGCGGCAAGTGTCAGTGCAAGATGAGCGAGTTCTTTCGAAATTCCACCCATTTCAAACATGACAGTTCCAGGACGAATAACAGCAACATAATGATCCACAGCTCCTTTTCCTTTTCCCATAGGCATTTCCGAACCTTTTGACGTGACTGGTTTGTCTGGGAAAATACGAATCCAGACTTTTCCACCACGTTTAATCGCACGAGTCATCGCGCGACGAGCAGCCTCAATCTGACGGGATGTGACCCACGCTTCTGTTGTCGCTTTAATCGCATAATCACCAAAGGCAATCGTTGTCATACGGGTTGCGACACGTTTTCCGCGTCCACGACCTTTATGTGACTTGCGATGTTTTACTTTTTTAGGCATCAACATATTTATGCTTTTTTCTCTTTGTCGAAAACCTCACCACGATTAATCCACACTTTAATTCCGATCGCTCCCCAAATAGTTCGAGCTGTAACGGAAGCGAAGTCGATATCGGAACGAAGTGTATGCAGCGGAATTTTTCCACTTGCAATCATTTCTCGTCTTGCAATTTCTGAACCGTTTAAGCGTCCACTGATAGAAACTTTGACTCCAAGTGCACCAGCTTTCAAAACGCGTTCGATTGTCCCCTTCATCACACGACGAAATGGCATACGTTTTTCAATATCTGCTGCAACTTGCAATCCAACGACATGTGCGCTGAGTGATGCATTTTGCACCTCTTTCACATTAATCGAAAGTTTGACGCGCTTACCAGGAAAAAATTTGGTCTTGATCTTTTTCGAAAGATCCTCAATTCCTGTTCCACCACGACCAATAATGATACCTGGTTTTGCAGAATGAATCAAGATCTTAAGCTCCTGACGTGTACGATCTATCTCAACACGATCAATGAGAGCTTCTTTCAAGAGTGTCTTGAGAAAGGATCGAATTTTTACATCCTCCTCAAGCAGCGCAGTAAAGCGTTTCGGATCCGCATACCAAAGACTATCCCACCCGCGGGTGACTGCAATTCTGAATCCAATTGGATGTACCTTTCGTCCCATAGGTGAGAATTAGTTGGTCTTAGCAGTTACAATTTTTTTTGCTTTTTTTGTCTTCACCTCTGTTTCAACCTTTTCTTTTATTGTCTCCTTCGGTTCAATATTTTCAAGGATGATAGAGATATGTGTGGATCGTTTTCTGATCGGCATAGCACGACCATGAGCACGAGGATGGAATCGGTCCAATGTTGGACCTTCATCTGCCATGATTGATGTGATCATGAGGTCATCCTTATTCAAATGAAAATTGTTTGTAGCATTCGCAATCGCAGAATTTAAAAGCTTCAGCACAGGCTCTGCGGCCGCTTTGTTAGCAAAACGTAATTGTGTTTGCGCTTTTAAGACATGTGCTCCGCGAATAAGATCGATTACGAGTCGAACTTTTCGAGCAGACATACGGATAAAGCGAGCTTTAGCTTTTACTTGCATACATTTTCAATTGACTATTTCTTTTTCGGAGCCGATTTTGTCGCTGGTTTCGAAGCGGAAGAAGACGCAGAACCTGTTTCCGCTTCTTTCTGAAGCTTTCCACCATGACGAACAAATCGACGCGTAGGAGAAAATTCACCGAGTTTATGTCCAACCATGTTTTCAACGGCCCGCACTTTGATGAAATCCTTTCCGTTATGTACAGCGAAATTGAAGCCGACCATTTCCGGAGTGATTGTAGAGGCGCGTGCCCAAGTTTTAATTGGTGTGAGATCCCCTGCTTTCATCTTTCCAATCTTTTTCAAGAGTTTTGGATGAACGTAGTGACCTTTTTTAAGACTTCGTGACATAATTATTTACCTCCGACAAATCGTCCCTTCTTGCGACGTTGAATAATCATGCGATCGGATGCCTGTTTTCGACGTGTTTTCACACCGAGCGCTGGTTTTCCTGTTGGAGTTTTTGGATGTTTAAGACCGATTGAGTTTCTTCCTTCTCCACCTCCGTGTGGGTGATCCACTGGGTTCATCGCTTTTCCACGAACCGTTGGACGAATACCACGATGACGTGAACGTCCGGCCTTTCCCCAACGAATCAATCTACGATCCGGATTGGATGACTGACCGATTGTTGCCATGCACTGTTTAAAGAGAAGACGAATTTCACCAGAAGGAAGTTTAACAGTAGCGTAAGGACCTTCAACAGCCATCAATTGAGCTGTTGCTCCTGCTCCACGAACCATCTGAGCACCCTTTCCTGGTTGAAGTTCGAGATCGTAGATTTGCATTCCAACGGGAATATGTTCAAGACAGAATCGATTTCCCAATTGAATTTCTCCTTTTTGCTTTGAAGAAACAACAGAATCTCCAACTTTGAGGCCAATCGGTGCAATCATGTAACGTTTTTCTCCGTCCTTGTAATAGAGAAGTGCAATGCGAGCACCACGATTTGGATCATATTCGAGTGTTGCGACTTTCGCTGGAACATCGAATTTATCACGCTTGGCGTCGATCATACGAATACGCTGTTTTGCTCCACCGCCTTGGTGACGCACCGTGATTTTCCCTTGATTGTTACGACCAGCAAATTTCTTTTTGTGAATCGTGAGAGATTTCAAAGGCGTTGAAGATGTTATATCTTCAAACGTATCCACACTCGAGATGCGGCGGCCGTTAGTCGTTGGTTTATATCGTTTAACTGGCATATTATACCCCTTCGTAGATATTCAAGGATTTACCTTTTGGAAGTGTGACGATCGCTTTTTTCCAAGCCTTTCGTTTTCCGGACACACGCCCACGTCGAACGATTTTCCCGCGAACATTGATCATGTTTACAGAAAGCGGTTTCACGTCATACATCTTCTGTACAGCCGCAGAAACCTGGATACTATTTGCATCGTTCTTTACCACAAAGACGTACATATTCTTTGAAGCAAGAATTGCGCTCTTTTCGGTAACGAGTGGTTTGACAATGACGGAGGGAACAAAAGCAACGCTCTTTGTTTCTTTAGAAACATTTACGCTTTTTGATTCCACTTTGGTTTCCGACTTTGCCGTTAAATTTTTCTTTTTAAAAATTCCCATAGGACTATGCTCGCTTGTAAGTTTGCATGATCATTTCAATAGCAGCTTTTGAGACCAGGATCGTGTCCATCTTCAGAAGATCAACCACGTTCAGTGTATTTGCTGGCATGGTTTCAATTCCACTCAAGTTCTTTGCAGCCTTTGCAATAACCTTTTCATCAGGAGGCAAAATAATGAGTGTTTTTCCAGATTTTTTTGTTGGGGAAGGCAATTTTTTCAAAATACGTATCAATTCTTTTGTTTTTCCATCTGTAAGACGGAAATCATCGATAGCAATGAAACGATCGTTAGCAACTTTATCTGACAAGACCATTGCAAGAGCTTTGCGTTTTGCTTTCTTGTTAATCTTCAATGTAAAGTTACGATCATTTCTTGGTCCGAACGTGATTCCTCCACCAATCCAAATCGGTGATTTTGTGGATCCGTGACGTGCACGACCTGTTCCCTTTTGTTTCCATGGTTTCTTGCTTGATCCAGCAACTTCTCCACGTGTTTTTGTGTGAGCAATTGCTTCACGAGAATTTGCTTGTTGTGCAGTGACAGCTTCATGAATCAATGCATCATTAACAGGCACATCGAACAAACTCTTTGAAAGTTCAAGAGATCCGACTTTATCGCCTTGCATGTTGTAGACGGAAATTAATGCCATAATTGTTTTCTCTCATGTGAACGAATCAAAATCAAACCACCGCGTGCACCCGGAACAGCTCCTTTGACGGCAATGATATTATTTTCCAAATCAACAGAAACAACTTCAAGGTTTTTCACAGTTACACGTTCGTCACCCATATGACCACCCATGCGCTGACCCTTGATAACCTTTCCTTGACGCTGTGATCCAATAGATCCACCCATACGTTGTTGGTCTTTGTTTCCGTGTGTTGCTTGGCCACATTTAAAATGATGACGTTTCATCACACCAGCAAATCCACGTCCTTTAGAATCACCAACAACATCCACTTTTGTTCCCGGAATAAAATCCGTTACAAGAATAGTTGCTCCTCGTGTTAATTCAGCAGGAACACTTGCGACACGAAATTCGCGCAGTGTTTTCACTTGCGGTAAATCATGAAGGTGCCCCACTTCACTTTTTGTGAGATGTTTTGGGGTTTCAGATCCGACTTGCACAGCAATGTAACCATCACAGGCTTCGTCGCGAATTTGGGTAACAACGTTTGGTTCCGCTTTGATAAGCGTAACAGGAACGACGGTTCCGTCTTCCTTAAACTGTTGTGTCATTTCAATTTTTCGTCCGATGATAAATGGCATATTTTCTATCAACTAGCACAAAAGCTAGAAGTTGATCGCGATGAATACTGAATCGCAAGCAGCTTCTAGCCTATGTTACAAAATTTCCTCGAATGAGGATTAACTTGTTACAAAGGTAAATGAATCAATGATGTAAGTAATCTCCGTGACAATTTTTGGAAGCCGAGAGAAGGTTTTCTTCAAGATGCAACTGTTATGCGCAGATCTTTCTTCTCTGTTCCTTAAATTGTGTTTTGTGGGACGGATCACACACGAGAGAAGATTTTCTATCGTCTGCGATCCGTCCCACATCTATTATTTATGTTTTGATTTCCACATCCACACCCGCTGGCAAATTGAGACTCATAAGAGCATCAATTGTTTTGTCGGTTGTTTCCGTAATGTCGATGATGCGCTTATGAACGCGCATTTCAAACTGATCACGTGAATCTTTATGAACGAAGGTTGAACGATTGACCGTGTATTTTTTCTTCTCTGTTGGAAGAGGAATCGGACCAATCACTTTCGCACCGGAACGCTCAACTGTTTTCAAGATTGTTTCCGTAGCTTGATCAATGATCTTGCTATCGTACGCACGAATCTTGATACGAAGACGTGGCTTATCTTCCTGTTCTTTTTTTGTTGTTGTATCAGTCACAAGGATGAAGAAAGAACGATTGGAATCAATAATTATTTAATGATTTTTGTTGCGATTCCGGCACCAACTGTTTTTCCACCTTCACGAATTGCGAAGTTCATCTTTTCTTCGAGAGCAACAGGCTGAATCAATTTGATTGTTACTGTAAGTGTATCTCCAGGCATCACCATTTCAACACCTTCTGGCAAAATGACTTCACCTGTTACATCTGTCGTACGAATGTAGAATTGTGGTTTATACCCTTTGAAGAATGGTTTGTGACGTCCTCCTTCTTCTTTTGTGAGGGCGTAAACTTCTGCTTCGAATTCTGTGTGAGGAGTAATGGATCCAGGTTTTGCAAGGACCATTCCACGCTCAACATCTTCTTTTTTAACTCCGCGGAGCAAGATACCTGCGTTATCACCAGCACGACCTTCGTCCAATGATTTGTTAAACATTTCGATTCCTGTAACGACTGTTTTTGTTGGTTCTTCATGAATACCGACCAACATGACTTCATCGTTTACATGGACAATTCCACGTTCGATACGGCCTGTTACCACTGTTCCACGACCTTCAATAGAGAAGACGTCTTCAATAGGCAAAAGGAGTGGTTTGTCTGTATCACGAACAGGTTCCGGGATGTAGTTATCAAGAGCATCCACGATATCCAAGATACATTTTGATGCAGCTGGATCCGAAGGATTTTGAAGAGCTTTGAGCGCAGATCCGCGAATCACAGGCACTTCGTCTCCAGGGAATTTGTATTTTTTCAAAAGATCGCGAACTTCTTCTTCAACGAGGTCAATAAGTTCTGGATCATCCACCATGTCAACTTTGTTCAAAAACACAACGATTGCGTTCACACCAACTTGGTGAGCGAGCAAAATATGTTCACGTGTTTGTGGCATCGGACCGTCTGTTGCAGATACAACCAAGATCGCACCGTCCATCTGAGCGGCACCTGTGATCATGTTTTTGATGTAATCGGCGTGTCCTGGACAGTCAACGTGAGCATAGTGACGCTTTTCAGACTCATATTCACAGTGAGCTGTCGCGATTGTAATTCCACGGGATTTTGACTCTGGAGCGTTGTCCAAATCATC
Source organism: uncultured Gammaproteobacteria bacterium (assembly GCA_964355525.1). GTDB lineage: Bacteria > Patescibacteriota > Patescibacteriia > UBA9934 > GWF2-40-263 > XYB2-FULL-45-11. The sequence continues at coordinate 40,882 of CAYHDY010000001.1, read as the reverse complement.
AATACCCTTCTTTTGAGCGGTCATTCCGTGCGCGTTCAAAACGGCAAGAAGAGCAGCTGTTGTCGTGGTCTTTCCGTGGTCAACGTGACCGATTGTACCGACGTTGACGTGCGGTTTGTTGCGAATAAATGCTTCAGCCATATGAAAAATGATCGAGGGCGAGAGTGCCCAAAAATTAATTTATTTTTATCGATTGATATGATCTTTCGAGACCGCGAAAGTATAGCAAACCCCTTGAAATTACGCAAGTGTTCGTTCGTCGTTAGTCGATTGGCTCGAGATAAAACTGTTCCTCTCCAAAATCATCATCATTTGCCTTTATTTCTGGTATTTTTGGTTCTTCCGGCTTTTGATCAATGTTTGAATCTGGAGCACTTGAAATTACGTCTGAAATCGATTTTTCTGCGAATTCTTTGTATTGTCGTTCCAGATTAGCCAGTTCTTCCTCAGACATGATTGAAGTATCCCATGTTTCCCCCACTTCTCCAGCTGGTTTCATTGTTTCCCAAATGTCCGGTGCAGAATCTGTGGATATCTCTGATTTATTTGAAATTTCAGATTCCATCCATGAAAAGTCCTCATTTTTTTCATTGAACCTGTCTGATTCTTCCTGTTCCGAAGATAATTCATTAAGACCAAGCAGATTTTCGTACTGATCCAGATTCATGACAACATAAACATCCTCTCCATTTGGATCTGTGACAACCATGGTATCGCCTGTGCGACGAACCAGTTTCAAAATACGTTTCATCTGATCGATCATAGTGCTGGCATTTTAGCGGATTTTGGACTCATGTCAAGAAACAATCTTTTGGATCTCCTTCTGTTTTTTTTGATAATCTTTGAACTCCGCAATCTGTCCTCGTACACGCGCAAGATTCTGCAAACGACGCGATGAATATCTTGTTGAATCCCAACCGAAATATGTATCCGCAAAATAATCTGTCATAAATCGACATGCGAGTTCAAGCGTAATCGTTCCGATACTTTTCGGAACCTGTTGTTTTTCTTTTTTTGTTATCAATGATTTCGCAATCGATTCATACCCTTTCCATGCAGCACGAAATAATGGAATCGAAAATGTATTTTTTGAATCGTCCTCAACACCTCCACACCACGACCGAAATGCATCGCCGAGTTCAACAAGAAGTGGACGTCGATTGCATGTATCGAGATCAACAATCGCTTTCGCTTTTCCATTTCGATCTCCGCCAGAGGCGGATCCGCCTCTGGCGGAAAAAAGAATGTTCGATATTTTCGGATCACCGTGAATCACACGGAGAGGCAGTGACTTTGGTAAAAAATACTTTGGCGTCTGTTTTAAAAGAAATTCAACTTCCGAATGAACCTCCGTCATTAATTCAGAATCACGGTATGAATCAACTGTTTTTCGAAATGTGTCAAAAATTTTTTCCGTATCGTGCAAAACTTTTTTTGATTTGAATTGATATGGAATCACTGCAAGCGTTTTATGAAATTGCGCATAAATCATTCCTGCTTCTTTTGCCATCGCCACATTTTTCAATCGATGAACCGTTTTCCCCGCGATAAATGTTTGCGCACGCCAAGAAAAATCATTAATATGCACCAACACGCTCCCATTTTTTGACAGAACGCACTGTGGCGCTAAAAATTTTTGTTCGTGTAAAAATTTTGTCACCGCAAGAAAATCCTCCGCGATTTCCTCGCTTGCAAGGACGGGATGTAATCGCTGGATGATATACTTATCTTTGCCCGAATCAACACAATACGTTTGGTGAATCAAACCGGATGCAATCATGATTACAGATCGTGGTGAAGATAAACCAAATGCTGCTAAAACTTTTTTTGGAATCAAATCTTTTTTCATAATAATATGGAATACGCTATCTTTTTCTTGTTGATTGTTGCCGCCACACTTATTGTTATCAACGTATGGTTACTATGGTGGGTGGCGCACATCCTTCTTTCATTTTTTGCAGGAGGCGGCCCCTATGTCCCAATCCCAAAACATCATATCAAAACCGTCATGGAACTTGCCTCGATCAAACCGAAAGATAGAATGATAGATCTTGGTTCCGGCGATGGAAGATTACTTATCGCAGCCGTACAAGCAGGTGCACATGAAGCGATTGGTTTTGAAATTCATCCCGGACTCGTTCGATTGTCGCGACGACTCGCTCGAAACGCTCATCTCGAAAATAAAATTCACATTCATCACAAATCATTTTGGCACGCAGATGTTTCAAACGCAACCATTGTGACGCTCTATCAAATTTCTTACGCCATGAAACACCTCGAGAAAAAACTTCTTGAAGAACTTCCGGTTGGCACTCGCGTCGTTGCACATGGATTTAAGTTTCCAAATTGGAAACCAGAAAAAACGATTGAAAATACGCGATTATATATCAAAACTTAATAAAAAAAGAGTCGAAGAAATTTCGACTCAAGACTGCTTGGTTTGTTCAAGTACCACCTGTTGATTTGCCACGACACTGAATGTCGAATCAATCATTCCCAAATCTCGCAACACGTTTCCTGAATCCGCAAGACGGACAACGGTGAGTGCTCGTGCGTTTTGATGTGCCGCCACTTCCGCATGTAAGTTCGCAAGAGATTGTCCAAAGTTCGCAATCGACTGATCAAGATGGGTGTAGATGACACTCTCGAGAGCATTCGCTCGTTTGACACGAGCGTGAACTTCCCGAATCAACTCAATATCCTTGAGCGACGGAAGGAGTTTTTCAACGTACGTACGACATTCACACAAGCTCGCGCGGACACGTGCTTCAAATCCTTCAGATTCTGCCCGCATCAATTCCAATTTCTGGATAGATGCATCGAGCATTTCCTGTGCTTCAGTCAGATAATCAGGACCTTGCCCCGGCTTAAGACCGTACTGATGTATTCTGTGAAAGCGGATGCGTTCGGACAAAACACGTGAACCCCTCAACTCATCTAGAACAAATTGTTTATCGATCGCGAACACAGATACATCTCCAAGATACTCCGCTTCGACTGCCAGAAGTTGTTCTTCCAAAAACTTTGGGATGATATGACTTGGTTCCATGTTGAAGCTTTTCAAAGAAGTTGCCATTGCCTTCTTGTAGCTTCGGAAAACAAATTTCACAAGATGCGTAGAAACGAGTAACACGTAGAGTCCTATGAAACCGTAACTGGTATAGACAAACCAATTCGGAACAGGCAGAAGATGTTGGGGCGGCCATTTCGCAGAATTGAATTCCTCCGACCAAGCCAACCAACGAATGAAGCCCATAACCAAAAAACCAATGATACCAAGAGGAGCAAATGATGCTACGGATTCATCAATGGCACCTCGAACAGCCTTTCGTAATTCACTTCGTCGACTCACCCAGATCTGTTTCCGAACACTCACTTGAGCCTGACGCTCGATGGTTCGAATGGATGTACTTTTCATCGTGACCCCCGCAATAAAATGAACGTTCTTTGCCAAGACCCCTTCATGGCAAGAAAAGACTCTAAACAAAAACGGGGTTGTTGTCAATAATGACGCAACAAAAAATCACCGGCACAGTGCCAGTGATTTTTCTTTTCAATTCGCTTAAGCCCCCACGCGACGTGTTTGACCTCCGCGTTTTTCAATGATTTCTTTTGCGACGTTACTTGGAACCGCATCGTAATGAATGAATTCCATGGAGTAACTTGCGCGACCTTGGGTCATCGAACGCAATGTTGTTGCGTAGCCGAACATTTCGGCGAGCGGAACGTATGCGGTAATAACCTTTGCACCGGAACGGTCTTCCATGCTTTGGATTTGTCCGCGTTTTGCGTTCAAGTCTCCAACCACGGATCCCATAAATTCTTCTGGTGTTACAGATTCTACTTTCATGACAGGCTCAAGCAATTCAAGTCCGGCTTTCTTTGCCGCATCTTGGAAGGCCATCGAACCGGCGATTTTAAATGCCGCTTCAGAGGAGTCGACTTCATGATAGCTTCCGTCTGTAAGAGTAATTTTAACATCGAGCAATGGATATCCTGCGAGGACTCCGCGTTCTGCGGCTTCGCGACATCCTTTTTCGATTGGGTTGAAATATTCTTTTGGAACGGTTCCACCTTTAACTTTTTCTTCAAATTCGACACCGGTTCCAGGAGGAAGTTTTTCGATCGTAAGGACACAGTGACCATACTGACCTTTTCCACCTGTTTGACGGATGTACTTTCCTTCTCCGTCTGCTGTTTGGGCTTTGATTGTTTCACGGTAAGAAACTTGTGGTGTTCCAACATTACATTCCACAGAGAACTCGCGTTTCATACGATCGACGATAATGTCGAGGTGAAGTTCTCCCATTCCGGAAATAATAATTTGGTTTGTTTCTTCATCCGTGCGCACACGGAAGGTTGGATCTTCTTCTGCAAGTTTTTGCAAAGCAACACCCATTTTTTCTTGATCCACTTTTGTCTTTGGTTCGATCGCGATCGAGATAACCGGTTCTGGGAAGACAATGGATTCAAGAATGATTGGGTTTTCAGGATCACAAAGTGTGTGACCGGTAAATGTTTCTTTGAGTCCAACCATCGCCGCGATTTCTCCTGCATGAACTTCTTGAATTTCTTCACGGATGTTTGCATGCAAACGCACGATGCGGCTGACACGTTCTTTTCCACCGGTAGAAGAGTTCAAAATGTAAGATCCTGCTTTCACCGTTCCGGAATACACACGAAAGAAGGCGAGCTTTCCAACGAACGGATCCGCCGCGATCTTAAATGCAAGTGCTGCGAACGGAGCCTCATCAGAAGCTTCACGCTCAAGAACTTTATCGTGATCATCTGGATCCATTCCTGTAATGTGAGGCATCTCGACTGGGCTTGGAAGAAAATCAACGATCGCGTCGAGCAATAATTGAACACCTTTATTTTTGAGCGCGGAACCGCACATCACCGGAATAAAATCGTTCGAGATCGTTGCGCGACGAATAACTGGTTTCAATTCCTCAATGCTTGGCTCTTCTCCGCCGAGATATTTCTCCATCAATTTTTCATCGTTCTCACAGATCGCTTCAATCATTTTGAGGTGATACTCGTTTGCTTTTGCTTTATACTCTTCAGGAATTTCGATTTCTTCGACATCACGTCCAAGATCATCTCGATACATGAAAGCTTTCATGCGCAAAAGATCGATGATTCCGTTGAATCCACCTTCTGTTCCGATTGGCAATTGAATACAGTAAGCCTTTTTTGTGAGACGTGTGTGAATCGAAAGAAGATCTTTATAAAAATCTGCACCCGTTCGATCTAATTTGTTGATAAATACGATGCGAGGAACTTTAAAGTCATCCGCATAACGCCAGTTGGTTTCAGACTGTGGTTCCACTCCCGCAACACCATCGAACACGGCGACTCCTCCATCAAGCACACGCATCGAACGCTTTACCTCAACGGTAAAGTCGATGTGACCCGGAGTATCGATCAAGTTCATTTGGTGATCTTTCCAAAAACAGGTTGTCGCTGCGGCTGTGATGGTGATTCCGCGTTCCTTTTCTTGTTCCATCCAGTCCATGGTTGCCGCACCCTCGTGCACTTCACCAATCTTGTGTTTCTTTCCCGTGTAAAAAAGCACACGCTCGGACACCGTTGTTTTTCCCGCATCGATGTGGGCAAAAATTCCAAAGTTACGAATTTTTTCTATTGGGTATTCTCGGGACATAAAATGTAAATGGGTAAAGAGTGAAAAGAACTACTTTGCGAAGTGAGCAAATGCACGGTTTGCCTCGGCCATGCGTTGAACATCCAATTTCTTTTTCACCGCATCCCCTTCTCCGATTGCCGCTGCACATAATTCATCCGACAATTTTTCCGCCATACGACGACCCTTTTTTGATCGAGCCGCATTGATAATCCAACGAAATGTCAAAACGTAACGGCGATCGCCACGAACTGGCATTGGAACTTGATAGTTGGCTCCTCCGACGCGTTTACTCTTCACTTCCAAAGAAGGCATGACGTTCTTCAATGCTTTTTCAAATGTTTCCATTGGATCTTCTTTTGTTTTTTTGTTCATCAATTCAAACGCATCGTACACAATTCCTTGCGCAACCGTTTTCTTTCCGTTCAACATGATGTAGTTGATGAATTTTGCAACCGTTGCACTTGCGAACTTTGGGTCTGGGGTAATTTCTCGTTTAACCGCTTTTTTTCCGCGCATAGTGTTATGACGTTATCGAACGGATTTTCTTCCCCCGCGATAACACGAGGTACTCCGCTCATAAATAAGATGTTTCGATAAAAGAAAGAACCGACGTTTTTACACGCGGGTTATTTCTGTTGATCTTTATTTTTTCTTTGCCTTTGGACGCTTCGCTCCGTACTTTGAACGACTTTGCATGCGGCCGGAAACTCCTTGTGTATCGTACACACCGCGAACGATGTGATAACGCACACCCGGAAGATCTTTCACACGACCACCGCGGATCATGACGATTGAGTGCTCTTGCAAGTTGTGTCCTTCTCCACAGATGTATGCGTTGACTTCCATTCCATTTGAAAGACGAACACGAGCAATCTTACGAATAGCAGAGTTCGGTTTCTTTGGGGTCATGGTTGCAACTTTTACACACACGCCGCGTTTAAACGGACTTCCTTTTCGGAAGATGGTTTTTTTGCGATGAAGAGAATCCAAAGTGAACTGCATGGCAGGTGACTTTGATTTTGCTTTCTTGGTTGTTCGCGGTTTGCGAATCAATTGATTGATCGTTGGCATAAGAATCGAAGTAGTTCGAAGTTAGCAGTTCGTAGTTAGGGGTAAAATAAAAAACGCTTGATTTCGTCGGGTCCTCTTTTGACTTGTGCGAGCAGCGTTTTATGTGACAAAAAGATAACATGTGAGGGGAAAAGCGTCAAGAAATCGGGGGAAAAGAAAAACCGCCTTTCAGAAAGGCGGCAAGGATCAAGTTTGGGTCTGAACCTGCTCGTAGTACGGGAGGACTTCGTCGACTGAGTGGAGGATGCGGCCGCGAGGATGTTCGGTAACGAACTTGATTTCCCATGCGGGTGTGTGTTCGTTCACCATGAGGCCGATGTGACAGCCGAGCCAGAGCGGCAAGGCAAGGTCGAGTTCGAAGATGTCGCCGACGACCAAGCAATGTTTCCGCGCCCAGTTAACTTGCAGATCATTCAAAATCTTGAGGTAGTGCGGGCGCTTGAGCACAGTATCTCGGGGAAAATCATCGAAACGAGTCCGTGCGGGTCGGATGAATGGCCACAGAACACCCTCATCATTGCCATTCGGATCATACTTTCGAGCATTCCCAATCACACGAGCATTCCACCAGTCTTGTATGCCCGGTCGCCCGTGCAAAACGCGTTGAATTTTCTTGCAGACAGGATCCGTGCCCGAATTCGTCACGAAACGAACTTGAATGTTGTCCACAAAGCAATTTGTCAGAAACGCTTCGAGTCCCGGCTTCGGTGCGTCGAGCGTTTTCTGGTAGTGGTGTGCGTAAAGAACCTGCGACAACCGATCGAAAAATGCATCCGAAATGAGACCAGAATCTTCACAGAGCAATTTCCGTCCAATTGCATTCGCCCGCAGATACGGATCCACGGTCGACGGCGCCATGTTTTCTCCGCCGAACCGCCAGCCGTACTTCGCCGGATCTTTGGCGATTTCTTCGTACGTCACGCGGGCGCGTTCCCGTACGACCTCGATCGGAACTCCGAGAAGCACAGCGAGATCTTTCAACCACCCTTCCGTGTACGGTCCCGCTTCTTCATCCACGCTCGTCACATTGCCATCGAAATCCATCACCAACATTGCTGACCTCCGATTCGCTGCATTGCGAATGTTTCGACAAACTACGCGAATCTATGTGAATCGTCAATGAAACAGGCGAGACCCCTCTCCCCCGCCTTCGCCTAGGCTTCGGAGGGCAGGCCGACCCTCTCCCTCGAAGGGAGAGGGAGGAACACGTAAAAAGAAAAAGCCCCGGGCGTGGAAGACGCTCGGGGCTGAGAAACTTACTGAAGGAGCTGGCGTGGGAGATCCGGGAAGAGGTCGAGGATGTCCGCGACCGTTTGGTCGATGTCGATCGTCGTCGTTCCCACCTTGCGGCAAAGAGCGATTTTGGTCGGACCATTTCCCGGAATCACATGACACCACCAGGACTGACCATCTTCCGGATACCGACTGAGATCGTCGGAGGGCGCTTTGATCTCTTCCTTGTTGTACTCGGCATAGGAGAGTCCTGTGCGAGCATTGGCTTTGAACGTCAGACGAATGATTTCGCCGCTCGCCACACCTTGCTTGAGCGTTTCCACCCACGCAAGTTCGGTCTCGAGTGCTTTCTTCACGTTGTCGAGTTCCGCGAGAAATCCGAGGATCATCTCGCGATTCTCTGCAAGCGCTTCCGGCAAAATCGTGACGTGTGTTGTGCGAACGATCGACTTGAACGCACCGTACATCCACGGACTGTTCTTCCCGACACGGAATTGCAATTCGATTCGGTTCCCTTTCACGAGAACCTCGGCGACCTGCTCGTCCTTGTTGGTTCGAAATTCGATCAATTGCCGCATACTCTTCGTGCCCTTTGCAATCAGACGATTCAGATCATGCACGCCGTCGCACACGAACGCGTCATTCCATATGCCGCTGCAAAGCGGACACACGGGGACTTGCTCGAGCACGTCCGCGTAGATTTTCCGTGCCATCTCGAACTTCGATTCGTTTTCGCGTTCCGTCCGTTCGACATGAAAGCGATACGAGTCAAGACTCGCCTGAATTTCTGCTGTTGTTCCGTAACTGAACTTGTATTCCACATCGGAAGCTTTCGAATAACTACCAGCCGCAAGGAATGCGCGTTCTCGTACTTTGAGCTCGGCAAGTTCTGCGCGAAGCGGAGCCTGTTCGGCCTGACGAAGCGCTTCCTGTTGAAGATACACTTCATTCCTCTTTCGACGCGCTTCCGTTTCCGCTTCCATCGTCGCACGATACGTCGCATCTCGTTCCGTCTCGCGCGCACGTTTTTCCGCTTCCTGTCTGGCTTTTTCGATTTCCATTGTCTTGAAGATCTCGAGTTCCTCGCCGATCAGAACATCTTCCACGGTCATGACCCCGATCACTTCGAACACCTGTTCGATCGTGGACAAGCCCGCGGTTTTCTTTGCGATGGCGGCAGCAAACTTCTCGCGAAGCGGTGCTGTCATCGTGAGACGTTCCTCTCCGTACGCGTATCGCACGTTTTCCGGAACCAATTTCTCCCACAACACATGAAGCGAGGGGGCGTGCATACTCACCTGATCGTACTCATTCGCAATTTGACTTGCGATAAGCGCGTTCACATGTGCCATTTCCGTTTCCGAAATCGTCTTCGAACATTTCCGCTCGATGAAGACTCCGTTCCACGTGCGAGTCGTAACCAGATTGCATTGCTGCGTATCATAGTCTTTCTCGATCGTGTACGTAACCTTACACGCATCCGCAGGCACGAGTTCCGGAAGCCACGACTCCTCGATCGCGTGCACACCATGCATGAACGATCGGGTGATGATCTTTTTTCCGTACTTGCCATCGACCTCTCTGCTTGACTGAACGATCTTCGTGCACACCGCAAGCGGTGGCACCACTTTCATCATGACCGAACCCGGATAAATGAACGTCGTACGATCATTGCAGAAGTAGTTGTACTCACCCTGCAACCGCGCAAGATTGATCATCAACCCGGAAGCAACCGCTTTTCGAATGGCCGTCATGTCTTGCGAGCGCGTAATCTCGATCCCCTCACGAAAGAAGTAATCGAGCAGATCGCCGCGGATGCGATCGACCTGCGTAAGCGCGCGCGAGGAAAGAAAGTTATCGTGTGCCCACCGATAATCCATGTCCGATTTGTACCAACCTTCCCACGCGGAAAACAGAGCGATCAGGTCGGAAGAATCCTTATTGAACCGCAGTTTCGACGCGTCCGCTTCTTCCGCTTTCGCCGTCGGACGAACGAAGATGGGCCGCGTCACCGAAAGGCATGCCGCGATGATCACTGTTTCGTCCAAGCATTCATGCTTGATGCCTTCCAGAATCATGCGCCCGAGCATCGGGTCCATGTGGAACCGATCCATCTTTGCGCCGTCTTGCGTAACCTTCCCCGTCTTTGTCAGAGCTCCGAGCAATTGCAGACGCGATTGCGCTTCCACCCACTGCTCTTTCTCCGGCTTGTCCGGCAGATCGAGTTTGATCACGTTCTCCATCGGATAACCCTTGCACCGCAAATTCAGCAGAGTCTGGTCAAGCGAGACGCGCAGAATTTCCGGCAGCAAGAATGCGTCTCGATTTTCGTAATCTTTCTGACTGTACAGCCGATAGCACTTTCCGGCTTGTGTCCGTCCCGCACGCCCTTTGCGCTGATCGCAACCGGCACGCGAGTGTTCGACCACTTGCAATGCGGACACCGATGAGTCCACACGCACCGAAACCTTGATGAGACCCGAATCGATGACGCATTGAACGCCGTCGATTGTCACCGATGTCTCCGCGATGTTCGTCGCCACAATGATGCGTTGACGTCCGTCGCGCTTGAATGCTTCCGACTGTTCTTCCTTGGTCTGTGTGCCGTAGAGCGGCAAGATACGCAGATCTTTTGCGCGATTCCCCAATTGTTTTTCGAGCCCGCGAATCACGGTCTGGATAGACACTTGGTCCGGCATGAACACGAGGAAATCCCCGCGCTCGCCGGCGGCCAACAATGCATCAATCTGCATCACCGCCGCAACATTCATGTCGTCCGGCGTCACTTCCGCATAATACACATCGACCGGAAACATCCGTCCGGGAATCTTGAGCACCGGAGCGCCGTCGAAGAACATCGAGAACTTCTCCTCGTCGATCGTCGCCGAAGTAATCACGACTTTGAGATCGGACCGCTTTGCGAGTATCTCTTTCAGAAACGCGAGCAGCAGATCTTGCAGCAATCCGCGTTCGTGCGCTTCATCGACGACAATGACGTCGTAATTCATCAGCATCGGATCGGATTGCAGTTGCCGAAGCAACACACCTTCCGTCATGTAAACGAGTCTTGTCGCATCCGACAGTTCCCGTTCTTTTCCGATGTGATAGCCGACATCATCTCCGAGAGCTGAGTCATTCAATTGTGAAACCCAGTGCGACAGGAGCGTCGCGGCCATGCGGCGAGGTTCAGTCACCGCAATCCTGCGACGATCGCCGAATCCTGCACGCAACAGAGCGAGCGGAGCCATGGTCGACTTCCCCGTGCCGGGTTCGGCGGAGACAATGATGACCGGGTTCTCCGCAACAAGGCGGATGAACTCAACGCCCGAATCGACGAACGGCAAGTGCCGCTTATCCTCGGGCAACATCGAATTGATCAACAGAACATGATCTGTGATGTCACAACCCACTTCGTCGAAGATGCGATTATTTTTCACTGTGATTCCGTTTTTCATTTCAACTCCTTCCTTCTTTGATTGTCATTCTGAACGCAGCGAAGAATCTCCTCGCAACGCATACATTGAACATTCGATTGTATTGAGCAATCGCCGAAAAACAAGGCGGACTTCGCCTTATTTTTGACGGAGCACAATACCACAAAAATGCGATTTTGTCAAGTGTTTTAAAGGATAATTCTGCATTTTTCAATCAAAAAACCGAACATTGGTAATGTTCAGTTTTTTGATTCATCTAATCTACAAGAACCTTATTCTTTTTTGGCATTTAACTTTTTTGCTTGCTCGTCAAAAAACTGTGCTTTTTCCATGTAAAATTTGTAGAGAAGAGATCTTATTCTAAGATCTGGATTTTCCTCAACCGTTTCCTTATTTTCAATTTCTCTCTTGATTTCCTTTGCGAGGAATTTTTGAAAATCTGGATCTTTATCAATAGGATGTTCTGCCATCCACTGATCGGCATTTCTTTCTTGTATTTCGTGTGCTCCATGTGTTATCGCCGTAATAGCACCAAGTCCCATGAGAACTTTTTTGAAAGAACTCGGCATCCATCCCCTATTTTCCATCATATAATACTTCTTCACTTAATTAAACGACCAGTAAATACAAGACCAGGTTGAATCATTCAAAGATTATATCACGAGTTAAAACAGTTATAAATTACAATGAAGAGAACAACAAACTTTGATAGGCTTCACAACTTGTTCCGGACAGTGCGTGACACACCGCATAAGCCGGTCGACTGATAAAGAAGAAGATGTCAAAGTTTGTAAAAAGAGAAATTAGGACCGCGAACATCAGAATTTGCGGACCACGAATGGCAACGAAACGGCGAAGATCTTCATACTTCGGTGCATCGAAGAGCGCAAAGAATAATTTTGATCCATCAAGCGGAGCGATCGGGATGACGTTGAAAAGCATGAGAAATAAATTGAGGAGGATGAGAAAAAATAAAAATGCCGTGAGCAAATTATCTGCAGGGAGAGATCCGTTCACAACAAGAAATCGAAACGCGATTGCCGAAATGGTTGCGATGATCAAGTTTGCAAATGGTCCTGCAAGCGCGATCAAAACAGAATCCCATTTCGGATTTTTTAGATTATACGGATTAAATGGAACCGGTTTCGCCCAACCGAATCCGAAAAGCAAAAGCGGAATGAATCCGAACAGATCCAAGTGCGCGAGCGGATTAAGTGTCAATCGTCCTTCGCGCTCAGCGGTCGGATCGCCGCGAAATTTTGCAATGAGCCCGTGCGAAAATTCATGTGCGGAAAGCGAAAAGAGAATCGCGATGATCCAGGCGAGAGCGAGAGGGAGGGAGGAAAATAATAACGTTAGGAACATAATTTTTTACATGCGTCATCCTGAGCTTGCCGAAGGATCTTCGGGCGAATCGAATTCGCACAGAGATCCTTCAGCTTCGGTTGTGACAGATCACCAACCTTCGTTCAGGATGACGCAATTTTTATTCGCGTTTAATATCCGCACCGACTCCTTTTAACTTCGCTTCCAAATTTTCGTATCCGCGATCAAGATGTTCGATTCCGGACAATGTCGAAACACCATCCGCAACAAGCGCGGCAACAACGAATGCGAGACCGGCGCGAATGTCCGGAACTTCCACATCCGCCGCGTGCAATTGTTTCGGACCGTTGATGACGGCGGAGTGTTTATAATTTTGACCTTTGAATCGACATTCCGTTTCACCAAGACAGTTCGAAAACAAGGTAATGTCCGCACCCATTTTTTTCAACGCCTCCGTATACCCGAATCGTTCTTCGTAAACTGTTTCGTGTACAACGGATGTTCCCTCGGCTTGAGTCAACACGACAACGAATGGTTGTTGCCAGTCTGTCATAAATCCAGGATGCGGTTCCGTTTCAAGTTCAATACCTTTAAGCGGACGAGTTCCTCGAAACAAAATTCCGTCTTCGCGTACTTCGTATTCTCCACCGATGCGACGCACCGCGTTCAGGAACGTCATCATCTGTTGATGTTGCGCGCCGCGCACAAAAATTTCCCCACGCGTTCCGATCGCCATCGATCCATATGATGCCGCTTCGATGCGATCTGGCATCACCGTTGCGGTTGTGCCATGCAATTTTTCCACGCCGAAAATTTCAATCGATCTTCCGGAATTAACTTGAATGATCGCCCCCATGTTTTGCAACATCATGATGAGCGCTTTCACTTCCGGCTCGCCGGCCGCATTGCGAATCGTTGTCCGACCATCTGCAAGAACACCTGCAAGAATCGCTGTCTCTGTTGCACCGACAGATGGATATGGTAATTCGATCAATGCACCTTTCAATCGATTCTTCACGGTCGCGCGATAGCCTTCATTCGTTTCTTCGATCAACGCTCCCATTTTTCGAAGCGCATCAATATGAAAATTCGTCGGACGCGGTCCGATCAAATCTCCGCCGACACGGGGAACGAATGCTTCACCCCGGCGATGCAACATCGGCGCGAGTGCAAGAATGCTGATGCGATTTTTTCTGGTGAGAGAAGAAACGTTCGTGGAAATAATTTCGGACGTTTGCGTCGAGAGCGTATGTTCATCCAACCAGATGGGCTTTGCGCCGACATCGGTAATGATTTCTTCCGTGATGGCGGTCTCTTGTTGTCGAGGAACATTTTTAAGAATAACCGGATCTGCCGTGAGCAAACTTGCAATCATCATTTTTGATGCAGCATTCTTTGCACCAGACACAGCAATTTCTCCGCGAAGAGGTTTCCCTCCCGTGATCTTGAATACATCCATAGCAAAAAATTAATGCAAGGTGACCGGTCCGCGTTTTTCTCCGAATTCTTTTTGCGATCTACGAATAATTTTATTGTGTTCCTTCATCATTTCATGAACAACGTTCCATTCCAATCGCATCTTTTCTGTTTCTTCTGGATCCTGATCTGGATTCGATTCCGCTTCTGCAATACGATTCGTCAGATCTTTCATTTGATGTTGCAGTCGCACAAGTTGCTCTTCAAGCGTAAGCAAACGACGATCACCAAACATGGCGAACGCTTCTTCCCCGCTCATCGGCGGAACATACGGAGGTTTTTCTCGATCCATATTATTTGTTTACGAATTCATCAAACGCTTTTTCATCACCATACGGCAAAAAATCTTTATGGTGTTTCGACGGTTTGAATCCGTTGTCTTTTTTGTGCATGATCCCGCACCAATATTTTTCCGTCTCGCCTGCAATCGTCGACGCGTAATGCATCCATCCGTTTGCATACCCGCAATACATGCAATTAATTTTTTCATACCATCGCAAGTACGACAGCTTTTGACGATCGATGCGAATATAATCCCGACGTCGAATGCATGGCAATCCGTATAATGGAAAACAAATGCGATGATACACTTCGAGAAACACATCGAACACAACGAGCGGGATGATTTGCGCGTAAATAAACGGCGCGGACGCAAGGTGCCGCACGATCATCCATGGATTCCGATTCTCTTCTTGGCGATATTTCATAGAATTCAACGTTTGCGTCAGTATACGTCGATTCGGGTCTTTTTGCTACTAAATCGATTCATACCCGTCCTTCGCTACGGCTACGGAGGGTTGTTCGCAAAAAAAATAGTACTAACAAAAAAACAGACACATAAAGTTGTGTCTGTAAGAGATCAGTGTTCGCACATGGATTTCGAAGCGATCGCTCCGGCCATGATGACACTCGTATACGCCAATTCCTCGGTCACACCATCGATGCACTTCGTTGCGAGGATCGCCTGACGCGCAACGGGCTTGAAACCGAATCCGTCGATGAAGAGATGCTGGATGATCGTTTGCTCGAGCGACGTGCGGACGACCGCCATGCGATATCCATTGTCACGCGCAAATTCCAAACACACTCCAGCCATCCGTTTCGCAATTCCCTGTCCGCGCAAGGACGAATCGACGAACAACTCGGCGATGTAGAACGCATGCCCCGTCGAAATCTCGAAGGAGTGATGATCGATTGAATAATCGATGAGACGCATCCGAACATCTTCTTTGCAGACAAGATCGAACCCGATCGCTCCCCCGACAATCTTTCCGTCACGTTCGCACACGAGAAAAACTCCCGTCGAATCTCTCATTTTCACCCAAAAATCATCGCTCAGTTCTTTCGGGTCAAACACTTCGAACCACGGCGCCTCGGCGAAACACTTTTGATAGAGTGTGATCGTTTCTTTCATGTCCCTCATTCGAAACCGGCGAATGTTCATGACACACCTGCGGGAGCTGTTGCGCGCTCCATGCTCGCGTCAATAAAACGCGAGAGAGGAATTCACAATTATTTCGAAGTGCAACGCATTTTGTAACAGACCACTCCATTCATTTCCGTATACGTTCCGACAAGCAACGGAAAAAATGTTTCCCCGTTCACGATTGCTTCTTCGAATTCTTTCAATGTGATATCCGTCGATTCACGAAGTGCACCATACACTTCGAACCACTCTTGCGGTTCACTCAACGAAACTCCATCGAGAAAATTCGCAAGGACACACTCGAGTTCCGCTTGCACATTCGGATCATTCTTCGGTCCGCATTCGATCTCGAATCCGCACGGAAAGAATTCACTCATTGGCCCCGAAAGCTCCGGAGAAAAACTCGGCCACACGACGACACGACGCACGTCCAATGTTTTTGCAAGCGCCACATTTTCTTTTTTTGGATTCGTAACGATTAAAAAGATTCCCGTGTTCTGAATCGCGCCGTGCAAATCGATGGTGACATCGTATCGTTTCGACTGCACGAGAATTTCCGCAGCGCGACGAGATGTATAGGTTGTCGCTTCGATGTTTCCGGGTGCACTGCGATTTAAGTCGCCTTCGAAACAGCGCGTTCCACGCTCAAATGCTGGAACATTTCCCACAATCCAATCAAAGTCCGTTCGTCTTTTCTCCAACGATTCAAGCGTACGAACACCGATCGGTTCGTCTCCATGTGTTGCTCCGATAAATAAAATTTTCTTTTTCATATGATTCACGTCCCCCTCCGACTCCCCCTGTGTCCATGGGGAGGGAGCGTAGGGAATTAAAATTAAAAAAACACCCTTCAACCGAGAAGGGTGTCTTGCTTCGAAAAATGAAACGTTAAGACCGCACCTTCTTGGTTGAAGGGTGTGTATGTGCGCTGCGATTGATCATGATTTTATATCCTTTCATACCGGAAGTGAGCCATTTAGAAATACGAGCGACGGTTGTTGAACTTAATCCTGTTTGTTTTTGAATCTCGACATACGGGATGCCGAGTTCGAGCATGCGTGCCGCTTTAAAACGAAGACTAAACTCGCGAATCTCTGTTTCTGTCAGCAAATCCCGAAAAAATGCTTTCGCTTCGGGAAGCGAAACGAGTGAAAGAATCGTCTCAAACAAATCGGTGATATCGCGAGTATTCAGGTTCATACAGGAAGGATACAGGATTGAAATACTTTAGTCAAGTAAAGTATCCACACGTGAGGTTAAACAATCTGAATGGATTGTGAGGATCCAAAAAAAGATCGCACATGATGATCAAAAACATCGGATGGTTTCGAAACAAAAAATGTTTGTGCGCCATGTCCTTGAACAAAAAAAGAAGAAACAACATCCATTGCAACCGCATCCGATGGATCAAATAAATTCACGTGTACTCCGCAAGAAAGAAGTGCGGAATCAAATACGTCTCGCACAAACGGATAATGTGTACATCCAAACACAAGCGTGTCGAATTGTTCTGCGACGATACGATCTACGACCGGAGCAATCATCTGTTGAATATCGGTGAGAGGTTTCCCCTGTTCAATCGCGCTCGCAAGATCCGGAATTGCCATCATTGTTGGTTTCAAGGCATGACGATGAAATGTCTGTTCATACATCCCGGATCGCACGGTCGCTTCTGTCGCAATCACTAAGATCTTTTTTGGATGTTGGTATGCGAGAGCGCGCGCAGCCGGTCCGACCATTTCGATCACCTTCGTCCCTTGAATTCCAAAGGCATCCATGAGCGGACGAATGACAGAAACGGAAACACTGTTACATGCTGCAACGATTTCATCTGCACCTTGCTCACGCAAAAATTGCATGGCACGAAGAGTGATTCCAAATAATTCATCGGATGATTTTGGACCAAACGGAGCATTTGCCAAATCTCCAAAGTACACAAAATCTGCACGCGGTGCATGTTTCCGAATCGCGGAAGCAACGTTTAAACCTCCGACTCCAGAGTCAAAAATTCCAATCATACAGGTAAATGTTCTTTTATAACGCGCGCCGCATTTTTGTAACAAAGTTTTTCAATCATGGCATCAGAATATCCATGTGCATGCAGTGCATCGAAAAATGAAGCAAGCTTATCAATCGATTCAAGTCCGGTTACAAACCCCGTAATAACTCCACCCAAATCTGTCCCAAGAGCGATGTGATCCTCACCGATCGTTTGAACAAGATGATCAACGTGTTGAATGACGTCTGTAATTGTTCCCGTGAGTTCCCTTCCTGTGACATACGTTTTTGCAAACATCATTCCAACGACGCCATTTGTTTCTGCAACAGCTCGCAATTGTGCGTCCGAATAGTTACGCGGACTTTCACAAAGAGATCGGCAGTTTCCATGACTGATGTAAATGGGTTTTTTTACGAGCTTCGCGACATCCCAAAACGTCGGTTCATTCATGTGGGCAAAATCCGTCACGACGTTTTTTTCTTTACACCATTCAATCACATCCGCCCCAAGTGCTGTGAGTCCCTGCGATGGATCTTTTGTTCCTCCGCCAAGTTGATTCGTCAAATTCCAAACAATACCAAGCGATCTCAGGCCGATGTCATACCATCGATCCAACGTTGCAAATCCATCTTCCGGAAATACATTCAACCCTTCAATATGCAACAAAAGTCCATGTTGTTGATTCTCTGACAAGACACGATCGACGTCTCGTGCGGTTTTAACAAGAGTCCATGATGGATCATCAATCGTCTTTTGTTGATACGTTAAAAATTCTTGTTCGATCATGTGATTCGAAATCGGATCAAAATAATTCTCTTTTGGTGGAACCGGAAATGCTGTTGAAACCACCAACTTAAAATTATTTTTTTGAATCATTTCAAAACTGGTTTGTAACGATTGGTCAGGAAAAAAATCCCGACGCGTCAGGTGCAATAAAAGATCTTGATGCAGATCGATAATGGGAAATGAATATATGAACATAGATTTTTTTTTAAAAAAGAGTGAGAGCTTGCCTGTTATCAAACAAGCTCTCACAAAGAAACGGTTGCGAAGCGTTCAAATTGACGCATCGCCGCCATGAGTTCACTCATCTGAGCGTGAATGGCCCATGGATGTACATACAACCCGCCCGCATCGAGCACATCATATTGCGATGGCGCGTTGCGATCATAGATGCTGTAAAGCACGTCCGGGCATTCGTGCACGGCACGGATGAGATGTTCGCGCTCCGCCCGTCGCAAAAGCACGACTTCCGACTTTACACGCGCTTGATCGGTCGCAGACGCGCTTCGCATCCGTTCACCGTGCAAGCGATTGTTGTTCGTGTAGGCAAGATAGGCGTCCACGAGCGTATCGAGTGCATTCTGTCGAGTCTTCACCACAGCAAAACGCATGTCCGCAACCGGCACGATGTGCAACGAAAGCGTTTCCGGCAACCGCCAATCAGACAATGCCAAACGAATCGTGTCATACAAAAAGTGTAGATCTTTCTCGAGACGATTGATGTACGTGATCATGTCAGGGCCTGACAAATGATACGCTTCCACAATCCCCTTCTCCTTCGCATCCAGAATGGTAAGAAGGAGAATGTTGAGCGTGTTCGGAATGAGCACTCCCGCATTCGGATGCGTCACTCCAAAAATACCGGTCTTGAGAAGTGTATCCCACGTATCAAACGAGACAGATTCCACGATCCCATCTTCACTCACCGCACGTTCCCACAAAGACGGCATCGCACGAAACGCGATTTCGAGCATCGGAAGCAAATCATTTGCCTGTTTGAGCAGAATATCCGTGTACAGGTCACCTTCCATATCCGGAATCGCTGCGCGCAATGCACGCATATGTCCATGCTTCATCGAAGCGCCGACAGAAAACCATTCCGGCGCAAGAGAAGACATTTGCTGTGACGTTGCATGCGTCGTGAGCAAATGATCTTCAGAAAGCACTTCAAACTTCCCGCCGCGAATCACCCCGTGCGGATGAAAATTGCGATCGCGACTTCCAAACGTACGATCATAGAATACCATCGGGATTCCGACCTGGGCGACACCCAAATTACAGGGATAGATGTTGCCGACATGCGGCGTTTTCATAACCGATCCGCCAGAACGATACATCGCATGAAGATTGTGCAGAGATAGATCGGTGCGTGCGATAACGGAAAAGGGCATGGCATTCTCCTTGTTAAGGCTTGCGTCAAACGTCTGAAAACGTCGTCGTGAAGCAGTGATTCATGATTCGATCTTGTGTTTCGAATCATGAAAAAACAGCTTCACAAAAAACCACCCGTGAAATTCAGGGTGGTTTACAAAATCTTTTTTCAAAGAATGTTCAATCATGAACACGTAAAAACCACCGAGAGCGCAAGCAACATAAACAAAACAACACAGAGCCAAATCTGTGTATATGTACTTGTAATCGTGGTGGCAGAAAATGTTTGCATATCTTTATTGAGAGTATCGGGTCTTGAAATGATTGTCAAATCATTTCAAAGATCAAATAAAAAACCTCTTGTGGATAAAGAGGTCAGAGACGCGTCAGCGACGCGGGGATGGGAGACTGGGACGGACACGGACATTCACCGCGTGCACCGACACTTCAGAGGACGCGGGGCGCATGCGATCGCGGTTGGGAACCTTCGGCACATTCGCGCGACAGAGTTCCATCACCGGCTTCTTGCCGAACTGACGCTGCTTCGCGAACCGAGCCTGGATGAGCGTCATCGACCCCTCGAGGACCTGATGCGAGATGTGCACAGGCATGGCGTCGAGTTCTTCGCCGAACGCGTAGATCGATTCCACGGGCTCGCCGATATTCTCATGTTCGCGCAAGATCGGACTGTGCCGGCGGAGATGCATCTGATGGAGCTGCGTCTTCGCGCGCTTTTTCTCCGGCTTCGAAAACGCGGAGAACTGCTGCGCTTCGGAGAACGTGACATGACCCGCGAGAAAAAGCTTTTTCCCCTTGGGCCTGAGAGCATGGAACCCCTCGTAAAACTTCATTAACATTGGAACGGTGGGCATGTTGTAAGCCTCTTTGTGGAAGATGCGTCAGAAAATCTGACAGGACCGAATCCGACACGGTCGGAAACGCAACGGTGAATATAATGGATGAATGGTCTCCTGTCAACCATTCGCGTCAAACACAGACGTCTTCACTTCTTGCCGCTGCACGCGCCACCCGAGTTGTGATTCTTTGCACACACGCAATCGATCACTGATTGCCGGGTCACTCCAACGGATCCCGTACAGAGTATCCGGCCACAGGAGCGGCAACGAATACGTTTCCGCTTGACGCAGTTTATACAATTCGTGATTCGCATCCGTGAGCGAAAGAGATCCGTTCAGAAAATCCGCGATCGTGACGAATTGGAATTCAAACGCACGTCCGCGCCACATGATCAACGTTTTCGCCGCCTTGTAATTAGGAGAGGAGGAACGATTCGTGGGATTCATGGTTGAATCCGTTTTATTCCATCGAAGCGGTAAGATGACCTCTGCTCCGTCTGCCACCAGCGCATCCGTGAGACGATTCGCAAAATGATACATCTCATCGAACGATTCGGCAGCAAACACGAGACCGCAGCGATCGAAAATGATAAAAGGATCTTCCAGTAGATCTTCTTCCACCTGACGACAAACCTTCAAAAACACTTCGAACGGATCTTTGATGCGATGATCCATGTACGTAAATCCATCGCCAGCGATTTGTCGACACGTGAACGGCGTTACACGTTCGTCGAGTCCCAATCGATGGAGCGTACGATCAATGGACACATTCTCTTTCGTCACGACATACCCGTTTTTCGGATCGTGATAGGAATACGCCTCGATTCGCCGGAATCCCCCGACGAACAATCGAGCTTTGAGAAATGTAATCATCTGATTAATGTCCGCGCTGATCGTCTCCACCGGATCATACGCTTCGATGTACGCAATGACGATGGCCTGATCAAACAGACTCAAACATTCGAACCACCGCTGTCGATCCGGCAACTCTCCTTCTTCGTGTGTTTCGGCAAGATCAAGCAATCGCTTACGATGCGGAGTGGTTGCGACCGATGAATCAAGCGCGAGTTGCGCCGCGTATGCATACGCATAATCTTTCACAAGCGCTCGCCGACCGAAACGAACTGTATCAAGTGCATGTTTGAACTGCACTTGTCGAAGAAACGGAACTTGCTTGAGAAACGTTCTTCGCCGTTCGATGGCTTTCGGATCAATCTCAAGCCAATCATGCTGCCACTCAAGAAACATCTTCCAAGGAATCATCGCGCCTCCTGCGTGTTCTGTTGGTTTCGGATATCCATTCCTACTGAATGGAATGTGCAGAGTAGCAGATTGAACGAGTTTGTCAAAGAAAAAAGGACGATGTGCTTCGTTGCACAAACGTCCTTAAGATGTGTTCGATTAACTTGCAACCCTCGCACCGGATTTCTTTTCCGAATCTTGGAGTGTTACCGATGTATCTCATCTTTTCCATCGAAGCGGCTACAAAACGACCACCCCCTGCTCCCTCCTCAAAGAAGGAGGGGGTTCCTCGAAAAACAAAAACAGCCTCGTTCGGAGGCTGTTTCAAATCGTTAGCCGAAAATATATTGATCTGTGATTTTTGCGTAGGAGAACAATTCATCGTCTTTGAAAAATCGTTTCACTTCCGCAGCTGCATTCTCGAGTGAATCAGATGCGTGCACCAAGTTCGAAGAAACATTCATCGAAAAATCTGCACGAACCGTTCCTGCATCTGCTTGCAATGGATTTGTCGATCCAATCATCTTGCGAACTTCCGCGACCGCTTCCATACCTTCAAGCACGATTCCAACGACTGGTGTGTGCTTCATGAATTTTTTCAAGTCGCCGAAGAAAGATTTTTCTGTGAGGTGGGCGTAATGAACATCGAGTTGCTCGTCTGAGAGTTGAAACAATTTGAGTCCGATGATCTTAAGACCTTTGCGTTCAAAGCGTGTAAGGATCTCTCCGAGTAAATCGCGCTGAAGGGCGTCCGGTTTCAGAAGAACGAGGGTGCGTTGTACGTCAGCCATAAGAAAATATGTTAATTCGAGAAAAAGATATCACGACCGTCGAAAAAAGACAACGCATCCGATGATGATTGCGATCGCTGAGATGATCGCGGCGGCATGCGCAAACGGAACGGGAACGTAGGCGAATGTCGGTGACGCGAAAATCCCAATGATCGTAAGAACGTATCTAGATCCGATGAGTGACGGAAGGGCAATGTATGTTCCGACGATCGTTGAGATCCATGCGATCGGAAGAATCGCGATCGTATACAACATCAGAAACGGAAGGAGCGGCAAAACGAAAACGTTTGCAAACGGGGCGGTGAGCGAGACGGAACCGAATTGCCAGAGCATGATCGGAAGCGTGAGGAGAATCGCCGAGAGAGAACCGGCGAGTGCATCGCGGATTCCGAATCGATCAGGAATAAATTCGAGTCGCTCTTCGATTCGCGGTGCGACAAACATGATTGCCGCGAAGGCAACGAAAGAAAGTTGAAACCCAACATCATCAAGAAGCCAACGCGGATTGTAAAACAACATGAGCGATGCTGTGAACAATAATGCATTCAAAACATGTGCACGCCGACCGATCACAGAACCAGTAAGCAGTACGACTCCAAACACAGCAGCTCGAACGACAGCCGCCGTCGCACCAGCCATGATCACATATGCACCGAGAAGAATGAGTGTCGCGATCGCTCCGCGCTTTCGACCGAGATATTGAATCACCCAGCCGAAGAAGACGAACGTAAACAACGAAACATTGAAACCGGATGCGGCAAGAATGTGCGATGTTCCTGTCTTCGCAAAATCATTTTGAATATCTTTATCGAGTCCGATGTTTCCGCCGAACACGAGACCGAAGAGAAACGACGCGTGCGGTTCGGGAAAAATCTGTTTCATTTTTGTGATGATTTGATGTTTGAAAGAAAGAATCGATCCGGCGATTGAGAACTGTTTCGACGCAACACGATCAAGATTGTGCGGAAATCGACAAAGAGCAAAGACACCTTTCGCTTGAAGAAATCGATCGTAAGCAAATCCGCTGAACGGTCGAGGAATCTGCATCGAGCACGCGAACGTGAGGTGATCCCCGTACACGATCGATTGATCTTTCGAAATGGAAACGAGAACGTTTCCAAAAAGAGACTCATCGACAACACGTACATGACCAATCGTGACTTGTTGCGATTTCGAACTGATGGCTGGTTCGGCAATCACATCTCCTTCAATGCGAAGCATCGAACCGGTGCGTTCTCGCACGGTCGGAATATTTTTTGGGATCTCGCTTTGTGCGTAACGAAATAATCCGAAGATGAACATCAGGATAAAAAGACCGAACCACTTTGCGCGACCACCATCTACCCCTCCTTGTGAAGGAGGGGAGAACGAAACGATTAAAACGCAAACGATCAGAAGAACGAGGTACACATTCGTCGGAACAGAAATGAACAATGGACCGAGGAGAATACCAAAACAAAACATCGCCGCGAGGGCGGCGAATGTTTTTGACGGCGATACCATTATCGATCGGAAGAACATACACCGATGCCGTGATACTGAAATCCAAATTTCGCGAGTGATAAATCTGCGAGATGATTGCGTCCGTCAAAAATAATCGGATCGAGCATGCGTGCTTTCACAGTTGAAAACGAAACGTCGCGAAACTCCGGCCACTCTGTGAGTACAACAAGGGCTTCCGCCCCATCCGCTGCATCGATCGCGGTCGACGCGAATGAAAGAGCGTCCGGCAATAGACGTTTCGCAGAAACTTCCGCCTTCGGATCAAATGCACAAATGTCGGCACCAAGTGCGTACAATCGGCGAACAATATCGATCGATGCAGACTCTCTGACATCATCCGTTCCCGCTTTAAACGCAAGTCCCCACACAGCAATCCGTCGCCCCTTCAACGTGCCGAGTACATCCTGAATTTTTTTGATAAACACATCGCGCTGACGATTATTCACTTCGATCACTGCGGTCAATAATTTGAAATCATATCCGTTTGTGCCGGCGATTTGATGCAATGCAGAAACGTCTTTCGGAAAACACGATCCTCCGTATCCGATGCCTGCCTGCAAAAAATGCGGACCGATCCGCGAGTCGAGCCCGATCGCGTACGCAATGTCGCGCACATTCGCACCCGTGCGATCCGCGATGTTTGCAATCTCATTGATGAACGAAATCTTTGTCGCAAGCATCGCGTTCGCCGCGTACTTTGTGAGCTCGGCTGTCTCGATTGATGTTTTCACCCACGTTGTTTTAATCCCGTGATGCATTGCTTCGACAACCGCAAAAACAATTTCATCTTCCGCTCCAACCACGATCCGTTCCGGTTCCATGAAATCTCTCAACGCGCTTCCCTCTCGCAAAAATTCCGGCACGCTTGCGATCTGAATCAAACTCGTGAGATCCGATCGCCCCGATACGACCATCGATTCTTGAATCGCAGCAAGGACACGACGATTCGTTCCGACCGGCACCGTACTTTTCGTAACAATCACAACTTCGTGATCAAGATGTTGTCCGATTTGTTTTGCTGCTTGAAATAAAAAAGAAAGATTCGCTTCCCCGCTTGAATTCGACGGCGTTCCAACCGCGAGCAAGATCACCTCCGCTTCACCGAGGACAGATGAGAGATCCGTCGTAAAAACGATCGAACCCATTTCTTGTTCTTGATGCAGCGCTTCCGTCATCCCAGCTTCGAAAAACGGCACCTGACCCAAATCAAGCTTTGCAATTTTTTCCGCATCGATATCAACACACGCGACACGATTCCCCAATTTCGCATATCCAATCCCCGATGTCAGTCCCACGTATCCCGTGCCGATGATCACGATGTTCATACAACAATGTTAAAAATTTTCCCCGGAACGTAAATAATTTTTACAATGTCTTTTCCTTCAATCCATTTCAAAACATTCGGTTCAGACAACGCGAGTTCTTTTGCCGACGCTTCATCCGCATTCGGTGCGATGTGAATCGTCGCGCGAACTTTTCCATTCACTTGCACACCCATTTCAATGACGTCGTCGACAATGAGTGTCGGATCAAACGTCGGCCATGATTCTTTGAAGATCGATGTTGTGTGTCCAAGTTGTCCCCAGAGTTCTTCCGCAATGTGCGGCGCGAACGGTGCGAGCAATTTCAACAATGATTCGAGTGATTGCTCTTCGATCGATGTCACACTCGAAAATTCATTCGTCGCGATCATGAGTTGTGAGATCGCCGTGTTGAATTTCAGATCTTCAAGATCCTTCGTGACTTTCTTGATGGTTTTGTGAAGGAGACGGTTCACATATGCGTCATCCTGAGGTACCCGAAGGATCTCCCCCTCGCTCGAAGATCCCTCGGCTTCGCTTCGCTGCGCTCGGGATGACGCAGAGGCGGCGACTTTTTCTTTCAATTTCCAAACCTTATCGAGAAAACGACGAACGCCGACGACTCCTTTTGTGTCCCATGGTTTTGCATCTTCAAGCGGCCCCATGAACATTTCATAGAGACGAATCGAATCCGCCCCGTACTCGGAAACGATTTCATCCGGATTCACGACGTTCCCTTTTGACTTCGACATCTTGTCTCCGTCGGGTCCGAGGATGAGTCCCTGATTTTTCAATTTTAAGAATGGCTCTTCTCCGCCAGAGGCGGATCCGCCTCTGGCGGAGAAATTCAGATAGCCGAGATCGTGAAGTGCGTATGCGAAAAAGCGTGCGTACAACAAATGCATGACCGCGTGTTCCGCGCCGCCGAGATACAAATCCACCGGACACCAATAATCGATTTTCGATTTATCCGCGAACGCCTTCGCGTTGTGCGGATCTGTATAGCGCAAGTAGTACCACGACGAGTCGACGAACGTATCCATCGTGTCAGACTCGCGACGCGCATCTTTGCCACACTTCGGACATTTCACATCGTGAAATGTTTTTGAATCGACAAGTGGCGATTCGCCGGTCGGTTTGAAGTCGACATCGGTCGGAAGTTCGACAGGAAGTTGTGATTCTTCGACGGCCTGTGCCCCATGTTCCTCACACCAAATAATTGGAATCGGCGCTCCCCAGTAACGTTGTCGTGAAACGAGCCAATCGCGCAAACGAAATGTCGTCTTCGCATTTCCGACATGATTCTCCTCGAGCCACTGAATCATTTTTTGTTTTGCTCCGCTTGTCGAAAGTCCACTAAGAAATTCGGAATGGACAGCGACTCCCTCTTCAAAAAAACCTTCGATCTCTTCCCCACTTTTTGATGCGACAACAATCTTCGTCGGCAACTGATATTTTTTTGCGAATTCAAAATCTCGTTCATCGTGTGCTGGGACGGCCATGATCGCTCCGGTTCCGTATGTCGTGATGACATAATCTGCGATCCAAACAGGAATCGCTTCACCGTTCACAGGATTGATTGCATACGCACCCGTAAACACACCGGTCTTTTCTTTCTGCAATTCCGTTCGCTCAAGCGCGGATTTCTTCGACGCAGCGACGCGATACACCTCGACTTCTGCGCGATGTTCAACGGTCACGATTGAATCAACAAGTTGATGTTCAGGTGCGAGAACAAGATACGTTGCACCGAAGAGTGTGTCGGGGCGCGTCGTAAAAACACGAATCGATGGACGGAACAAACGTGTGAGTGCGTCCATGATCGGTTTTAACTCGATCAATTCTTCTTCATCCGTCTGATCGAGAACGTATTTATTTGTATCTTTCGAAATATACAATGGACGAAGCGGCATAAACGGATCCATGATGCCGTGCGGTTCGTTCGTCAGAATCGTCGGTCTGATTGCTTCTTCTTGTTTCAATATCTTCGCGGACGACATCAAACACAAAGAACTTCGCCATTCCGCATCCACACGACCGCCATGATCTGTGGCGATGCGTTGATAATATGTGAGCATCTTGTTTCCGATCTCTTCCGTTGAAAATTCTTTTTCGTCAACGCCGTCGAGAGCATTTCGTTTTACCTTCACCGGATCCAATTTACTGTTCTCAATAAAAAATCCGGAATCATCTGCAAGAATCGGCAGTGACGTGAGATGCGAAAGCGCTCGCGCTTTCTTTTCCGAATTCTCCGTGAGTGTCAAACCATCCTCTACAACATCGAAATCAAGAATACCGATTTCCTCGGGCGTCTTCAGTTGAATCGAGAGTCCAGCGGCATCAACCAATTTCTGCATACGCGCCTTCTTCGCTTTATTGTTCGATGCGAATACAACTTCCATGCGAATCGAAGATCCCTCGACTTCGTCGGACTTCGCTCGGGATGACGCATCAGCGAGTTGAAAGATGACTTCCGCTCCAACCGATTTGCCAATCCAATTCCGCTGCATCGACTTAATCTTCTCCGGCCAATCGATTGTGTCGAGACCTGCGAGTAAACGATCCGCGTATTTTGTGATATTGAAAAACCATTGTTCCAAATCTTTTTGGATCACAATGGTGCCGCAACGTTCGCAGGCGCCGGCGACGACTTGTTCGTTTGCGAGAACGGTATGACAACCGTCACACCAGTTCACGGGAGATTTTTTTCTGTATGCCAAACCGTTTTTATAAAACAAGAGAAACAACCATTGTGTCCATTTGTAGTATTCCGGATCCGCCGTAGAAATTTCGCGTGACCAATCGAACGAGAGGCCGAGGGATTGCATCTGTTTGTGAAAATTCTCAATCGCTTGTTTCGTTGTGACCGAAGGATGCACACCCGTCTTAATCGCGTAATTCTCCGCAGGCAAACCAAACGCATCGTATCCGATCGGACACAACACATTTTTTCCGCGCATACGCTCCATGCGTGCCAAAATATCAATCGCGGCTTGCGATTCCACGTGGCCTACATGCAGACCGGATCCGGACGGATACGGAAACATGATGAGGTAATACAAGGCATTTTCGTTCGAATCAGTTTCGACGACACGCCCGTGTTGGTCGGCTTCCCATCGAGCCTGCCATTTCTTTTCAATTTCTTGATGATTGTAACTCATAGTGACCGTATCCTATCAAAGGATAGGCAAACTCGTCGAGAAAAAGAGGAAGATAACCTTGACGAATCTCAGAATCTCTGATAGATTCTCTCACTGGTACCACCAGAGGAGGTTCACCATGTGGGATCGATTGTTTGAAGAACATCGGGAAATTCAAGTCGACAGCAAACGAATCCGCTTGTCGGAAGATGAACGGAAACGCATCCAAGAGTTCGCACGCTATCCAGTCGCGAAGCTTCATCCATATCTGTTCGATCTGTCGAAAGATATCGTGATGGCTGTGCACGCGATCGAGCTGCAGGTGCGTTCAGCGCTTTCAAGTTACTTCGCGCAAATCTCTCCGATCGAACGCGAAGTCTGCACCATCCTCGCCCTGTACAAGTTGCAAAGTCAGCTCTATCACCCGAACACGTCCGTGAAAGAGCAATGGATGATCGAAGTGATCGGCACAATGCTACAACATCGCCTCACCCGTTTTTTCTTGGATCTCGATCCAAGGGACGGGATGGAAATTTTCGCGCTCGGCCATGGAAACGCAACAAGCGTTCGCCTGTGGAAAAAATCCGTGACGGACGCATCCTCGCGTGCCCGTACGATCGTCAATTTCCTCTCCGCAACAAATTGTTATGTGTTCCTTCCGAGCGTGGAAGAAAACATGAACTGGAACATGGATCTGATCGTCATCACCGAAACCGGCTACAACCTGTGTGTGACCGTCAATCCAGGAAAACAGAACGGAGCGTTCTACATCGAGCAAGTACACAAGTGTCCCCGCTCGAACGATCCGAGTCTTGGCACGATCTCTCGTCGAGCCATCTACGGCGGAACGCAACAGTTCAACACAGCGTTCAAAGAAGAATTCGTTCCATGTCGCGCAATTGTCGGACAGACGAACGGTGAGGCAATCGACTTCAGCTTCTATCCGCAAGATCTGCGCATCATCAAGGATTTCCTCACTCGTGGCGAAGCGGCTCTTCAACCAAAGAAAGACGCGGCTGCCTGAACACACTGATACCTTTCGACAGGTATCTTTTTTATTTTCAAATGCATCAAATAAAAAATCCCAACCGCCAATAATTTGGAAGTTGGGATTTTTCGATTTGAAATTTTATGATTGTCTCGATAAATATCGTTCCGCATCAAGCGCGGCCATACATCCCGTTCCCGCAGCACTGATCGCTTGACGGTACACGTGATCCGCAACGTCTCCGCCTGCGAAGACTCCCTCAACGCTTGTTGCCGACGAATGATCTTTCGTGACGATATATCCGACGGGATCGAGTTCCAATTGTCCCGCAAAAATTTCCGTGTTTGGTTTGTGTCCGATGGCAACGAACAATCCATCTGCTTGCATGTTCGTCATTTCACCGGTCTTATTATTTTTCAATGTAAGTCCGGTCATCTTCGAAGTATTACCGACAACTTCCGCGACTTCCGTGTTCCACAGAATTTCAATTTTCGGATTTGCTTTTACACGATCCTGCATAATTTTCGAAGCGCGAAGTGCGTCCGATCGAACAAGGAGCGTCAACTTCAATGCAAAGCGTGTCAGAAAATTCGCTTCTTCCATCGCTGCGTCTCCCCCGCCGACAACGACCACATGTTTCTCTTTGAAAAAAAATCCATCACAGGTTGCACACGCGGAAACGCCACGACCTTGATACGTTTGTTCGCCGGGAACGCCAAGCCACTTTGCTTGCGCACCAGTTGTGACGATCACACTATTCGCAAAATATTCTTCCTCGCCTGTTCGAACAATAAACGGCTTCACGGAAAAATCCACAAACGTTACGTCTTTCGAAACAATCGTTGTTCCGAAACGCACAGCCTGTTTTTTCATTTGTTCCATGAGTTCCGGCCCTTGAATCCCTTCTGGAAATCCAGGAAAGTTTTCAACATCTGTCGTGAGCATCAACTGTCCGCCCGGTTGTCCGCCCGTCGACTGTCCTTCAAACATCACCGGTTTCAATTCCGCACGCGCTGCATAAATCGCGGCCGTGTATCCGGCAGGACCGGAACCAATGATGATGAGATTCTCGGTTGCCATAATTAGGAAAGATGTTTTTGAATATGTGCCTTAAACGCTTCCTTTGCCATACCGCCCGAGAACTGATCAACGACCTGACCTTTTTTAAATAAAATGAATGTTGGGATGGAGAGAATGTTAAATCTCTGTGCAATGGATGAATGCTCATCCACGTTCAACTTTGCAATGATGACTCCTTCAAGTTCATGTGCGAGTTCTTCAATGATCGGAGCCATCATTCGGCACGGTCCGCACCACGGCGCCCAAAAATCTACGAGCACAAGCCCGTCGGCTTGCAAAACGGACGCGTCAAAATTCTCTTCGGTTAAAATCAATTCGGACATAAATAGATGCGAGGGACGGTCACAACCGTCCCCTACGAAATAAATTATCGTGTTTCAATTCCTTCGAGCTTGAACAACTTGGTAATTTTTTCTTCCGTGTAGGCTTCGAAAATATCCTTTTCCTCTGGTTTTACTTTTCCTCTGTAACTCAATCCGATTTCTTGACCGGGTTGTCCTTCTTTCAATTCTCCGGGACCAAGTTGAAGTGCAAGAATTTCTCCTTCGCCGATATATTCACCGTTGCGACTCAAACGCAATTTTGCTTTTGGTAAAATTTTGGATTTCTTTACGCGACCACCGACAATCCAACCGTGATCCGACTTGCGAAACACTTTCATGATTTCAAACTGTCCGAGCTCTGTAATAATCAATTCAGCCGGCAACAACTTACGCAATTCTTCAACGACGTCATCAAACAAACGATAGATAATCTCGTAACGTCGAACGGTAACATGTTTTTCGCGTGCGAGTTCTTCTGCGCGTGGAACAACGCGTGTGTTAAACGCCATGACCATTGCACCCGCCGCTTCCGCATCGCCAATATCGGTGTCCGTAATGTTTCCAAGTCCTTTCTTCATCACCTTCACCTGAACTTCATCGTGTTTGATTTTATCGATCATGCCGAGAATCGCTTCAAGTGATCCGAGCACGTCGGCGCGAATGATCAGTGTAAGCGTTCGTTTCTTGTGATCCCCTTCTGCTTCCGTTTCGACAGCTGTTTGCACGTGATGAATTGCCATCGATTCTGTTGCTTTCATCGAGCTGTCTGTGGATTTAATGCGCTTCAATGCTTTTGCATCGAGAGGAACATCCATAACATCTCCAACCGCAGGAGCGATTTTCCAGCCGATAATTTCAACAGGAGTAGATGGAGTTGCATCGATAACCGCATCGCCTTTCCAATCTTTCATCGCACGAACACGTCCGTACAATGTTCCACGAACACCAAGAACATCACCGACATGAAGTGTTCCGCTTTGAACAAGCATGGTTGCGACCGGACCGATGGTTGTATCCACATGAGATTCAACAATGGTTCCAAGTGCGCGATGATTTGGATTTGCAACGATGTTGTCTTTTTCAATATCCGCAACCAAAAGCAAGACGTCGAGCAAACCATCAATGTTTGTTCCCTCTTTTGCGGAGACGCCGACAACAACCGTCGATCCACCCCAATCTTCCGGAGTCAAACCAAGTTCCGCGAGTTCTCCTTTTACACGATCGATGTTTGCTTCCGCGCGATCGATTTTGTTGAGAGCGACAATGAACGGCAAGTTTGCAGATTTAATAATGTTCACGGCCTCACGTGTTTGCGGCTGCACACCATCATCGGCTGCGACAACAAGAATCGCCATATCCGCAACCTTTGCTCCGCGGGATCGCATGACCGTAAACGCTTCGTGGCCTGGAGTGTCGATGAATGTCAGTGCACGACCGTTACGTTCCACTTGATACGCACCAATGTGTTGTGTGATTCCTCCCGCCTCCGTCGCCATCACGTTTGTTTTACGAATGCCATCCAATAATTTTGTTTTTCCATGATCAACGTGTCCCATCACAACAACAACCGGCGGACGCGGCAACATTTTATCTTTCGATTCACTCTCCGCACGTTCACGAACTTTATCGATCCCTTCCGTATCTTCCGTACCCGCTTGTTTTTGTTCTCCAAGCGTTGGAGCAAACCCTAAATCTTCCGCGATAATCAATGCGGTATCAAAATCGATGCGTTCGTTAATGGACGCAAGAATTCCGTTTCGCATCAACTCTTGCATGATGCGTGGAACCGGAAGATTCAAAAGCGACGCGAAATCTCGCACCGTCATCATCGCCGGAAGCACGACAGGTTTTCTGTCTGCAACAGCAACATCACTTGTACGCACACCAGATTGTGCCTTTTGAATTTCCACTTTTCGCGCCAAACGATCCTTACGGGTCATTTCCGCCCAAGCTTCCATGATTTTTTGCGCCTGACGGTCATCCACTTTGATGGCACGTGCACCAATCGCAAATCCGAGATCCGGCAATTTAAGCAGGAGTTCGTTTGGATGAACACGAAGACGTCGGGCTAGTTCGGTGATATTCATAGTTAATCGGGAGTATATAAGGAAAAGACGGGGAGGTCAATGAAAAGCCGCTGGAAAAGAAAAAATCTGCTTGAGAGCAGATTGAGAAGCATGAAATTACGTATTCTTAGCATCATTGAATTGAATTTCTTTCCCGTGTTCGCATACAAACCGCAAAAACCGATTTGATTCGAGTTTATGAAAACCCTCTCCGAGAGGAGCGATGCGAACCGTTCCGTTCATAACGTTCAACGTTCCGTTTTCAAGCATCTCTCGAATGACCAAATCGAAATCGTCAAGGATTTTTCGATCGAGAGTCAAAAGATTCTCTTCAACGACCTTCCTCACCGTACGAAGTAATCCTTCGATCGAATATTGAATTTGACCGTTCCCGACAGACCCATCAGGGTTACTCTTTTTTTCCTCGGGATAAAGCGTCAGAAGAATGAGCAAACGCAACATATGACCTCCAGATGATTTGGTTGCATGATGATTCTTGTCGATACACCCATTTTTGTCAAACGATCCCCGCTCGCGTATCATCGGATTATTATTCGATTCACATTCACAAGGGCGGACACAAGACCCGCCCCTACGAATACGTTATGATCGGTTTCCTTCTCATCGACAAACCCGCCGGCATCACCTCGCACGATGTGATCGCACGATTGCGACGTATCACGGGTGTGAAACGCATCGGACACGCCGGCACGCTCGATCCGTTTGCAACGGGATTGCTTTTGGTTGGCGTTGGGCGTGAAGCGACACGAGAGATGCAGAAACTGGTTGGACTTGATAAACGATATGAAGCGACGTTTGTGTTGGGCGCGAGTTCGGATACGGATGATGTGACGGGAATGATTACACAACCCCTCTCCCCGACCCTCCCCCTCTCAGGGGAGGGAGTGGCGAGTGCACTGAAATCATTCGTCGGAGAAATTGATCAGGTGCCGCCGACGTATGCGGCGATCAAGGTGCAAGGAAAAAAATTGTATGAACTTGCGCGCGAGGGGAAACCGATGTTGGTTGCGCCGCGGCATGTGACGATTTATTCGATTGAATATCAAGCGGGGTCTGGAGACCCCACCCATATCGGAGTTACAATTCACTGTTCCTCGGGAACATACATCCGATCTATCGCTCGCGATCTCGGTGTAAAACTTGGAACCGGCGGATATGTTGAGACACTTCGTCGGACATCCATCGGACCGTTTCATGTTGATGAAGCATTGATTCTCAATAAACTTGATCCCGATTCCGTTTCAAAAAATCTTATCAATATCGAACCATTTCTCGCCCGACTCCCTTGACACAAAGGGGTTTTCAACATACAATTCCGCGTCCAGTGCACGAATGCCTGGATACACGTGAGGTGGATCAGATGGTCTGTTTTACACACGTGTCGACCCTAAGGAGATGCTCATGAATGCAAAATGGTTGATCGGTGGTGTCATCGGTGGTGTCATCATCTTCATCTTCGTCCTGATCTCGGCCAGCAACTCAATGGTCCGAAACGAACAGGTCGTCGGCGCCAAGTGGGGCGATGTCGAAACTTCGTACCAACGGCGCGTCGATCTGATCCCGAATCTCGTGAAGACGGTCAAGGGCGCGGCACAGTTCGAGGAAAAGGTGTTCACGGAAATCACGGAGGCACGCGCCAAGATCAGCACGATCAAGATCGAAGCCGCAGACCTCGACAATCCGGAGAAGATGAAGGCGTTCGCGCAAGCGCAAGACGGCCTGAAGTCTTCGATGAGTCGCCTGCTCGCGGTCGCGGAGAACTATCCGAACCTGAAGGCAACGGAAGCGTATCGCGATTTCATGACGCAGCTCGAAGGAACCGAGAACCGGATCCAGAAAGCGCGGCATGACTACAACGATGCGGTCGCCGCGTACAACACGAGCATCCATGTGTTCCCGGGAAGCATGGGCGCGGGCGGGCGAACGGATCGCAAGCCCTTCCAAGCGGACGTCGGTTCGGAGAAAGCTCCGTCCATCGACTTCAAGTGAGGTCACCCATGCGACACATCATTGCGCTTCTCGCACTCGTCACCTGCCTCGTTGTCCCTTCCGCGTTCGCGGACTACCCGCTTCCGACTGGAATGGTCACGGACATCGCGGGCTTGCTTCCTCCGGACATGTCCGCAAAGCTCGAGGCAACGCTCCGCATCTACCGCGACTCGACATCGATCGAGATCGCCGTGCTCATCGTTCCGAGTCTGCAAGGTCAGGAACCGAATGATTACGCGCAGGGCATTTGGAAACGATGGCGCATCGGCAAGCAAGGTCAGGACAACGGCGTTCTGCTCCTCGTTGTTCCCCCGCCCGAGAAAAAGGCGTGGATCGCGACCGGTTATGGCATTCAAGGCTGGCTCACGGATGTGGATTGCAAACACATCATCGCGAAAGCCATGCACCCACTCAATCAGCAAGAAAAACGTGCGGAAGCGGTTGTGGCCGGAGTGCAGGCCATCATGGAAAAGCTCGGCGACACC
This sequence comes from uncultured Gammaproteobacteria bacterium, assembly GCA_964355525.1. Classification (GTDB taxonomy): domain Bacteria; phylum Patescibacteriota; class Patescibacteriia; order UBA9934; family GWF2-40-263; genus XYB2-FULL-45-11. The sequence continues at coordinate 5,330 of CAYHDY010000001.1, read as the reverse complement.
CCGTGGGCACAGCGACCCACAACGCCAAAAGAGAAGAAAGTTGATCCAACCACTTCACTTGCCCTTTGGCTTCTGGTTTTCCTCATCCTGCTCATCGTCGTTGTCTTTTTCCTCGCATGGATAGACGCTCGGCGCAGAAACAGAGGTGGTGGATACTCATCAGGCGGAAGCGGCGGAGGATGGTTCAGCGGAGGTGATTCCGGCGGAAGCTCATTCGACGGATTCGGCGGAGGTGATTCCGGCGGTGGTGGCGGAGGCGGAGACGACTGACAGTAATTCTTTCCTCAACAGCGAAGCGATTCGCTGTTTTTTATTTCTGTGCACATGTCTTTGACACTCCTTCTCGATTTTGATACTGTGTTTACACGTAATTATTGATGTAACTGTTCTTCCTTGAAGCCTGTGACGCCTGTGTCTGACTGTTTATGGATTATTTGCAAAAAAACTTTCTGTTTCCTCTTTCTCTCGACTCCCTGAAGTTTTCAGGATTGTTTTTGCGATAATTTAGACAAACAATCACATACATTGCCTCGTCCATGACGAGCGCGTCTTTCAAGCTTCTCGGAGTTCGAGAAGTTTTTATCTATGTTTATTTCGATCCTTCTGCTCGTTCTCGGGCTCGGAGGTGGTGCGGTTGGTGGGTATGTGTACAGAAAAGCACAAGCCTCCCGCATGGCCGATGACGCAGAGAACAAGGCGGAAAAAATTCTGACGGAGACCAAAACCAAACAACAAGAGATGCTGAACGAGGCAAAAAGCAAGCAACAAGAATTGTTAATCGAGGCAAAAGAAAAAGCGTTCAAAGTCATTGAAGACGCAAAGCAGGAAGAACAAGTTCAACGTCGTGACATCCAAGAACAACAGAAACGATTAGAGAAACGTGAAACGATGTTCGATCAAAAACTGATCGAGATTGAAGATAAGAAAACACGTCTCGAAGAACAATTGAAACAAGTCGAAGATGTTAAAACGAACATCGAGACATTGAAGCACGAACAACAATTGAAACTGCAAGCCGTCGCTCAATTAACAAAAGAACAGGCGGAAGAAAAGTTGATGAAACAAATCGAAGTGGATTCTTCAGAAGCGCTCATGAGTCGCATGCGTAAGATGGATGAGATCACCGAAGAAGAAGTGGAAATCAAATCACGCAAATTACTTTCCCTTGCGATCACGCGATTCTCTTCGTCCGTGTCCGTCGACACAACCACAACCGCTGTTGAACTTCCAAACGATGAAATGAAAGGACGCATCATCGGAAAAGAAGGACGTAACATTAAAGCCATTGAACTTTTGACGGGAACAGAAATCATTGTGGATGACACACCGTCGATTATTACCATCAGCGGTTTCTCCCCTATTCGTCGCCAGGTTGCGAAACGCGCACTTGATGCGCTCATCAAAGACGGACGCATTCATCCGGCCCGCATCGAAGAATCTGTTACCGAGGCAAAGAAATCTCTCGCACAAGAACTTAAGAAGACCGGAGAAGATGCGTTGTATCAACTCGGAATTCCTGTTTCTTCCATCGATCCGAAGCTCGTTTCGATTTTAGGCCGCATGAAGTTCCGTACCAGTTACGGACAAAACGCTTTGCAACACTCCATCGAAGTTGGAACCCTTGCGGGAATGATGGCAGAAGAACTCGGTGCGGATGTGTTTGTCTGTAAAAAAGGAGGACTCTTTCATGACATTGGAAAAGCGGTTGATCACGATATGCAGGGTGCACATCCAGAAATCGGCTACAACATCATGAAGAAATTCGGATTCCCGGAAGAAATTTGTTATCAATCCATCGCCCATCATGAGGATCGTCCACGCACCGTCGAAGGTTCGATTGTGAAAGCGGCGGATGCGATCAGTGGTGCGCGGCCGGGAGCGCGCAAGCAATCCCTTGAAAACTTTATTCAGCGCATGGAAGAATTGGAACGCACTGCGAGCGGATTTGAAGGCGTGGAAAAAGTCTACGCGATTCAAGCCGGACGTGAAGTGCGTGTCTTCATTCATCCAGAAAAAATTACAGATCTCGCTTCATACCAACTTGCAAAAGACATCGCGAATAAAATTGAATCTGAACTCAGCTATCCAGGTGAAATCAAAGTCACCATCATTCGAGAGACACGTGTTATTGAGTACGCACGGTAAATCGTGTAGAATAAATGCAATATGAACAAAGCTGAACTCGCGACGCAGATCGCGGAAAAATTGCAGATCTCAAAAAAATTGGGAGATGATTTCATCGCCTTGTTTGAAGAGATCGTCACACGTGAACTCTCAAAAGGCGGCGAAGTTACTATCGCCGGATTCGGAACGTTCAGTGCGCGTGAGCGCAAAGGACGTATTGGTGTAAATCCACAGAAACCGAGCGAACCAATCAACATCCCATCCGTAATTGTCCCAAAATTTAAAGCGGGAAAAGCATTGAAAGATACGTTGAAAGGCAAGCGCACGATTTAATCGAAACAAGTGCACCCGTCAGTAATGGCGGGTGTTTTGTATTGACCCGGCAGCTGCCGGGTTGACAAAAAAGAAAAAATCGAATAGGGTTTTCACGCGTTCACTTCGAACGAAGGATAAGAATGACATGAGATCACTCGTTCGATTCATCATCGATGCGGACATGTGGATTCAAACGCACATCACGCGAGGATCGCACTTCCTGCATCGCGAGTTCGGCTTCACGGTTTCGATGCAGCGATACGTCGTCTGGTTTTTCTTCGCGGCCAGCGCAGCAACCAAAGAAATCTTGCATGCGCAAATCCAAAAAAGACCAGTCATGGGAGATTTGATTGCGTTCATCGTCATCCTAAGCTGGTTTCTTCAGTGGGTCGTGCAGCGTCAAGATCGATTGAATGAGCGATTGGGCAACTCGGTTCCGCAGTACGTGGTGCGCGTTGCTCGGATCTACAAATTCGTCGCGTGTTATCAACTGACCAATTGCATCTTCGAAGAAACGTTACCCCTTTTGAACGCCAGCATTGCCGCGATACTCCTAATCATCGGCTATCTCTTTCTCGTCCCGGGCAATCCGCCCCCGATCGAAAAACGGGAACTCTCCCCTCTCCCGACATCGTCCTGACTCATTCCGCTCTTTGCCGAGTGGATTTTTTATTTACGCGAGTTCATTGACAAACCCAAAATAAAATGAGACTGTCATCTCGCTCCATTCGAAAACGTCAACGAAAAAAAAGGAGAACGAGATGACAACATCGCCAACGAATCCTGTCTGGATCGCGTTCAAACAATTCAAGCATGGCGAAACGATTCCGTTCATCACGATGATTCGAAAACTGGAAATGTTCGATCCGAACAGTCCTGCGAAGTACGGCTACTTTGGCCGACATCTTCCGGCGGCGGAATCGATCGAACTGCAAGAACCTCTCGAAGACTGGTTCCATGCGATTCCAAAAAGCACGATCGTTCACCTGTGTGTGCATCCGACCAGCAATCTCCTAGAACTTTCGTTCGACGAGCCGATGGTCGTCATCTGGCACAAAGCGGAATCCGAGAGTGACCGCTTCCTCGCCTTCCTGCTTCCAGGACAAGAGAGACGGACCAGTCGCGAGCACGACTTGGGACACAGTGTCCTGAAAACATTCTCCACCGAAAGTGCTGCACAAATCTGGGTTCGCAAACCCGATGAACCGGCCGCAAGCAAATCTCCCAGCTGATCCATTCCCCGCGAATGGATTTTTTATTTGAACAAAAAAATCCACCGATACGTTCGATGGACAGATGACGATGTCAGATGAGGCGGCCTTCGAGAACGACCCGGATCGCTTCATGGTGCGAGGCGAGGAAGTGCCGGCCCGGGTTTGCAACTTCTTGCGGCAAGAGAATCTGTTCGAATTCTTTTCGCGTGATGACTGCACCGATCGATTCGGCGATGTCGTCTTGAAACGCGATGGACTCGACGAACCGCATGAACGAGGCGTTCGGGAGCGCGAGAATGGAAATCTCGCAGAGATACTGGCCGGACCACTGGACAGATGGAAGGGTGAGTTCGCCGACACGATCGAGTAAAATCAATTTCCGTCGTAATTCCGCGAAACGAATTTCTTCAAGCAGTTCTCGATACGCCGCCATTCGAGAACGTTCATCCACGTGAGGCGATCCGCCGAAAAGCGAGTATCGACCGCGACATGCCTCGTTCGGATGTTTCTCGTCTTTGCGTTGCAACAGAAACGCCGTACGATCTTCATTACAGATTACGATCGAAACCGCGCGATTCAGATCATCCGGATTCAAACCGAACTTCATCCACGATTCCACAGCGAGACGAACTTCTTCTTCTACGCCACGAAGACGCACGTAATCATGATTGACTCTATCCTTCTCTCCATAATAGAGACAACCATCCGCAGATCGAAGCTCGAGTCCTGACTGTTTGAGGGGATCGAGTTCAAGCACGCGGAACAACCAAGCATTTGGCGGTTCTTTTTCGTGCGGCTTCTGCGTTCCGAGTTCCAAGATTCGTTTCATCAGCATTGCTTTCCTCCGTTGTGACAAATGCGGAAGGATTGAATCATGGAAATAGATGAGTGTCAATGAATCACGATCGATGATCCTTGTCGATAAAAAAACACCGCGAGAGAATTGCGGTGTAAGGAAATGGATTTAAACTTCTTTGAAGAAGACTTGAAGGAACAGAGGTTGTCTAGCGACGATACTTTTCGACGTCGATCCCGATGTCAGCCGGGCCGAACGAATCGAGAAGGAGCTTCGAGATCGGGACGAGACGGGGGCTGCCTCCCGTTCGTGCCGACATAATGATTATGGCATCCCTTCCAGAGAGCGAAGCAAACTCCATGATCTTCTGACGACACTTTCCGCATGCAGCCGTAAGCGTTGGCTCCGCACCTTCAAGTCCGCCCATGGTGACGTAGATAAGTGGTGAACGCTCGCCTGCGCCCACCATCGCGCTCATTGCTGATTCCTCGGCGTGCGTGCCATCATAATCAGCAGACTCGACGTTGCACCCGACGTAAATATTCTCACGGTTCGTATAGATGGCCGTCCCGACCTGGAAGCGCGAGTAAGGCGCATAAGCATTGAGACGTATCCGTTTGGCCTCCTCGATCAGTTGCAACAGGACCTCCTCGAACGGTGTGATTAAACCAATCACTTCCAACATAGACGTTCCTCCTTCGAGTTGAAGACGAGATTTTTTTACAGACTTCTGCGCAATTTGTCAATCTTGTGATTCATAAAAAAACACTGCGAGAGAATCGCAGTGTAAGAGCTGGCCGAGATGCAAGCACATCAATCGTTCCGTTTACTTCGGTCGAAAGAGTGACAACACAAACGCGCCGACGACGAGAACGATTCCG